>NZ_JBHLVZ010000012.1:0-653 GCF_042433125.1 Muricoccus vinaceus | reverse complement strand
CGGCCCATCGACGCCACTGGCGGGTCTGGCAGCGCTACATGGACCCCGAGCGCTTCGTTTTTCCCGATGAGACCGGCGCCGCCACGAACATGGTCCGCCGCTACGGCTGGGGACCACGGGGCGAGCGCTTGGTCGATACCACGCCGCATGGCCACTGGCGCACCACCACCTTTATCGCGGGCCTGCGCAGCACCGGCCTTGTCGCGCCTCTCGTGCTGGACGGCCCGATGACCGGTGAGGCGTTCCTCGCCTACATCGGACAGTTCCTCGCCCCCACTCTCTCCAAGGGCGACGTCGTGGTTCTCGACAACCTCACCGCTCACAAGGTCACCGGTGTGCGTGAGGCGATCCGCGCCACCGGTGCCAGCTTGCTCTACCTGCCGCCCTACTCCCCCGACCTGAACCCAATCGAGCAGGTCTTCGCCAAGCTGAAGGCGCTGCTCCGAAAGGCCGCAGCGCGCACCCGTGAGGCACTCTGGATCACCATCGGCCGACTGCTCGGAAACTTCACCCCAGCCGAGTGCAGGAACTACCTCGCCAACTCAGGCTATGCGTTCGAGTAAGGCGGAAAAGCTCTAGACCCAAGCGCTGCCTATTTGCCCTGACGTGCTTTATGGTTCGGGGTGAGGTTTGCTGGACGGCGAAACGCCCCG
>NZ_JBHLVZ010000119.1:0-631 GCF_042433125.1 Muricoccus vinaceus | reverse complement strand
ATCAGATCGCCGCCGCGTCGGGCAAGAACATTCGAATCCAATCGCTCGGATTACGCTCTAGCGGCAGCAGCGTGTGGCGGCGGAAGGCAACGACGATGGCCTCATGCTCGGGCGACAGAACCGTTGACCTGGGCTCCTGAGGACCGGTCCGGAGGTCGGAGACAGAGGATCGCTGCCTCCACTTCGCCACCGTCTCGGGGTTCACCCCGTGGCGCTTGGGGAGCCCCCTCAGGCTCTCTCGACATGCTGTATCGCTCGACGGATTGCCTCCATCATTGTGGCGCTGCCGTGGAGTAGCTGGCCCATAGTGCGTCCTTCCACTCAGGGCAGAAGACTGCACCATCAAACCCTGGGATCAAACATCTGTCAAACGACATCGGAAACGCCCCCCTGGGCGCCACGAAAACTCCCCCCGGTTTAAGCCTTGCCCGCCCTGGTGATCGGCTCGGGCGCCGTGGCCCTCAGCAAGCCTGAGCGGCGCTTCTCCTTGAGCCGGTAGCTGTCGCCGCGGATGGTGATGACGTGGCTGTGGTGCAGCAGGCGGTCGAGGATGGCTGTGGCCACTACAGGGTCGTCGAACACTTCGGTCTGCCCCTGTTTCGGATCGGGTGAACTCTGAGGTTAAAGTCAT
>NZ_JBHLVZ010000118.1:0-13882 GCF_042433125.1 Muricoccus vinaceus | reverse complement strand
GTCGCCGACGGGCCCGTCGATACCATCATCGAGAACATGCTCGCCCAAGCCTGAATACACTCAACGGGGTGGGCGGAGCGGCACCGCGGGGGTGCCGCCCACCCGCGCGCCGGGCGGCACGTCACGCACCACGGCGGACCCCGCGCCCACCACCGCATCCGCGCCGATGACGATGCCCTGCCGCACGGCAGACCCGATCCCCACAAGCGCCCGCTCCCCCACCACCACGCCGCCGGCCAGGGCGCAGCCAGGAGCCACATGGGCCGCCTGACCCAGGCGGTTGTCGTGTTCCACCACCGCGCCCGTGTTGACGATGGCCAGCCGCCCGATCCGGGACTCCGGGCCCAGGCAGGCGCGCGCCATGACCACCGCCCCTTCCTCGACCACCGCGCTCGGCGAGCAATGGGCGGCGGGGTGAAGCACGGGGGGAAGGGCGAAGCCCAGAGCGGCCAGGCGATCCCCCACGCGCTGGCGCGCGAGGTTGTGCCCCACCGCCACCACCGCGGCGCAGGGGCCCCCGGCCCGTAGCCGCTCCAGCATCTCGTCGCCCCCCAGCACGGGCACGCCCAGCACGGCCGGGGCCGGCGGCCGGGGATCGATGATGCCGAGCGGCGGCGGGAAGCCCGCGGCCCGCAGCGCCTCGATCACCACCTTGGCGTGGCCGCCGCCGCCGATGATCACCACACGCGAAGGATCGGTCAGGAGAAGCCTCCGGAAACGCGCCGTCCGCGCCGCGCGGGGATCGCGAGGGTCGCATGCCCCATGCGGCCTGTCTGGGGCCGGCGCAGGCATCATGTAATGACTTGTGAAAAGATCACGACTGGTTCACAATTGCGTTATGTCCTGTTGCATCCCCATTCTCGGTTATTACGGGCACAACAATGCCGGTGACGAGGCCTTCAAGGCAGCCTTCTCAGGCGCGCTGGGCGACGTGCCGCACCAGTTCGTCACCAGCCTGCCCCAGGGCGGCTCCACCCCCGTGACCCTGTTCGGCGGGGGCGCCATCCTGAACGAGTACTTCACCAAGTATCTGTCCTCGGCCCGGAGCATCTACGCGGTCGGCTGCTCCTTTCCCTACGGCGACAAGGACATTCACATCCTGGACCCCCTGCGGGACCGGTTGCGCTGCCTTCTGCTGCGCAGCCGCCGCGATGTCGCGGTGGCGCGGGCCGCGGGCTACGACGCCACCTTCACCCCCGACCTGGTGTTCAGCGCGAAGCCCGTGACCGACCCAGGGGAAGGCATGACCATCGACCAGCTCGTGTCGCTGGCGGTGCTGCCGCCCCAGGGCTTCAGCCCGGACCGGCGCAAGCTGTTCGTGTTCCTCTCGGGCGACTACTGGCTCGACTATCTCACCGGCAACCGCAAGCGCTTCGAGGAAATCGAGCTGCTGAAGGAACGGCTGGCCAAGGCGCTGGACGCCATGTCCGCGAGGTACGACATCGTCATGCCGTCCATGAGCGTCTGGTACAGCGCGCGGGACTACATCTTCGCGGGCGACGTGCTGAAGCGCATGCGCCGCCGCGAAAGGGTCTGCCTGATCGAGCGCTACGTGGACGCGCCCGACCTGATCAGCGTGCTCGCCCGCACCGACGGCATCGTGCTCAGCATGAAGTACCACGGGCTGGTGTTCGGGCTGCTCAGCGGCCGTTTCGCGGTCAATGTCGGAACCACGCGCAAGACCCTGGACCTGATGGAGGATTTCGGCACGCCCGGCCTGACCTTCGATTCGCGGAAACAGACCTCGGACATGCTGATCGAGACCCTTTCACGCGCGGAGGAGCCGGCGCTGATGCAGCACATCGCCATGCGCTCGGGGGAGTGGAAGGCCGAAGCCATCGCCCGCCTGCGGGACGTGGCCGACATGGTGCGCGAGGAGTGCCGACCGATCGCGGCCTGACGCCGGCGGTCGCCGCTCGCGGCCCCTCCACGGGATGGCTCGGGCGCGAAGCGCGGCTCCACACAGTCGGGCGGCGTGCCCCGGTGAAACGGGCGGGGCGCGCGGCGCCTCCTCGGGTCTGGTGCAAAGGAAGAGGCGATGAGGGGTTTGCGGATCGGCCTGTTCTCCGATGATGAGCGGCGGGACCACAGTTACAGCCTGCGCGGCTTTCGTGACGCCTTCGAGCGCTCGGACCACGTGATCGGCTGCTACGACGTCACGCCCGCGGACACTGTGAGCCATGAGCGCCTACGCGAGGCGCTGGAAACGCCTTTCTCCTCCTTCGGCGGCATCGCGCTCGACACCGAGTTCGGGGGACTGCCGGAATTCGCCCAGGCTCTCTTCGCGCTCGACTGCGCCTCCGCGCTGAACCGGCGGGACTGGACGGAAACCGAGATGGACAAGGCGGCGTCGCTTCCGCGGGTGGTGGCGCTGGATGTCCGCCCCTGGTCCTTCTACCGCTCCGTCTTCGACCGGGAGGTGCCCCTGCTGTCCGCCCCCCTGCCCTCCTACCGCGGCTTCGCGCCCTCGCGCCGGCCCGCGGTCGTCATCATCAACAACGACCTCGCCCTGGCCGGGCAGAGCCTCGACGAGGTGCGGCGCGCCATCCGGAGCGTGGGCGGTGGGATCGAGATCCACGAGATCACCAACGGCTACGCGGCCCCCGCGCCCCAGGCGGCCTGGCTGGACCCGCGCCTGCCCTTCGCCGGGGCCCACATCCACATCGGGCAGCCACCCGACACGGTCTCCGCCGGGCGGCTGATCGACAGCATGAACATGCGCGCGCCCTGCATCGTCTTCGACGACACGCGCGCGCCGCGCGACGCCGGCGTTTCCGTGCC
This sequence comes from Muricoccus vinaceus, assembly GCF_042433125.1. Classification (NCBI taxonomy): domain Bacteria; kingdom Pseudomonadati; phylum Pseudomonadota; class Alphaproteobacteria; order Acetobacterales; family Roseomonadaceae; genus Muricoccus; species Muricoccus vinaceus. Next base: position 11,101 of record NZ_JBHLVZ010000118.1, on the reverse strand, counting down.
GTGGCGGACGCCCGCCGGCGTGAACGACGTCAACATGGTCCGCACATCCTCCATCTCCGCGCTTGGCACGGCCATCCGCCTGGTGCTGGAGGACCGTGCCTGGTCCGGCAGCCTGGTGCGGAACGCGCTGCGCGAGGTGGAAACCTTCCAGGCCCAGTTCCAGGCTTCCTTTCTTCGCCGCTTCACGGAAGACCACGCCTCCTGGAGCTTGGTCTGATCCGACCGAACGCCGCGCCACGGCCACCCCAAGCCATCCGAAAGCATCATGGGCAAGAAGATCGCCTGGCTCACCCCGCTCGGCCCCAACTCCGACATCGGGGCGCACTCGCTCTGCATCGTCGAGGCCATGCACCGGCGCGCCGCCGACTTCGGCTGCGAGGTTTACCTTTTCGTGCAGCCCAACGGCGCGACCTACTGCTCCGAAGCGCCCCAGTTCACCCTTGACGACAGCTTCAACAGCGACCTCCTCTCGCTGTTCGACGTGTCCGTCCTGAACATCGGCAACAACCAGGAAAACCACCTGGCGATCAACACCATCGCGCTCCAGCGCGGCGGAATCGTCGCGGTGCATGACGTGGTGATGCAGCACTACCTGGCCTGGACCATCTTCGAATCCGCGCGCCGGCCCGACCGCTACGTGGACATCATGGCGCGCTACTACGGCAACCGCGCGATGGAGTTGCTGGAGGTGTCGCGCATCACCATGCGCGACCAGCTCACGCGCTACGCGCCCTGGGACACGCCGCATGCCTTCACCTTCCCGCTGATCGAGCCCTTCCTGGAGAAGGCGCAGGCCATCATCGTCCATTCCCAGTTCGCCTCCGACATCGTCTCGGCCATCACCGACCGTCCGCAGCTCCGCCTCTTCCTGCCCTCCGACAAGAAGGCGGCCCCGCTGCGCAAGCCGGTCTCCTCCGAGGAGCGGGTGTCCTTCTCGTCCCTGGGGCATATCGGCGCCGCCAAGCACCTGCACTTCTGCATCGAAGCCTTCCGCAACTCGCCCCTCCTGCGCCAGAAGGCGACGCTCTCCATCGTGGGCGGCGCCAACGATCGCGACTACATCGAGTATCTCCAGATGCTCGTGCGCGACGACAACCTGTCGGAATGGGTGTTCTTCGAGTTCAATGTCACGGAGGAACGCCTCTTCGAGGTGAAGGCCGCGACCGACGTGTTCGTCAACATCCGCTTTCCCAACACCGAGAGCGCCTCCGGCTCGCTCGCCGAGCAGATGGCCTGCGGCGCCCCCGTTATCGTTTTCGACAGCGGCTGCTACCGCGAGTTGCCGGACGACGCCGTGCTGAAGATCCGCGACCTTTCCTCCTCCGACGCGCTGCGCCGCGCCATGGAGGCGCTGGTGGAGGACCCGGCGATGCGCGAGCGGATCGGAAGCGCGGCGCTCCGCCATGGGCGGGAGCGCACGGCTGACGCCTATGCCCGCAAGGTCCTTGAGTTCGCCACCAGCCCCGCCTTTGACCGGGCGACCCGCCCGGCCGAAGGCCTCACCCGCTATCCGGGCATGGGGTGGACCCGTCAGGCGATGAGCAAGATGGGCCCGCCGCGGCACGTGGCGCCCTGGTTCGCCCGTCCGGCTGGCGGCCTGCACTTCGCCGCCCTGTCCGGCCTGGATCCGGTGAACCTGATCCGCTACCTCGCCCTCGCGGTGTTCCAGAACTCCCTGCCCCGGCACGGCATCGGGCGGGCCAGCCTGATGCTGGCGGGACAGGCGCGCCACCGCATCAGCCTCTGCTTCGGGCGCGTCGCCTTCTTCTGCCGGGTGGCGCAGGGCCCGGGTGCCCTGCGGCCGATGGACCTTGAGGTGGGGATCGACGCCCTGGCGCTCGCCGTGATCGAGGCGGTCCAGCGGCCGGTGTTCATCGACCTCTGCTACCGCTGCTTTCTCGGCCGCCTTCCCTTCGAGGGCGAGGTTGAGCGCTACGTGCAGAACAGCACCCACGCCCGCCCTGGCGATATCGTCAGGGAGTTCGTGCTGAGCGACGAGGCCCAGCAGCGCGGCCTGTCGCGGGACGTGCTGGCGGAGTTCCTCTGGCTGGCCGAGGAAATCAACGCCGTCCAGCCCAGCCGGGTGGGCCAGGGCCTTCTGCTCCGGACCGAAGACGAGACGACGATCGGCGACCTGCATGCCAAGGGCGTGTTCATCGAGGGATGGCACGACCTGGAGGTGGAGGGCATCTGGTCCGCCGCCCGCAGGGCGGCGGTGGGATTCTCGGTCGAGGCCGGGCCGCGGCGCTTTGTCCGCATCGGCGCGCGGCTGGCCGGGGTGGAATGGACGGGGCCGCAGGTGGCGGCCTTCAACATCAATGGCGAGGACGTGCTGCGCCACCCCGTGAGCAGCGGGGAGCGTTTCGCCGTCGCCCTCCCCCTCACGGATTGCGAGGGTGGCGACATGCTCCTGACCATCACGCTGGAGAGGACGGTCAAGCCCGCCGACTTCATTCCGGACGGGGACCGGCGGGACCTTGGAATCTTCCTTTACGAGCTTGTCCTCGTAAAGGATTAGCTGCAGCGGCCCCGACGATTCAGGCGGCGCGCAGGAGGGTTGGGGCTGTGGGAACGATCCGGTTCGTGGGCTGGTACAACCGCGGCAACTGCGGCGACGAAGCATTCCGCAATGTCCACCGCCAGCTGTTCCCCGACCATGACCTGCAATGGATCACCGATGTGGATGCGGCCGATCCCGGGGCGGCGCCCGGGGATGTCCACGTGCTCGGCGGCGGGGATGTCTTCCTGCCCTACTATCTCCGCTCCATCCCCGAGGAGAGCAAGTTCTTCGTCTACGGCGTCGGGCTCGGCTCACCGGAGCAGCGGCAGGCCGTCGTCGCGCAGCGCCACCGCCTGCTCGGCGTCTGGCTGCGGAACCAGGAAGACGTGGACGCGCTGCGGGAACAGGGAGTCGACGCGCGGTTCACGCCCGACATCGTCTTCAACCTCGGCGAACAGGTCGAGCGGCTGGCACCCCAACAGGCGGCATGGCTGGGCAAGTCCCGCAAGTCGATGGCCCTCATCCTCTCCAACACGGCCACGCAGGATGCTTACCGCACCGGCAACATGGCGGAATTCTTCTACGCCCAGTACATGCGCCTCACCCTTTCCAAGATCATGGACGAACTGGCGAAGTACTACGACCTCTACGGTATTCCCTTCTCTGCGGACCGCAACGACTTCGACCTGGGTTACCTCTACGACGTCGTAACGGGCATGCGCCAGCAGGGCGCCGTCCGCATTCTGGACCAGCCGATGGATCCGCCGGTGGTTGGCGCGGTGCTGGCCAACATGGACCTCGTGGTCAGCATGAAGTTCCACGGGCTGGTCTTCGCCGCGGCCGCCGGCGTGCCCTTTGTCAACATCGGCCTGACCCGCAAGACGCAGCTGATCTGTTCCCAGCTCGGCCTTTCCTCGCTGGCGGTGGAACCCTATGCGCTGACGCATGCCACGATGATGGCGGCGGTGAAGCGGGCCGAGGATGCGGAGAGCCGCACGGCGCTCATCGCCGCGCGCGACCGCATGTGCGACCTGGCCCAGGCGGAGGCGGCAAAGTTCGTCGCGCAAGTGAAGTCCGCGCTGGCCGATCCGGCGGTGATGCGCGCGTAGCAACCGGCGCTGCTTTCGTTGCGGCGGGCGATCTCCGCACTTGCCAAGCCCCAATCCGACCTGCGAAACATAGTTCACATCAAAGTGAGGATAGAACCTTGGACAGCGCAGCCCACATCGCCGTCCCGGCACCATCCAAGCCCCTTCGAACCGCGCATGAGCGTGGCCTGCGCGCCCTGTTCGGCGGTTACCGCGCCGCCGTCTCGGACCGCTTGGACGGGCAGGTGAAGTCGTCCTGGCTGGCCGGGAACCCGATCATTCCGGTGATGCCGCCAGAAGCGGTCAGGCGCATGCTGCATCAGGGCCTAAACGCCTCCGGACGGCGAATGGCGATCATGGCCGATCCGGCGCAGCCAGCCGAAACCGTGGACGTCGTGGCGCTGGCAGAAGCGGCGGGACTGAAGACCCTGCTCCTGGCTCCTGCCGGACTGCCACGGCCGGAGGCGCCGGGCGAGGTGGTGGAGATCCCTGATCCCGCCTTTGTCGCGGCCCGCCTCCAGTTCCAGCCGGAACCCGATCCTTTCGAACCGGACCCGCAGCCGAAGCGCCGGCGCCTTCTTGTCTCCTTCCACGACCCGCACGACGCCGCGCGCTGGGAGGCGCGGGCGAAGGACGTGACCTATCTGGAATTCCTTCGCTGGGAGATGGCGGAGTGGTTCGACCGGGAACACCCCAAGTTCATGGTGCGCGGCTTTCCCCTTCGCAGCGGCGTGCGCAGCGACGACAACCGCGCGACGCTCGACACCGTTATGCTGATGCGCCACTTCAATCACGTGCGCATGCTGGATGCGCCACCGCACCTCGACGCGGTCGTCGCCGCCATGGCGCACCACAACCCCCTGCTGGTGACCACCCAGCCGGCGCTCGCCCTTTTTGGAATTTCACGCCAGCTTCCCACAATCTTCGTTCCCCTGACGGAGGCCGACCACGCGCGCTTCCATGGCCTGGGATTCGGCGGGCTGACCACCGAGCCCTACCGCTTCCGCGCCGACCTCGCGAGCGCGATGATCGTGGCCATTCACAGCGACCAGCAGACGCGGCAGGACATCGCAACGGCCCGCAAGGCGCTTGCCGCGACGGCGGACGCTGCCCAGCGCGCCATCGCCGCCTGGCTCGCCTGAAGGGAAAGAGATCAATGAGCAAGATCATCTGCCTGGGCTATTTCAACCGGGGCAACTGCGGCGACGAGGCCTTCATCGAGGCGCACAAGTGGTTCTTCGGCGAGGAGAACATTGAGCTGAAGGACGGCCGCATGACGGCCGAGGACGTGGCCGGGTGCAAGGTCATCCTGGGCGGCGGCGACGTCGTCGCGCCCTTCTTCCTGGACTGGATCCCGCGCGGCACCCCTTTCTGGATGGTTGGCGTCGGCCTGAAATACGAGGACGCAAGCGCGAAGTGGCTGCTCGACCGTGGTGAGGACTACCAGTACTCCTGGTTCCGCAACCACATCGACGTGGACATCTGCGGCAAGTACGGGATCAAGAGCGACTATATCCCGGACATCGTCTTCGCGCTGAAGAACCATCAGGCTGTGCGAGCGCCCGTGCTTCCGCCGGACGTGCCGCCGCCCGCGCCCGGCAGGGAGCGCATCATCATCTGCCTGGCCGACCACTTCAACACGCGCCACGGCTTCGAGGACAAGCGGCTGCTCGCCTATCTCGAGTGGTTCAAGTGGGAGTTGGCCCGCGCGCTGGACATGCTGGCCGACGACCACGAGATCATGTTCCTGCCGCTCTCGGTCTATCGCAACCACATGGACCACCGCATCCACTCGGACGTGATGGCGCGCATGCGCAAGGGCGACCGCTGCCTGTGGCGGGAGGCGACGACGCACCCGCTCGACGCCCTCTCGATCTTTTCCGCGGCGCACCACGTCTTCTCGATGAAACTGCACGGCAACATCTTCGGCCTGGTGACCGAGCGCGCTTGCGTGAACATCGGGGTGGGCCGCAAGCAGCGCCTGCTTTACGAGGAGGCGGGGCTCGACGACGTGTCGCTTCCCCCTTACGGCTTCACGGCGGAGGGCCTGATGAAAGCCTTCGCCACCGCGAAGACGCCCGAGGCGCGTGAGAAGGTGGCCGCCTACTCGCAGGGCCAGCACGACAAGCTGCTGGCATTCCGCGACAAGGCGCGCGAGCTGTTCCTCGCGCCCGCCAGGCCGTCGCGGAGCCGGCGCCGCGTGAGCCTGCTGACCTGAACGGCCTCGCCTTGAGCCATCCCGGTCGCCCGGCCGGGCATCTCCAGCCCGGGCAGGATAACGGCGCGATCTTGAGGCGCGACCGAAGTCGCCGGTGGGGACGGCCAAGCGATGGAATTGCTGCCGGGCGACATGGCGGTGGAGGGAAGCGACGGGCGGCTCGTTCGTATCCGGAAGGGATGGCCGCACAAGGATAACGCGAACGGCCGCGTCGTTCCGCTGGCCCCGGCGGAAGCCTCCGCGGGCAACCGATCGCGCGTCTCCTTCAGGGCCATGCAGGGCCACGGCAGGGCTCTTCCCCAACGAGCCCGCCGCCGCTCTCAATCTTTCTCGGCCGCGTCCATCCCCAGCCCGCGCAACACCTCCGCCGTGTGCTGGCCTGGGGCCGGCAGGTCCGAGCGCACCCCGAGCCGCGCGTCCCCGAACTGCACGGGCAGGGCGGGCACGGTGGTGGCGCGGCCGTCCGGCAGCGTGATGGGCAGCATGCCGCCCCCTGCGTTCAGGTGCGGGTCCTCGAAAAGATCCCCGGGCTGGTTCACGCGCGCGAAGGGCAGCCCGGCCGCCTCGCAGAGCGCCTCCAGCTCCGCCGCCGGGCGCCGTCCCACCAGGGATTGCACCAGCGGGATCAGTGTCTCCCGCCCCTGGGCGCGCAGCGTGTTGCTGGCCCAGGCCGGGTCGCGCAGCGCGGGCTCGTCCAGGGCATCGGTGAAGATGTCCCACTGCCGTTCGGTCACCACCCCGATGAACAGGGGGATGCCGTCGGCGGTGGTGAACACGTCGTAGACGCCCCAGGCGCGCCGCCCCGCCGCCATGGAAGGCGGCGCCACCCCGGTGATGGCCTGCTGCAGCATGTGGGTGGAAACCAGGAAGGCGGCGTTCTCGAACAGGCCGGACTGCACCAGCTGCCCCTTGCCCGTGATGTCCCGCTGGCGCAGCGCCGCCAGGATCGCGATGGCGCCGAACATGCCGCCCATCATGTCGTTCACCGGCGCCCCCGCCCGCAGCGGCCGGCCGGGCGGGCCGGTCATGGCGGCCAGTCCGCTCATCATCTGCACGACCTCGTCGAGCGCGGTGCGCGTCTCGTAGGGGCCGGCCAGGAAGCCCTTGAGCGAGCAGTAGACCAGGCGCGGGTTGCCGCGTGACAGCGCCTCGTATCCCAGTCCCCGCGCCGCCAGCGCGCCCGGGCGGAAGTTCTCGATCACCACGTCGGCCGTGCCGATCAGCTTCTGCAGGACCGCCACGTCCGCGGCGTCCTCGGTGTCCAGCTGCACGGACTTCTTGTTGCGCGAAAAGGCAGCGAAGAACCCGGTGCCGGAGGAGGTGAGATAGCGCGTGCGGTCGCCCTTGCCGCGCGGCTCCACCTTGATCACCTCGGCACCGAGATCGGCCAGCACGAGGCCGCAGGTCGGCCCCATCACCATGTGCGAGAACTCGATCACCCGCACGCCGGCCAGCGGCAGCCCGCCCCCGGCGCTCATGCGGGCACGCCCTGGCGATGGGCCCGGCCGCTCCCTTCGACGGCCGCGCGCCCTCCGGCGTAGCGGAAGCCCTTCTCGGTGCCGACATCGGGCAGGTGGCCATAGACGGGCTCGCCCGGCAGCGCCTCCTCCAGGATCGCGCGCGCGGCCGCCAGACGATCCAGGTCCACGCCGGTGTCCAGGCCCATGGCCTCCAGCATCCAGACCAGGTCCTCCGTCACGATGTTGCCCGTCGCCCCCGGGGAATAGGGGCAGCCGCCGATACCGCCCTGGGAGGCATCAAAGGTCGTCACCCCCGCATCCAGCGCCGCCACCACGTTGGCCAGGCCCTGCCCGCGGGTGTTGTGCAGGTGCGCGCCGCCCGCCTTGTCGCCCAGCTCCGCCCGCAGCCGGGTGAAAAGCCGCTTCACCTGCGCCGGGTTGGCGGTGCCCACGCCGTCGCTCAGCCCCACGCTGTCGGCGCCGGCCTGCGCCAGGCGCACGGCCACGTCGATCACGTGGTCCTCGGCGACCGGGCCCTCGATGGTGCAACCGAAGGCGGTGGAGATGCCGATCTCGATCTCCGGCCGCGCGCCCGCCGGCAGCGTGTCCCGCCAGGCGACCACCTCGCCCACCTGCCCGATCGCGCGGTCCGTGGAAACGCCGATATTGGCCAGGCTGTGCGCGTTGGAGGCCGAGACGGGCATGGTCACCTTGCGCACCCCCGCCTCGGCCGCGGCCTGCGCCCCGCGCAGGTTCGGGGCCAGCGCCATGACCGTCAGGCCCGGGATCGCCAGCGCCGCGCGCACCACCTCGGTGGCATCGGCCATCTGCGGCAGCTTTCTCGGGTTCACGAAGGAGCCGACCTCGATCTCCCGCAGCCCGGCGGCGGCCAGCGCCCCGATCCACCGGATCTTCGCCTCGGTCGGCATGGCGCGGCGGATGGATTGCAGGCCGTCTCGCGGGCCGACCTCGCTCACCAGGATGAACATGGCTGATTTCCTTGCAGCGGAGGGCGCGTCCCAGAGGATGAATATTTCTGTTGGACAGAAATTATTTCTACTCTAGAAAAATAAGGATTCCATTCGGCCCGCGTCAACGGGAAACAGCCATGAACGCCGAAGCGACGCGCGCATCATCCCCACGCCGGGGCCGGCCGCCTTCCTTGGTCCGTTCCGGAACGCAGGCCATGCCCGGCGAAGCGCGGGTGGAGGCCGTGGAGCGCGCCCTCTCCCTCCTGGAAGCCTTTGATGGCCCTCCGCGCCTGACGCTGAGCGAACTGGCGGCCCGCTCCGGCCTTTACCCCAGCACGGTCCTTCGCCTCGCCGCCTCTCTCGCCCGCTTCGGCTACCTGCACCGGGACGCCGATGGCGCCTTCCGCCTGGGCCCGGCGCCCCTTCGCCTGGGCCTGCGCTACCAGGGCGCCTTCAACCTGGCCGAGCAGGTCCGCCCGGCCCTGGCGGCGCTGTCCGCCCGCAGCGGCGAAACCGCCGGCTTCTACGTGCGCGAGGGCGAGCACCGCATCTGCCTGTTCCGGCACCACCCGGACCGGGCCATTCGCCACCATGTGGAGGAAGGGGCGCGCCTGCCGCTGGACCGCGGCGCGGGCGGGCGGGTGCTGGCCGCCTTCACCGGCGGCAACGCCGCTGCCGACGAGGCGCTGCGGATACGCGGCTTCTGCATCTCCCTCGGGGAGCGCGATCCCGAAACCGCCGCCGTGGCCGCGCCGGTCTTCGGCTCGCATGGCGTTGCCGCCGGTGGCTTCGCCGGCGCGCTGGGGGTGGTCGGCGCCCGCCACCGCTTCGATCCACCGAACCGTGACCGGCTGGCCGCCCTGGTGGTGGAGGCCGCGCGCGAATTGTCCCGGATGCTCGGCGGGGCTCCGGCCAGGGGCGGTCCCAGTGGCAACGGGGAGAGGCTCTGAGGTTTCATCCATCGGATGGATGAAAGCAATCCGGACCATGAAGTGGATCATGGCCGATGCCGGGCTCATATGGCTTGGCAGAGACGACGATATGGTTCGCCGCCATCCACACAGGATATGAGCGATGTCCGCTTTCAATGTTGCCCGCAGCCTCCGCGCCCTTGGCCTTGCCGCTGCGGTGATGGGTTCCTTCCTTGCCCAGGGCGCGAATGCCCGCACCCTCTACACGATCGATGGCCCGATGGTGGTGGCGGATGCGCCCGCCCCGGCCAGCCGCACCCCGCTTGCCGCCCCCAGCCAGTCTCCCGCCCAGGCTTTCCTGGAGCGCAGCGGCGCCACGGGCGGCGGTGGCCAGCACTCCTGATCGGGGCTCCTCGATCAAGCGGCCGGTTGAACCCGGCCATCCGCTTCGGAAGGGCCGCCAGCCATGCTGGCGGCCCTTTCCGCATGGAGACCTGCCGCCGGGCTCGCCCGGGCTTCCCGATTCCCGCGTGTCCGCAGCATGATGCGCGAAGGGCTTTCAAGGGCCTGGGGAAACACGGCAGGCCGCCGCGCCGCCCGAACAGGGCGGAGCCGGAACGTCCATCAGGGAAGGCGGAAACCATGCCCATCCGGCGCAGGCATCTCGGCGCAGCCCTGGCCACGGCCGCCGCGGCGCTCGGTTCCCGTCCCGGCCTGGCCCAGTCACGCTGGCCGGACCGGCCCATCCGCCTGATCGTTCCCTTTGCCCCTGGCGGCGGATCGGACATCGGCGGCCGGATCGCGGCCCAGGCCCTGGGCCTGCACCTCGCGCCGCCCGGGGAAGCCGCGCGCGTGTCCGTGGTGGTGGAGAACCGCCCGGGTGCCGGCGGCACCATCGGGACGGAGGCGGTGGTGCGCTCCCCACCCGACGGCCACAGCCTGGCCCTGCTGACCAACTCCTCCGCGGTCATGAACGTGTTCCTCTACAAGCACCTGTCCTTCGATATCCGTCGCGACCTCGTGGCGGTGGCGGAGGTGGGCAGGAGCCGCTGCATGGTGGCCGTGCGTCCGGGCCTGGCCGGCAACCTCGATGAGCTGCGCGCCGCCGCCCGCCGGTCCAGCCTGACCTACGGCTCGGGCGGAAACGGCACGGCGCCGCACCTGGCCGGCGTGCTGCTCGCCCAGGCACTGGGCGCCGAGATGACGCATGTCCCCTTCCGGGGTTCAGGCCCGGCGCTGACGGCCGTGGTCTCCGGGCAGGTGGACGTCATGGTGGAGTCGGTCACGGTGCTGCTGGGCATGGCCCAGGCCAACCAGATCCGGCCCATCCTCGTCGCCGACCGGGAGCGCGACCCTCTGCTTCCGGCCGTGCCGACCGCCGCCGAGCTGGGCTTGCCCGGCTACGAGATCGAGAACTGGTCCGGCCTCTTCGCACCGGCCCGCACGCCCTTTCCCATCGTCCAGGCCCTGTCGGACGCCCTGGCGAAGGGCTTCGCCGATCCCGAGATCGCCCAGCGCCTGCGCGATCTCGGGCAGCGCAAGGTCACCGCCACGCCCGCGGCGTTCGATGCCTTCTGGAAGGGGGAGCTGACCCGCTGGGGCCCGGTGGTCGCCGCTTCCGGCGCCACGCTGGACTAAGGGCCGCCCCGCCTCTGGCTGCCCTGGGTCCGCCCTCGCGCCGGAGCAGCCGAAGGTAGCCGCCGCGCGGCCCGGCGGTGTATAGGCCCGCCCCATGTCGCCCGGCCCCGCCCTTCCACACGACCGCCCCCCGGCGCCGCCCCGCGACCGCCCGGGCTTTCGGGTTTAGATTGATGGCGCGGATTGAGGCGCGTGGGTTGCGGGTGGAGTTCCCGCTGTATCATCTGGGTGCGCGCAGCCTGAAGAAGCGGTTGCTGGCGCGTGCGGCGGCGCGGGTGCGGACCGACGAGAGCAACCGGGTGGTGGTGAGCGCGC
>NZ_JBHLVZ010000117.1:0-24522 GCF_042433125.1 Muricoccus vinaceus | reverse complement strand
TGCACCCCATCGGCGGATACCGTCCGCTTGCGGGGCGTCTCATTCAACTGTGGGGCGGAGGACAGCATCCAAGCGTCGGAGAGCATCTGCGGCGCGGCAACGATCATGTCTTCCAGCAGCTGCTCGCTGGGGAGCTGGGCGGCGGCAAGCGGCGTAGGATTGGCTCCGACGGTCCAGATGGCGTGGTGCAGGGTCATGGGGTGATCCGTAGAAGGCGTTCTCTTTGTGGCAAGTCGAGGCTCCAGGAGCCGGACGGCAGGGTACGGACCTTGGGCAAGGCGATCTGCAGCCGTCGCAGGATGTGGCCGTGCCGGATGTTGCCGAGCATCCCGCCGACACGGCGACTGCTCTTGAAGCGGAGTGGCGGTGCCCCTGTGAACCAGCCCGCGTCGAACGCCCGCAGGGCGCGGAAGGTGATGCTAAAAGGCACCCGGGACGGCTTACCCATCAAGACGGCGTCGCCCACGCGACAGCAGGATGAACGACCCAGAATCCGGCGACAGCTCCATCAGCATCTTTGACCCACGCCACTCGACCGCCTCCAGGCGCCGTTCGGGCTGCAGGCCGACGACCGGGTTCCACACCTCGTCCGTCTCCTCATCCACCAAGTGTTCGTCGCCGAGTTGTGGCAGCCACTTCTCCGGCGGGTCGAACTCGTACTCGAAGGTCTCGGCAAGACGATCCTCGATCAGCGCCGTGACCTGCTGCTTCCCTGAAGTCGGGTGCGGGCGGAAGGGGCGCGGTGCCCGCTTCAACTCGGCCTGCGGGCGCTGGTCCATGAACCAGTTGGTGTCGATCTCCGCGGAACCGGCTCGGACGTCGATCGCCTGCACCTTGGCACGGAAGCCCTGCGCCACATTGGCAAGTGCGGCCAGGCCATCGCGTGGCGTGGCGGGCAAGTGAGGGAACAGGTGCAGGTGAACCTGGGTATGGATCGAGTTGATCTCCTGAATGCGCCGGTCGACTTCGAAGTACACCGCTTGGCCCACGGCGGGGGCAATGCCGGCGGCGGCCTCGGCCATCACCACCAGGCTACGGCCACTGGTGCCGGTGCGGGGCATGTCGGTGATGTCGGTCTTCAGCCGGTCGAGGTAGTCGGCGTACCAGGTGGCGTAGGCCTCCTTCAGCGCAGCGTCATAGACCACGGCCACGCGGTAGGCTTCCTCGATATGGGCGCGGATATCGGCAAAGCTTGGCTCGCTGGCGGGGCCTTCCAGCAGCACCGCGGCCTCCCCGTTCCGGCCGCGCAGGGCGAAGCCGGTGAGGTTGTGGGATCCAACGAAGGCGGCGGCAGTGCCGTCCGGCATTTCGAAGTAGTAGATCTTGCTGTGCAGCATCGGCCGCAGACGTTCGAACGGATTTTTCGGCCAACCGGTGGCGCGGGAATAGCCCAGGTGAAGCCGGGCGGTGCTGGCGGGCAGGCCGCTGGCAATGAGGCTGTCCAGCGCCTGGAACGCCTTGAAGGTGCCGGCCCCGAGCACCAGCCGGGTGATCCTCAGCGCCGTGGCGCCGACCTTCAGCGCGGCAACGCCATCCGGCGTGGCAAAGCCAGCGACTATGCGGGCTTCCCGACAGCGCGTCAGGCGGTCCTGGATTAGCCGGGCGATGTTGTGGTGCGGGTAGGCGTCCAGGAAGCGGGCGGCGAGGGTCATTGCGCGGCCTCCAGCAGGGCCTCCTCGGCGGGCAGAAGGGCATCGCGCAGCGATGCCTCAAGCAGCTTGGCGCGGGTGGTGCTGGCGGTGGCGAGGCTCGCTTCCAGCTGGTCGCAAAACGCCATCAGCGCGTCCACCTTGGCGACGATGCGATGTTGTTCGGCGAGAGGTGGGAGGGGGAGCGGACACCCGCGAAGCTGCGTCATGTTGATTGAAGCCAAATTGGTAGTCTGCTTTGAAGCATCCTCGAAGAAGGTCCGCCCCAACGGACTGTTCGCATAGATGGCCACCCATTCGGAAGCGATGTCTTTCGACGGAGGCCGCACCCGGAAAACGTGGTTCTGATGGATGCAGCCCGCGACCTCGTCGCGCCAAACAGCGGTGCGGCCAAGCTTGTCCCAGTCGCCACCCTCTGTCATCAGCAAGTCGTCCGCGCGGAGCGCATAGCGCTCCACGTCGGCCGCGCGAACGGTCAGCGTCTTCATAACGGCGAGGTCAAGAAAGCCGCGCTGGACATTGGCAACCCGAAGGTACGGCGCCTCTACCGCCTCGTTCGCCGGTACGCGCTGGCCCTTGGTGACGCCGCTCACGATGACGAACACCTCGTCGAAGTGCGTCAACTCCCACGCAGGCGGAACATCGAACCAAAGCTCTTCCCGTTGCAATGCCTGGACCGGTTGCCGAGCACGAATCCCTTCGGTTGCCAGGGCATCTGATTGAGCGGCACGTAGCCTACGCAGCAACTTCGCCGCCGGCTCATCTCCCACCTCCTGCGGCACCAGCTTGCCGCGGACCGCGAGGTTCAGGATGGTCTGGCGGAGCTGCTTGATCTGGTCGGGGCGTTTGGTGAGGGCGGGTAGGGCGTCGAGGGCGAAGCGGGCGTCGGCCAGGAGGGTGTCGGGATCGGGGGTGTTGAGGCGGGCGAGGCTCGCCGCCGCCAGCCGGTCGCGCGTCGCCTCCCGTGCCGTCCGCGCCGCCTCCAGCCGGTCGCACAGCGCCATCAACTCATCCACCTTGGCGACAATGCGGTGCTGTTCGGCAAGGGGGGGCAGTGGAATAGCGACAGTCTTTAGGTCACCAAGGTTTAGCTTATTAGTATGCGTCCCACCGCCGATCTTGATACGGTCGAATTCGGCCTCGACGAGTGGAGAGTTGAGAAGGAAGCGGAGGAAATGCGGTACTACGTTGGCGAGGCTGAGTCGGATTAGGCCCACGCTGACGAAGAGGCTGAATTCGATGTCAGTATCGACAACGACCGCGCGGCCAAGCGTCCCAATGCGGCCGATAAGTAGATCACCACGTCGAGGGTCGCATCGCCTATACAACTCGCGGTGCTCGCTTTCAGTGATGAACCGCGTGTTGGAAAGATTGAGCTTACCACCGCTAAAGTCTTTTACTGACACAAACGGCACACCAGAACCTACATAGGTTGGCGTTTGGTGTGCACCGTCGGCTATCTTCAATGCGACTTCGCCCAGCGTTGAAACGGCCCATCCTGAGGGCAACGCAAACTCAAAATCGGTAGTGCGCGAGCGGCCTTCGACGCGCCTGCCGCGTACAGGCGTGCCGGGCAGGCCGGACTTCTCTAGGCCGATCCGCTTCAGCAACTCCGACGCGTGTTCCTCCTTGGGATCCTGCGGCACCAACTTTCCCCGCATGGCGAGGTCCAGCACGAACCGCCGCAGCCGCGCGATGGCATCCGGCGCCTCCGTGATCCGCGCGTAATGGGCCAGCAGCGCTTCGGCCCTCATCGCGCCAGTGCCTCGGCCAGGATCGTCTTCAGCTCCTCCCGCAGCCGCGCCGTCTCGGCCTCGGCAGCATCCAGGTCCGCCAGTAGCGTCTCCGGGTCGCCGTGGTCCTCCGCGACCGTGCTCGGGTTCTTGATGTCGAGGTTGTAGCCGCGTGCCTTCACCGCCTCGGCCGTCACCCGCCAGGCCTGCGGCCCCTCCACCCGCCCCGTGCGCGAGGCCCCGCCCCACCATGCCGCGCAATCGGTCAGGTGCTCCTGCCGGATCGGCCGGGTCATGGAATAGGCCTTCTGCCCCTCCGGCACCCGGTGTTCCCAGAACCAGGTCTCCCGGGTCGGCTCGCCCTTCTCGAAGAACAGCAGGTTGGTGCCGATGGAGGCATAGGGGCGGAAGACGCTGTTGGGCAGCCGGACGATGGTGTGCAGGTTGCAATCCTCCATCAGGTGCTCCTTCAAGCGGGTCTTCACCCCTTCCCCGAACAGCGACCCGTCAGGAAGCACCACCGCCGCGCGGCCGCCCGGCTTCAGCAGGCGGATGATCAGAGCGAGGAAAAGGTCCGCCGTTTCCCGCGTACGGAAATGCTGCGGGAAGTTGCTCTCAATCCCGTCCTCCTCCCGTCCGCCGAAGGGCGGGTTGGTCAGAACGATGTCCACCCGGTCGGACTGCGCCCAGCCGATATAGGGACGCGCCAGGGTGTTGTCGTGGCGGACAAAGCCGGGGTCCTGCACCCCGTGCAGCAGCATGTTGGTCACGCACAGCATGTGCGGCAGCGGTTTCTTCTCGACGGCCCGGAGCGAGGCCTGCATCAGCTGCTCGTCCTCCGGCCGCTTCACGTAGCGGTCCCGCATGTGCCGGATGGCGCAGGTCAGGAAGCCGCCGGTGCCGCAGGCGGGGTCGAATAGGGTCTGGCCCGGCTTCGGATCGATGCGGTCCACCATGAAGGCGGTGACGGCGCGCGGTGTGTAGTACTCTCCGGCATTGCCGGCGCTCTGCAGGTCGTTCAGCAGCTGCTCGTAGACCTCGCCGAAGTGCCGGCGCTCGACCAAGTCGTTGAAGTCTACGCCGCTAATTTTGTTGACGACCTGCCGCATGAGCTGGCCGGACTTCATGTAGTTATAGGCGTCCTCGAACACGCCGCGGACAACGCGGCGCCGATTGCCCGCGGCGCCGGCGATCGGTAGGGCCTTCAGGGCCGGGAAGAGCTCGCCGTTCACGAAGGCGAGCAGCGCCTCCCCGGTGATCCCCTCAGGGTCAGCGGCCCAGTTTCGCCACTGCAGTTGCGTCGGGATGGGGGACCGGTAGCTGGTGTTCATCTCCTCCAGCTCCTGATCCTGGTCGTCGATGATCTTGAGGAAGAACATCCAGCAGAGCTGCGAAATGCGCTGGGCGTCGCCATCGACGCCGCTGTCCTGGCGCATGATGTCCTGGATGGACTTAACGGTATTGCGGACGGACATGGCTTAGGCGGCTTCCTCGTAGAGAGCGGACTGCATCTGGTTCACGGCGTTCTGGAAGTCGGCCCGTGATCCGAACTGCCGGATGAGCTGAAGGGGCGTGCCCATGCTGTTGAAGGGTGTGATCTGCAGGACCTGCGGGTCATCGAGGTTCGTGATGCCCTCATCGCTGTACTTCGCCAGCAGCGCGTCGAGCACGGCGCGCGCCTGCGTCCCGTACTTGGTAAACACATCGCGCTTACGGACGTTCTCGGCTCGCTCCCGCCGGGTCAAGGCAGGACGGTCGAAGGCGATGTGGCAGATGAGGTCAAAGGGGTCGAGACCCTTGCCAATCTCCTCGGCAATCGTCCTGAGGGGAAGGCCTTCATCCGCCAGTTCGTCGAGGAGCGCCTGCTTCCGGTCGGCGTCCTTCCAGCGGCGGAGAAAGGCGTCCAAGCTGGTGAAGTGCTTCCGCAGGGCCTTCCTGGTGAAGTCGCGAAGGCTCTCGGTGACGAGCTTGCCCTCCCTGTCCAGGTACTCGATGCGCTCCGCAACAATCGTCGCCCCGGCGCCATCCACATAGATCTTCTGGCGCCCGGTGCCGTCCCCCTTGATTGAGATGTCGTGCGGCTCTCCGTCCACCACGGTCTCGTCCTCGCCAGGGGTGGGGGGTAGCAGTTTGCCGTCCTCGTCCGTGGTGGGAGCCTCGTCGGGCGGGGTGATCGGGTCACCCTCCCCGGACTCGTAGATCTGGACCGGCTCCCCGTCGAACCCGGGGTCGGCGAAGTGGCTGGTGGCGCCGCGGAAATCCATGAGGGTGAAGTAAAACTTCTTGGTGTCCTCGTGCACCCGGGTTCCGCGCCCAACGATCTGCTTGAACTCGGTCATCGAGCCGACGGCGCGGTCGAGCACGATGAGGCGACAGGTCTGGGCGTCCACGCCCGTCGAGAGAAGGCGGGAGGTGGTTACCAGGACCGGATACTTGGATTCCGGGTCGATGAAGTTCCCGAGCTGCGCCTGGCCCTCGGTGTCGCTGCCGGTAATTCGCATGACATAGCGGGAGTTAGCGTCACAGAGGTCCTGGTTCTCGTTGACGAGCGCCTGCCGCATCCGGGCGGCGTGCTCCTCGTCGACGCAGAAGACGATGGTCTTCTGGAAGCGGTTGCCACTCTCCCTCAGGAAGTCCGAGACCTTCTTCGCCACCAGCTTGGTGCGGTCGTCGAGGACCAACGTGCGGTCAAAGTCCTTCTGGTTGTAGATCCGGTCCTCTACCTCGTTGCCGTCACGATCAACCGTACCCTTGGCGGGTCGGTAACCCTCCACGTCCCGGTCGATGTGGACCTTGATCACCTTGTAAGGGGCGAGGAAGCCATCTTGGATGCCCTGCTTCAGGGAGTAGGAGAAGACGGGCTCGCCGAAGTAGTCGATGTTGGAGACGTACTTGGTCTCCTTCGGCGTGGCCGTCAGGCCGACCTGGGCCGCCCCCGAGAAGTGCTCGAGGATCTCGCGCCACGCGGAATCGGCCGATGCGCTGCCGCGGTGGCACTCGTCGATGACGATCAGGTCGAAGAAGGTGGGGGAGAACTCCCGGAAGAGCTTCTGGCGCTCCTCTGGGCCGGTGATGGCCTGGTAGAGGCCGAGGTAGATCTCGTAGGCGGTGTCGATGCGCCGCTTCTTGTCCATGGCCGTGGCGAGGCTGACGGTGGAGCCGTCGGCGCGCTCGATCGTCTTGGCGTCGGTGCTGAGCTTTGCCATGGCCGCCCCGAAGGGCCGGAAATCGTTGACCATGGTCTGATCGACCAGGACGTTCCGGTCGGCAAGGAAGAGGATGCGCTTCTTGCGGCCTGCCTTCCACAGTCGCCAGATGATCTGGAAGGCCGTGTAGGTCTTGCCGGTTCCCGTCGCCATGACCAGCAATATCCGATCCTGGCCCTTGGCGATGGCCTCGATGGCCGCGTTGACGGCGTTGACCTGGTAGTAGCGAGGCTCCTTACCTCCACCGTCGTCGAAGTACTCCTGGAGCACGACCTGCTCGATCGCTGGGGTCAAACCCTTCCAGGAGGCGTAGCGGCGCCAGAGCTCCTCGGGCGAAGGAAACTGGTCCAGCCCGAGGTTCTGCTCCTTCTGTGGGAAGGTTCCCGTGCGGTCGTGGAGCACAAAGCCGTCGCCGTTCGAGGAGAAGACGAAGGGCACGTTGAGGATCTCGCCGTACTCAATTCCCTGCTGGAGCCCGTCTCCGACCGAGTGGGTGTTGTCCTTAGCCTCGATCAGCGCGATGGGAAGGTTGGGTTTATAGTAGAGGACGTAGTCGGCGCGCTTTCCCTTGCCCCGGCTGACGAGCTTCCCGCGGACAATGATGCGGCCCTTCGTGAAGCTGACCTCCTCGCGGATCTGAGCGACGCTGTTCCATCCCGCTGCCGTCAGGGCTGGCGTAATGAACTTTGAGCAGACGTCCCGCTCGCTCAGGGTCTTCTTATCCACCACGTTCCCCCTCACCCACACGCCCCGGTGGTGCGCTCGCCATCCGGCCCGATCGCTGCTTCTGCCCACGCTTCAGGCTCTGCTCCAGATTTCCCTGTTATACGTGAACCATGTTCCTTGCGTGATGGAAACATTTGTCGGGTGGTCAAGGGACTCGCGTACACGCGACGCTCCAAACCCAGACCCGTTCCTGCAGTATGACAAGGGTGATCCAGCCTCACCTCGATCCCAGATCCACCAGCTGGACACCCCGTCCACAGAGCCCCCAGGGGGCTGAGCCGCCCGACCCCTTCTCAGAGGGCGGAAGGGCGGCGAGACACCCTGGGGTCCCCTGTGGGCGGGGCTCACGCGATTGCAGGATTGGCCGTCGCACCGCGGAGCCGCTCTAGACGATCCCGCCCTTTTCAGGGATTCGCGGACCGGCTGCGCCGAGTCTTCTGCGGACGAGCGGCAATCAGCCGCTGGTGATGCGCCTCAACCTCCGCGACCGTCACGGTCCAGGGGCGAAGATTGGCCTGATCCCACCCCTTTCCGGCAAGGTGGCGCTGGCCGAAGTGGCCCCGGCAGGCCTTCACAAGGGTGCCGGCGTAAATGTTAGTATTGGGGAACAAATTGCGCCGACCCGTGCGACCGATCCTATAGGTGACAGTCTCATACGGCACGCCGGCGACCGCCGACAGGGCGACCGCCGCGCCCAGCAAGAAGGTCGTATATCGCCAATTGTTCGGGAGGTCCGGGAAGTCGCCCTGACGGGTGCCGGCAACCCGCGTGATGGAAGTGGAAACAAGCGGAGCAGACTGGGCCACGGCGGCCTCCATGTTTCAGAGGCCGTCCATTTATTGGCATCCATGCGGAGGGTCGACATCTTTATTTTCGCGTTGAATGTGTGGAATCGAAGCTATGAATCATGTCTGATGGCTCGTTCCTCATCTATGCGCGTTGCTCATGGGCCGACTAAGGGGGAAAAAGGCTGCGAGGATGGGCTTATCCGACTTCGCCTATTCCTCGCGGCAAGAAATCTCGCCCTGCTGGCGCAGCAAAATGCGGCCCTCCGGATCTCCGCCAGGCGGGCATGAGGACCTTGGGATCTTGGCGCGATTTTAAGGCCATTTTTAGAAGGAAACGGGGGCTGCCTCAGCAGCCCCCCTCCCATCACAGAAGCAGTTTCAGCAGTGCCGCTATCGCAAGGATGGTGGCCGCAACATCGACTTTAACCGTGACAGTAAACCGGGGATTAGACCGCATAGGTCTGGTCTCCGGTGTAGCGCGACAGCAACCTTGGCCGGTCGCATTGCCTCGCCTGAAATGCTCCCGAAGGTGGGGCTGTTGCCTCATCTGAAATGTTCCCCTGGGGCCAGGAGTTCCGGGGGCGGAGATGAGGCGGGTGAGCATGGCGACGCGTGACGAGCTGGTGGCGGTGACGGCGGAGCGCTACGCCCGGGCTGGCCGTCGTGAGCGGGGGCTGATCCTGGACGGGTTCACGGCAGTGACGGGGTTTCACCGTCGGCATGCGACCCGCCTGCTGCGGTCTGGGTTACCCCGGATAGGGGGAGGGCCAAGGCCGGGGCGGCGGGTCTATGGCGAGGCGGTGCGTGAGACGCTGGTGGTGCTCTGGGAGGCGTCGGACCGGGTCTGCGGCAAGCGGCTGCGACCGTTGGTGCCGGTGCTGGTGGAGGCGATGGAGCGGAACGGGCATCTGCAGCTCGCGCCGGAGGTGCGGGTCAGCCTTCTGGCGATGAGCGCGGCGACAATGGACCGGGCGCTACGACAGGCGAGGGATGGGGCCGGTGGGCGGCGCCGGCGCCGGGCGGCACCCTCGGCAGCGGTACGGCGGAGCGTGCCGGTCCGGACCTTCTCGGACTGGGGCGATCCGGCGCCCGGGTATGTCGAGGCGGATCTGGTGGCGCATAGCGGCCCGACGGCCAAAGGCAGCTTCGTGCAGACGCTGGTGCTGACCGACATCGCCACGGGCTGGACGGAATGCGCGCCGCTGCTGGTGCGGGAGCAGGGGCTGCTGGTTGAGGTGCTGGGTGAGCTGCGCAAGAGGATGCCGTTCGCACTGCTGGGGTTCGACACGGACAATGACATCGTGTTCATGAACGAGACGGTGCGGGACTACTGCACGGCAGCCGGGGTGGAGTTCACCCGGTGTCGGCCGTACCGCAAGAACGACCAGGCCTGGGTGGAGCAGAAGAACGGGGCGGTGGTGCGACGGATCGTGGGCTACCGGCGCCTTGAAGGGCTCGAGGCCGCGGCAGCGCTGGCCCAGCTCTACGGCGCCGTGCGGTTGTTCGTGAACTTTTTCCAGCCCTCGTTCAAGCTGGCGGAGAAGGCCCGCGAGGGCGCAAAGGTGAGGAAGCGCTACCACCCGCCGGCGACGCCTTATCAGCGGCTGGTGGCGGACCCGAGGACGGGCGAGGAGGTGCGCCTGCGGGTCATGGCCCTGCACGCGACGCTCGATCCGGTGGAACTGCTGCGGGCAATCCGGGCCATGCAGCAGCGCCTGGTGGAGATCGCCGACCGGCCGGTCGCGGGCGAGAGGGCGAAGCCCACGGCGCCGAGCCTGGAGGCGTTCCTGACCGGGCTACGGACGGCATGGCAAGAGGGCGAGGTGCGGCCGACCGCCCGGCCCAAGGAGACGGCCAGGCGGCTGCGGCGCCGTCCGGATCCATTCGCCGCCGTGACAGCGCAGCTGGAGGCCTGGTTCATGGCCGAGCCCTGGCGGACGTCCCGTGAGTTGCTGGAGCGGCTGCAGGCGGAACAGCCGGGCAGCCACCCTGCTGGGCTCCTCAGAACCCTGCAACGGCGCGTGAAAACCTGGCGCCGGGGGGAGGCGCATCGGCTGGTATTTGGCACCGCCACGACCGAGGAAGCCATGAAAGGTGATGCGGCAATGGGCAGCAGGCTATGAGGCAACAGGCGCAACCGGGTGAGGCAACGTCAGCCGTGTCGGGAGCATTCCTGGCTGAGGCAATACGAAAACCATCCTGATTGTCGCGCTACAACGCGCAGCGGAGCGAGCATGGCGAGCACCGGCGAGGACAGCAATTGACGCGGCCGGATCTGGCCTACCCTCCCAGCACCCCTCCAGCGATGCGCTTCTTTAGCGCTTCGCTGGAGGGGATGCCTCCCCGGCGGGGGGTCCAGTTTTCAGGCTACCGGCTTGGGACGTAATCTCAGGCAGCACAGTCTGAACGGAGACAGGAATGCCGATCGCCAATACCGGCGCAGTCGATACTGGGGCGGTTGCCCCGGCTAACTCACAAGGCAGTTCGGCAGCGATTTTCCGCACCGTTCAACATGTTCATGCGATTGAACGGTGGACCGACTGGACGCTCATGGCTCTAGCTTGCCTCTTGGCCTCGATTGCCTTCGCGCTCAATTTCTATGAGCGATCCTCCTGGAGCGATGCTCTCCTGAACGGGGTTTTCACCTTGTTTCTCGGTGTCATTACGGCACGCATCCTCTATCGCGTGATCTACGCACTCGCCTTGTGGCCCTATCGTGTCACTCGGTTCCGTGGGTGCGAGAAGAAGATCGGCCAGTTCTTCGATCAGCGTCAGCGGGCCTTGTCGATGCTCCGGACATGGCGCAATCCGTCGCCAGGCGCTATGGCCGTGCTTGGGGAGGGGCGCCTCGCGGTCGTCTCCTTCGAGACCCGTTATGAGGAACTCAATCTCAAACCGGAGCAGATTGCCTCCGCGCGAGTTGAGCGCGAGCAGACCTTGCACACCGTGACGCAAGAGAGCGGCAGGTTCACCGTTGGCGCGGGAGGCAGCCTGTTTCTCGGGTACACCTTTGGCGGAAAATCGCGCTCAAAGACTACCGTCGACGAATACGCTTACCTTGAGATTCAATACCAACTTTCGCCCAACGGTTCCGTTCGCTGGTTGGCCATCCCGTTCGGCTCAGCGCGGCAGGAAGCTGAGTCCTGGGCGGTCGCTATTTCAAGGATGTCCACTCCTGTCCTGCAATGAGATTCTGCTTCTCTGAAGGGCATGACTGCGGCGGCGAACTTGCCTTCAAGGGAAACGGGGGCTGCCAAGGCAGCCCCCGTCACCATCACAGCAGCATCTTCAGCACTGCCCCCAACGCGAGGATGGTGGCCGCTAGATCGACCTTAACCGTGACAGTAAACCGGGGATTAGACCGCATGGGTCTGGTCTCCGGGCAGCGACGCGCCGCGACCCTGGGAGGTTGCGGTTTGGCCCCCACGAACGGGTTAGCCGCCGTTAGCAGGACTCATCGGCCCCAAGGGTTCCTTGGCCTTCGTCACCCCTGAGTAGCGTGTGGAACCTCTATTCGCTAAAGGCCCGGCGGCGGCCAAACTAACCGGATTACGGGCACTGCCCGCCCTCCGTACGCCCGTGCGACATCAAGGCACGCCTCGTACGGGTTGTCCGCCATGTCCTCAGTTTTCCAGGCCGAGATGGCGGAGCCCGCCCGCGAATTGTCGGGGTTACGGGGATCATTGTCTAGCACCTACCTTGATCCCCAAGGCCTCTCCCCAGATCGCGCTGCCCCGCCGTGCAGGGAGTCCACAGGGAGCCGGAGCGACCCCGACCCCTCCATGGGGAGGAGGGCCGCGGAGACGCCCTGTGGGCCCCCCTGTGCGGCGCTCGTGCAGTGCCACCAGGTGAGCCTCGCTGGCGCAGGACCAAGGTGCAGCGGGGTGCGTTAGGGGATGGGGTGGAGTGCTTCCAGACGAACCAACTCGCGATCTATAGGCATGTAGGGACGCTTCACCTTCCACAGCATCTGCTCCCCCAGTGACGGCTTGCGGATTGGACGCTTCAGCGGGAAGTAACCCGAATGGTCCTGATGAACCCAGAAAGTCCCTTCGGTGTTGAGGTACTTCTGCACCTCACTCTCCGGCAGAAACAGCACTCCCTGTCGCCTCAGACGGTCCATGACGATGGAGAGCCAAGCCGATTCCTTGATCGTCTCATCAGTAGGCAGAACAGCGACGCCACGAACGTCGGAGTAGTTCCTAGCCGGCCAGCCGTCTTCGTCCGGATCTTCCCAGTCAGCATAGCTGGTCGAAAAGACACACCGATGGCCAGTGCCGTATCTCGAGGGGAGGAACTCGACCTCAACCGCACTTCCAAGGCGGTTATGGTCGCGCCGTGCGCCTCCACCACTGCCACGAGCTTGGCGGCCGACCTCTAGAAACTCGTCACCTGCCAGCATGGACCGCAGTTCCGCATCCCAAGGCAGGAAGCCCAGAGGGAAGTAAGAGAATTTGCGCCGCAGGGCATCGATCTCGGCGGCATACAGATCCGCATCGTCGAGGAGCAGGTCTACGAAATCACACAGGGCGCTGATCCCTGCCATCCGACGCGTATGCGGCTCATAGCGTGGGCGGTCCCAGACATCAGCCCACTCCGGCGGCTCCGCAGGTTCGTCTCCCCAAGGCTTCGAACTATCGAAGTGGTCGGCAATCCACACCACCAACCGCTCGCCCAGCTCTTCATAAGAGGCGCGGAAGACCGGCCTCCCTTCGTCGGGGTCGAGATTTAGGTCGACACACAGCTTCCGGTATTCTGGTGTCTCCCAATGATACCCGCGCATGTCCTGAATCTGAGCCAGCTGCGGGTGCTCGCTAGCCATTTGCCACTGGTCAGTGTCGGGGGTGGTGGGCATGGTGACGAGGGTAGGTTTGCAGCGGTACGGGATGACCTTGACCGCAACCACCCGCTCTTCGTTCTTCCCGCTCTTGAAGAGGGAATACTTCTTCCCGCCAGACATCCAAAAGGAGTCTAGGAAGTCACGCTGGTCTTCGGTGGAAAGCGCCGTGACATAGTCCGCGGCAACCTTGGCCGCGTTAGCACGAGCACTTTCCGCGATGCGATTGACCATGTGCCGCTGCTCCGCCGGCACCCAGGTTGCAACCTGCACTAAGCCGATCTGCCTGTTCCTCTCCGCGTACCGTGCTTGCCGGCTCTCGGCCGGGCTCTGCTTTCTGGGCATTAAAGCCTCCAGGCGTCTCTAGTGACGCGTCACTAGAGACACGTCACTAGAGACAAGTCAACACCTACATGTTGTTGGTTCCAGGCTCTATTTGCAAAATCATAACAATTTCCCGGTAGCCTGAGGCGGGAATACGCGAGCAAGCATCAGCGAATGGTGCCGGGGCCCTGCGCGCGATGGAGATCGACGTGCCGAACAGCCTTTCCCGCCGACACCTGTTGTCCGCTACGGCGGCGATCGGCGCGGCCGTTCTCGGACGCACCGCACATGCCCAGGGTCAGTATCCCACTGGTCCTGTGACCCTGGTCACGCCCTACAGCCCAGGAGGTGGCGCCGATACCTCCTCAAGGCTTTTCGCCGCGCCAATGGCTGACTTTCTCAGTCAGCCAATCATTGTGGAGAACCGTCCTGGCGCCGGCGGCACAGTCGGAGCTACCCGCGTCGCCCGCGCTCAAAACGACGGCTACACCCTGCTCTGGGACGCTCAGGGACATACGGTAGCCCCCTACTCCGTCAAGAACGTGGGCATTGATTACCGACGCTCCTTCGCACCAATCACGCAGGTCCTGGTCCTGCCTCAGGTCCTCGTCGTGCCCGTCGGCTCCCCACATCGCACCCTGGAGCACCTCTTTGCAGCCATCCGGGCAAAGCCGGGTGAGGTGGCCTACGGAACCTCTGGGAAAGCCAGTGCCGCTCACCTGGCAGGCGAAATGATGCTCCGGTTCAAGAGCCTTGAGGGTTACTGCCGTGCACTACCTTGGCGGCGGGGCCGCCTTGCAGGACCTCAAAGCTGGCAGGACAGCCTTCGTTTTCGCCACTCTGGCATCGAGTGCCCAGCTAGTTGCGGATGGCACTGTGAGGGAAGCCGACAAGAGCCTCGCGATCGCGCGCGATGCCGGCGGGCTTGATGCCCTGGCCGCACGGCTGAAGCCGCTCGGCCCAGTCGCCGTCGCCGTCGAGGCGACCGGCGGCTTCGAGAACGTGGTGGTGGGCCAGACGAGGCCAGATCATCGCCATGATGGTGGCCGAGCGGCAGCGCCAGAAACGCCTCCTCGCGCCTCGATCGCAGCACAGCATCATCCGGCTGCTCGAGGCGTTGCAAAAGGAGCTCTCCGAAGTCGACCGTGAGATTGACGCGAATGTCCGCGGCTCCGACATCTGGCGCGAGAAGGAGAAGCTGCTCGCCTCCGTGCCTCGGGTCGGGCCAGTCATCGCGCGCACCCTACTGGCCGAGATGCCGGAACTCGGCCGTCTCGACCGGCGCGAGATCGCGGCCCTCGCCGGCCTTGCGCCCTGGACCCGCCAGTCCGGCCAGTGGCGTGGCAAGAGCTTCATCGGCGGCGGCCATGCCAGCGTAAGTGCCGTGCTATTCATGGGCGCCATCACCGCTGCCCGTCACAACACCACCCTCCAGGTATTCCACCAGCGGCTGATCGACGCCCGCAAGCCCAAGCTCGTTGCCCTCGTCGCCGTCGCGCGCAAGTTGCTGACCATCCTCAACGCCATCATTCGGAGCGGACAAGCATGGAAGAGCGAAGTGCACGCCGCGTCGATTTGACTGCCGTACCGAGGCCGGGAGACAGGGACGGCTCAAGGCCGAAGCCGCTGAAGGCGGGGGTGCGCAGCGCCCGCCTTGAACCGAACCGGGATCCCGGCCAGCATCAGAAGGCAGAACGCCCATTGACCAGCAACACAGTCGCTCAGCTCAGCTCTGGCATGCCGAACTGCGCGGCCACAGCGTAGTGCCCTGCCTCGTGCATGTCGACATGGCGCCGTTGCCGAGCTAGGGAACGGCGAACCCTCGGTGTCCGCTCCAGGACGTGCTCCGCCGCCTCGTCTGGACTCTAACCGAGCCCCCTCCCCGTCCTTTGCACCGCGTAGGGGAAATTGAAGTTCCGCTACCTGGGTCCAGACCGTAGCTGGGCCGCCCTGCCCTGGGCAACGGCCTCCCGGCCAACGATGTGATCTTTGCCAATCCCGTCCCGGACATGACCACCAGCCTCGGCGACAGCATCGGCCGGATGTGATCCTTGCCACTCCTGGATGCCCGCCCGAGATGTGATCCTTGCCGACCGGAGGGCCCTGGCGGGGCATTTTTCCATCATCCGAGTCGCGAGCCGTCGTAGAGGCGGATGTGATCCTTGCCAAACCTTTGTTTCTGCGGCTCTCGATGTGTCCGTTGCCAACTGGATATTCGAATTCGATTTCTGCGATTAAGTAGTTTCAGAGACTTGCGAGGTTATCCACGTGTCTGTTGCCGACCCACTACTATAAGAATCCAGATTCAATCCTTTATATTGGTGTGCGTCGGCAATGGACACATGAGCACTGCCCTCCCGGTCGGCAAGAGACACATCGACTGCCGGTTATTCCCGGGGCAGTTTCACCGCCAATGGAGGTGGTAGTGACTGGTGGCCGGAAAGCAGCATTGGGAGAAGCGCCCCAGTCCGATCTGTTCGGATCCATCCACGAGCTGGTCGAGGCCAAGGGTAGCAGCGGAGCGGTGACCTACGCCCGCGATACCGTCGCCCTCCATGACGACCCCGATACGGGCCCTTCGGCGCTCCTGAAGGCGGTGGCAGGCCGGAACGGGCGACGCATCGTCGATACCGCATCGGCCAGCATCACGCGCGAACTCGAAAACGGCTTCGAGGTCGGCTACACCTATTCCGCTTGGTGCCTCGCCGGCCTCCCGCATCGGGAACATCCTCCTGGCGAAGACTGGCTCATCGGAACGGACTACGCGCAGCTCCTGGTTCGGCCGGGCGTTCGGGTCATGGACGACGGCACCAGGGAGGCCCTTTCGGTCCCCTCGGGAACGCTGGCGCGACTCATCCTCATCGATTGGCAAACCGAAGCCTTCGAGACGGGCTCCCGGGAAATCTCGATGGGCAGCAACCCGAACGCCCTCTTGACGAGGCTGGGCCTGACTCGCGGTGGGCCCGTGAGCCGGAAGGTCGCGGACCAGCTGGAGCGGCTGGCGAGATGCGCCATCGACTTCAAGTTCGGCAACGACCGCGAAGCCGTCATCGTGAATGAGCGCCTCGTGGAGGCCTTCCACTACACCAGCATGGAAGACCCTCGGACGAAGCGGCAGACACGGATGATCGAGAAGGTCGTCCTGTCTGAGGCCTTCTTTCGGGAGCTGAAGCGCCACCCGATCCCAGTGGATCGGGCCGCCATCAAGAACATCCAGTCCTCCCCCCGGGCGATCGACATCTATCTGTGGCTAGCGTTCCGGCTCCACGCCCTCCAGGCGGACACGGTGGTCAGCTGGTCCGCCCTGTGGCGCCAGTTCGGCCGGGAGAAGAAGCTGAAGGCGTTCAGGGCCGAGTTCAAGGAGCCGCTCGCCCTAGCACTGGCGGCCTACCGCGCAGCCCGGGTGACGGTGGTGGACAAGGGACTTCTCCTTGCCCCCTCCCCTGCCCCCATCCAGCGCTGAAGGCCCGGTCGGCAAGGATCACATCGTCCCCGGCCCTCCCCGTGCGAAGGAAAACGGGAGGATAAGGATCACATCCCGGGCGCTGTCTGGTCGGCGACTAGGCCTTGGTGCTGCCCCGGCGGCGAGGAGCGGACTCGGAGATGTCCACCACCTTCCCGTCCTTCGACAGCGCCGGGCGCACCTGAGGGGTCACCAGCCGGATTCCTTTCGAGGGCGCCTGGACCGCGTGGGGTACGGTCCAGGCGGTCCCCGGCTTCGCGGCCGTTGCCTGCTCCACCATTAGGGGCCACCAGTAGATCAGGCCGCGGGTCAGGTCGTGGAGGGGAAGCTGTCCCCACCGGCCGTCCAGGAGAAGCAGCGTCAGGCCGGAGGCCTTCCAGGCGTCGAGGCGGACCGAGGCTCGGAGGATCTCTCCATCCCGTGTGATGACAGCATGGGATCCCCGGGCGCCGAGCTGGGGCATCCATTCCTCGTCCGGCGCGTCCGCGGCGTAGCCGAGTTCCGTCAGGGTCGTGATGCGGTCGACCGGCTGCATCCGGCCGAGCCGGAGGAGTTCCACCGTCCGAGATCCGAAGTTCTGGTCGAAGACGAAGGTCAGGCCGCCTGTTTCGCCTGCCATGCCCCCTCGAACTGCACGGCGTCCCGCACCTGGGCGGGCGTCAAGT
The DNA here is from genome assembly GCF_042433125.1 of Muricoccus vinaceus. Taxonomy (NCBI): domain Bacteria; kingdom Pseudomonadati; phylum Pseudomonadota; class Alphaproteobacteria; order Acetobacterales; family Roseomonadaceae; genus Muricoccus; species Muricoccus vinaceus. Next base: position 7,131 of record NZ_JBHLVZ010000117.1, on the reverse strand, counting down.
CGTACCAGTCGGCGACGGCCTTCACGCCGTCGTCGCTGCCGCCCTCGGCCGCCACGGCCTGGGCGAGGACATCGGTCCGGATTCCCTTCCCCGCGATGATCGGCGCCCCGAACTGCCGCGCCGGTGCCAGGACGACGGTGTGGTCGCGGCCCAGGGGCCACCACTCGCCCGCCTCGTCGCCGACGAAGACAAGGTCGCGGAACAGGGACGGCTCCACGATCTCGCGGAACTCCCGCTGGTCGGAGAGCACATTAATGAGCTCGCGCTCGCGGCCCTTCGCGTTCGTCTCGAGGTCGATGAAGACGTGGTTTCCGTCGCTCCGGAACCGCTTCGTCACGAACGGGTTCGGGGTGCCGTAGACCTCCCGGGCCCGCGCGGCGGCTCGCTTGATGGTGGGCAGGCCGAGGCCGCGGTCCTTGAACGCCTTCACGAGCATTAAGGTGAGCAGCTGCTCGAAGTCGAGTACGAGGCCGCCTTCCGCTTGCCGGGCCTTGGCGAGGTAGCTGATGGGCGCAGACTGGCGGCGCTCGCCGCGGTAGCCGTACTCGTAGCCTTCCACCCAGCGGCGGGCCGCCTGTGGGTCGAGATGAGCCAACCGAGCCGCGACGCGGATCGGATAGACACCCCTCCCATGGACCGTCTGCCGCATGTCCGCCGTCATTGTCGTCACCCACTCCGGGGTGCCTCCTGTATAGAATCCCCTTTTCGCACTCTTTCGGCTTACTGAAAGGAAAGGCAAGGCCAATCCGTTCCAAGGGCTGACGAGAACGCGAATTCTAGTGGCCAACAGGCCATAAGGCCATACGGTCGTAATGCCATATGACACAACGACGAGGCTCCTCCCCTGCCCTACCCGCGGCGGCGACGGGGCGGACCGGCGGATGGCACCCGCCACGGTCCGACGAGCCCCTTCTCCGCAGCCCAGGCCTCGACAGCCTCGAGCAACAGGTCGTGGACCTTGACGCCTTTCTCGACCGCATAGAGGCGGAGCGCCTTCTTCCCCGTCGGGTGCAGGTACAGCACCGAAGGATCGGCGGCGTCCTCCAGCGGGCGGCGCCCCCTCCCCTGCACGACCTCGGGTTCGGCGACCGGGGTACGCGCTGCGGCCAGAGGCGACGCCGGTGCTGCTGGCGCAGGCTGGGGCGGCTCCACCATCAGGGACGCCGCGTAGGACACCGGGGCCGCGGAACGCTTGCTCACGCTGTCACCTCTGCCTTGGAAGAGGCCTTGCTGCGGCCGCGCTTACCCTTCGTGCCCACCGGCGCATCGGTCAGAGGACCCAGCGATGCTGCGGTCTTTATGTCATATGGCACAGTGGCCATAATGCCACTGCGCTGAAGCCATCCCCATACGTCCGCCAGCTCGGCCCGAGCCCTGCCCTCTGGCTCGCGCTCCTGCGGCGTCAGGGCTTCGGCATAGGCGTAGGGGTAGCTGATGGAGGCCGAGATCGCGGTGGGGCAGACGTCCGCGCCCATTGCCTCGAGCGCCTCCCGCGCCAGGGCGACGGCCTTCACCCGCTTGTCCGGCGGCGCCTGCCACAGGATCACGCCGGTCCGGCGTTTCTGGGCGCTGGCCACGCGGAGGCTTTCCTGGACGCTCTCCAGGTCCTCCGGATTGGGTCGCGTGACAACGAGGGCGCCGGTGGAATGGTCCAGGGCAGCGTTGACGGCGGGCGTCGCGGTCGGAGGAGTGTCCACCAGGACCAGGTCGACGCCCTGGGCCCGGTAGCCCTCGATCTGCGCGGCGAGGCCACCCGGGGCTGGGACCACCACCAGCGGAACGGGGATCCCGGCGGCCGAGCGGCGCTGTCCCCACCGGTAGCAGGTCGGCTGCGGATCGGTGTCGATGATGACGACGCGGCGCCCCGCCTTGAGAGCCTCGACGGCCAGACACCGGACGGCGGAACTCTTTCCGGTGCCGCCCTTACGGGCGAGCACGCTGACGACGATCACGGCGACCTCCTGGTCAATATGCCCCAAGTTTGTAACGGGACGAGGTCATGCGGTCAACGCGCACATAGGCCACAACGTCATATGACGCGGTGGCAGCGGTCCGCCGTAGCGTCATATGACAGGGCGACTTCAGGCTTGCGCGGCATGCTGCCGGGCCGACCACGTCCAGGAGCTGGATATAAGCACCCCCGACATCGTCCACGTCACGGTCAACTAGGTCCGCCAGATCGCGCGGTAGCAAGTGCTCCGGAACCCGCCGGACTACCCGCTGGCGCTCTTGGTTGCCTGCTACGAAAAGCTGTTCGTGGCGCTCGACCAGCGGCCGGAGTCGGACAGGAGCTGGCAGCTGCTGGCTGATCTCGACCTTACCAGGGCCCTGGAGATGCAGGCCCAGGAAGCCGCCTGAACGTCAGCCCCCCCGAAACCGGCCTGTTCGAGCCACCTGGCTCAGGCCTTCTCGCATGCCCGGCGCGCCGTAGCCGCCGCGGCGACCTCGGCCCGGGAGGCGCAGATCCACCTCCAGTGGACGCCGTCCATCATCCACTGCTAACGGCCGGAGGGCTCGTTCTCCTTGCGCCAGATGTAGGCCACCTGGATGTCACCGCTGTAGGCCGCGAAGACACCTTTCTTCTGGGCATGCCACTGACGAAGTGCGCTGAGGGTAGTGGGTTTCGGCTTGTTTACGGTGGCCGTCCGGTCATATGGCGCTGCGACAGCGGGGCGCTCGGCGCCTGCTTCCGCGGGGTGAGGGTCGACTACCCCGGCCACCCCGGGCGAGCCGCCGTTCGGCAGGACCCGCTTCATGGGCAAGGCGTTCAACGGCCCGAGACAGACGTCCTCTACGTCCGGCGCACAAGTGAGATCGGCGACCGGGAGGAGGTCGACACGTCCGAAGGGACCGATGCGGTCGGCCCGTCCGGGCTTATGGACTTCCGGGGAAGAGGAGCGTGCAAGACCGTTGAGAGGGGCAGCTTTCTCGGACATCAACGATATCCTCCGGCGTCCTGGTGCCAGATTGTCATACGGCGTAATGGCCAATTGGCCATTTTACGACGGCGCGGAACCAATCTTTCCACCCTCTCGGTGTCGGCACACGAAGGGGCCGGTGCGGCTGCCTCCGCTCTCCGGTATCGGGAAGAGCCTGTGAAGGGGATCGGCTACGCCGCCGCGTCCGAGGCTGCGGCATCTGCGACGAACTGGGCCCGGGCCATCGCGGTCGGCAGGTAGCGCCTGGCGTATTCCCAGAGGCTGTGGCGGCCGCCCGCGTCCGGGGCGCCGTCCCGGACCAGCAGCCCGACGTCGAGCAGCTGCGCGTCGTCGGCCTCGTGGTGCGTACTCTCGCCGACCACCCAAATAGAGCAACAGCGGATCATGCCGTAGTCGCGGTCCCACCGAGGGCAGGAGCCGTGCTGGAGGACAGCAATGAGCACGGCGGTCTGCTTCGGGGACAGGCGCCTGGAGGATGTCTTGGGAGCGATGGAGGCGTTAGGCATGGCGGTCTCCTGAACAGGCTGTGGTGAGGGAAGCGGCGGAGGCTTGAGAAGCCCGCCTAATCCTGCGGCCATATGACGAGGTGGCAGGGTGGCCGGACGGCGACCCTGTATGTCGGCAACGGTGTGCTGGACCTCTTTCTCAGCCTCCGGGAGGGACCAGCCCTCCTCGCCTCGACTTGAGACCGGGGCGCCACCCGCACCATGTCGAGCAGACCGTGAAACCACGACAGCTCGCCAGGGACGGAAACGGTCCGGGCAGGCCCGCCGGTGTCCGGCGAGGCAGGGAAGGGGGCCTCCTCCGCCGGACCACTGTCATCATCCTCCTCGGGCCACTCGAGGTCCATCAGGCCCGGCGCGATCTCCGAAGGCGAGAGCCCCGCCACCACGTAGTCCAAATCGTACCACGCGAGGCTGCCAATCTCGGGGGCTGGCGCCATCGCTCCAGGGCGCCCGCAAGGGTCCAGCGCGGCTTGGTGCCGGTCAGATGCCCTCTGTCATAGATTTCCAGATTGGGAAGGCGGCGAACGTGCGGAGCGCCGCAGCATCGTGGTCGGCCACGCATTCAATCCGCATCCTCCGACGCGCCCCAGATTCCCTGGGTAGGGTTGTTGCGCCAGAGGTCGGCGGGGCGGAGATAGCCGAGGGCGACATCGGCCGAGCGGTGCCGGGTCTGTCGCATGACCTGGGCGAGGTCGGCGCCGGCCTCGCCGGCGGCGGTGGCGAGCCCCGCCCGCAGCGAGTGCCCCGAGAAGCGCTCCCATCCCTCGATCCCAGCATTCTCGGCCGCCCCCTTCACCAGCCGCCAGACCGCCTTGCCCGACAGCTCCTGCCCGGTGAGTCGCCCGGCCTTGCTCATGCCGACAAAGAGCGGCCTCTCCCCATCCGACGCCCCGCCGGTGATGTCGGGTCCCTTCCGGCGGAAGAGGAGCCAGGCGTCGAGGGCGGTGAGGGGGCAGAAGTCCGGCTCCCTCGGGTTGGCCCAAACGGCGACCTCCTGGCCGGCGCCGCGCTGGTCGGTTTTCGAGCGGCGGACGAGGACGCGGAGGCCGCGCCCGGGGACGGGAGTGACGTCGCCCAGCGCGAGGCCGGCGAGCTCGCTGCGGCGGAGGGCGGCGCCAAAGCCGATCAGTAGCAGCGCCCGATCGCGGGCGCCGAGCGGGGTAGCGGGAGAGGGGCGGGTGGCCAGCATCAGGCGGAGCACGTTGGGCCCGGCGGCCGCGGCCTTTTGCCGCGGGCGGGTTCCCTTGTCGCGGGCGATGCCCTCGAGAACCATGACGAGGCGCGGGTGGCGGAGGTCGAGGGCGACCCCGGCGAGGCGGTGGGCGGCCTGGATGGCGGCGAGGTGGACGCGCAGGCTGGCGACGGTGAGGCCACGGTCGGCGCAGCGCACGGCGTACATGGCGAGCGTCTCGGGGTCGCCGGCCAGGGGTTCGCGGCCGAGGGAGGTGCACCAGGCCTCGAAGGCGCTCCAGGCGGAGCGGTAGGCGCGGCGGGTGCCCTCGCCGCGGGCACGGGTGGCGTAGACGGCGGCCCGTGCCGAAAGCGCCTGCAGCTCAGCCGCCTGCGCCGGGCTCCCGGGCACTCGCAGATCGCCGAGCAGGCTCGTGTGCAACAGGAGGGTCTCGCTTGGCCCGGGCGGCGCGAGAGGCGGCTGGGGCAGGGCAGGGGGCGCATCGTCGGGCATGCGCCACCTTGGCGCGCCCCCTTCCGTCCGGAAAGCACGATTAAAGGACGGAATGCGGGGCCGCGCCACGAGGCCCCGTCCGCGTCGAGGGGGCCTGAGAGCAATATCCATCGCAATCAATGGCTTAACGCCCTCAGGCGCCGAGTTCAGCACTGCCTTCATGGATTATCGTGCGTAAGGGTGGCGGAGGGGAGGATTGCCACGGTGCTGGGCCTGCGGGCACCATCCCGGCGAGCCGAACGGTGGCACGGCGTCGCTCGCCCGACAGGCCGTAGCGGCGCAGAGGAGTGGGGCCTCTGGTGGGGACGGCTGCGGGATCGCCAGCCAATACGGGGCTTTCCTCACCGCGATGGGAGAGGGCAGGGGCATGACGGGGAGCAGTGGGTCGAGCCCGCCGGCCGCCTCGGTGGTAATCGCCGGCCACCTCGCGAGTTTGGCCAAGACGCTTGGTCGTAGCGGCCTGCGCCGGCGGCTCGCGGCCATCGCCCACCATCACCGCCAGGCCGGGCATCTGTGGGAGACCCGCCAGCCGGCGATCAGCGCTACCATGCGCGGCATCCTGGCCACCCACGACAAGCCCTCCCACCCAGCGGCCGCTCTCACCTCGGCCGAGGTTAAGCGGCTGCTGGCGAGCTGCGGGACCGACGTGGTGGGGCTCGGGGACAAGGCGTTGCTGCTGGTGGGCTTCGCGGGCGCGCTCCAACGCTCCGAGCTGGTGGGGATCGACCGCGAGCACCTGCGCTTTACGAGCGAGGGCATGACGGTACTCATCCCGCGCGCCAAGCGCGACCAGGGGGGATCTGCCCTCGCCCGCCAACCCGGGCACCCCTGGCGCGAGCTCTGACAGATCCACCACCTCCGTCCCAGCACTCGCCACCGCCAGCATGTTCCTGCCAGCCGCCGACGTCTCCTTCACGTCCATCGTGCGACGGCCGTGCTTGTCATATTGCGGGCCGCGTAGGGCCGACGCGCCGCTGCGCCCTTCCTACGCCTACCTTGGCGTGAGCGCGCTCACAGAACCGGCGGAGGCACTCGACCGGCGCCTGAAGCGCGGTGAGGGGTAGCGCCGGAGCCAGGGCCGTTCGCCGGTGCAGCCGCGGCCTCGCCGTCGCGCAGGGCGCGATCCTCCGCTGAGGGCACATCGCATTATGCGGAGAGAGGTCCAGCGAGGGCCAGAAGATCAGGTGACCGCGTGCAATGAAGCCCCGGTCATGGTGGCGCCAGTTCCGGGTCCGACAGCGCTTCTTCGACCGGCCAGGCTCCCCGTAGCCTTCGCCAGGCTTAGTTACCGAGGCGCTTCGCACAGCAACGCCCGTCCGATCTCAGCGCGGCTTTCTCTGGACGGCCGAACAGGCACAGCGGTTCCTCTCGGCGCACAGCATGATCTACGGCCATTTCCGTCCTCGCCAGCACCTGATAACGGCTGGCGAGTACCGGTGCGCCCGGACCAAGGCCTTTCGGATCTGGGGGCAGGAAACCTGTGTCCAAACGGCATCATGAACCTTCCGCCCTTTCAGTCACGCGACCGAACGCGTCTTCTCGTCGAACAACTTGCCAATGCCGTCCCGGCCCCAGCCACCGGTTGAGAACTGGACGATCATCTCCGGGCAGTGTTTGCGCACACCCTCCTGCACACCCTCCTGCACACGGGCGAAGAGCGCAGGTGTCAACGGGCGTTGGATGTTGCCCGAATGTGGGCTTTGAATTTTCCCCACTCCGCGGTTCGGTCCGACGCTAGGCGGTAGCCTGAGCTTCGGATTTGGGCGGTCGCCCGCGGCGGCGAGGAGGGGCCGCGGTTGCGGGTGGGTGGATGAGTGCTTTGGAGCGGATGTGCTCGGGGACGAGGTCGGCGTGCTGGCGGAGGCGGTAGCTGGCGCCCTCGATCTGAATGACCACGGCGTGGTGCAGCAGCCTGTCCAGTAGGGCTGTTGCGACGACGGGGTCGTCGAACACTTCGGTCTGCCCCTGTTTCGGATCGGGTGAACTCTGAGGTTAAAGTCAT
>NZ_JBHLVZ010000116.1:0-2697 GCF_042433125.1 Muricoccus vinaceus | reverse complement strand
GCCCTCCCACCGTTGTCGGCAGGAAAAGCGAATCACCTCACGCGACACGACGGAACCCCAAGAGAGTCAGAAGTCACCGCCGGGCGTATCAGGTCGGTCTTGAATAACCTCTTCCGGCTGTCTGGATCGTAACCGGCTGGTAGTCCGGCTGACCCGTTGCGTGAATGAGGGCGCCAAGGAGGGCGATCAAAAGGGCCCTGAGGTGGGCGAGGATCTTGCGGATGTTGTGCCCGCAGCCGCGGAGCACGGCGTAGAGGGCGTCACCGATGGTGCCCTTGAGGGCGCATCGGGCGAGGCGTCCGTCAGATTTCATGTGGCCGATCTCGGGCTCGATGGTGCTGCGGCGGCGCAGGAGCTTGCGCAGGCGTGGTGTGAGGCCGCGGCGCGTACCGCTGACGAGCACCGTCGTGCCGTGGGCGCCATGGCCACGGTAGCCGCGGTCGACCACGGCAAGGGTGGGGAGTTGCCCGGTGAGGGTCTCCACCTGCTGGAGGGTGTTGGGGAGGGTGTGCCCGTCGTAGTGACCAGCCCCCATGAGGTGACCCAGGCGGATTTTTAATGGAGCATGGCTGCGGCCTGTCCTGAGCTGGTGGGGGGATGGCCGACGGAGGACGGCAGAGGTGATGTCAGGAGCACCTCTGGCGCTGGCGGGCGGTAGCGCAGTGAGGAGTGCGGGCGAACGGTGTTGTAGTGCCGTCGCCATTGTTCGATCAGGACCTTGGCCTCGGCGAGGGTGTTGAACACCTCGGCGTTGAGCAGCTCGTCGCGGAGCTTGCCGTTAAAGCTCTCCACATAGCCGTTCTCCCAGGGGCTGCCGGGCTCGATGAACGCCGTCTTGGCCCCCACGCCGGTGATCCAGTTCTTCACGGCCGTGGCAGCGAGCTCGGGCCCGTTATCCGAACGAACATGGCCAGGCACGCCGCGCAGGATGAACAGGTCGGACAGCACGTCGATGACGTCGGCGGCCCTGAGCTGGCGACCCACGCGGATGGCCAGGCATTCGCGAGTGAACTCATCCACCACGTTCAGCATCCGGAACTTGCGCCCGTCCCGGGTGTGGTCCTCGACGAAGTCATAGGCCCGGACATGGTTCGGCCGCTCCGGCCGCAAACGCACGCAGGAGCCATCGTTCAGCCACAACCGCCCGCGCTTGGGCTGCCGGGCGGGAACCTTTAGCTCCTCGCGGCGCCAGATGCGCTCCACGCGTTTGTGGTTGCACCGCCAGCCCTCGGCTCGCAGCAAGGCCGTGATCCAGCGGTAGCCGTACCTGCCATACTGCCGGGCCAGGTTGATAATGCTCTCGGTGAGCGCCGCCTCGTCGTCCGCTGCGCGCGGCACCTTGCGCTGCGTCGAGCGGTGCTGTCCCAGCACCCGGCAGGCAAACCGCTCCGAAACCTCCAGCTTGCCCGTGACGTGCTCGACGCAGGCCCGACGGCGGGCGGCGCTCACCAGTTTCCCGACGCAGCTTCCTTCAGCACCAGCTTCTCGAGCGTCAGACCCGCCACGGCCTTGCGGAGCCGCCCGTTCTCCTGCTTCAGCCGCTTCACCTGGTCCAGCTTCAGGCCACCGTACTCGCTCCGCCAGCAGTAGTAGCTCTGCTCGGTCACCCCGATCGTGCGCACCGCCTCGGCAGTGGTCTTGCCCTGCGCCAGCATCACCTCGACCTGCCGCAGCTTGGCAACGATCTCTTCCGGCTTGTGGTGCTTCCTTGCCATCCCAACACCCTCCACGGTTCCGCCGGTCTCACCTTACCGGCGGACCGCTTCTACGGGGGAAGGTCAGTGGTCGCCTACGTGACGGCGAGCCACGGCTTCAGCGAAGGGCGGGCCTGTGCCCTGACGCGCCAGCACCGCTCGACGCAGCGCAAGCCGAGCACGCGGGATCCGCGGATCGAGATTCGCCAGCGCATGCACGAGATCGCCCGCGTCAGGATCCGCTACGGCTACCGGCGGCTGCACGTGATGCTGCGGCGGGACGGTTGGAAGGTGGGCAAGAACCTGGTGTGGCGGCTGTACCGCGAGGAAGGGCTGGCCCTGCGGAGCAAGCAGCCCAAGCGCCGTAAGATGGTGGTGCAGCGGGAGGCGCGCTGTGTCCCGACGCGCCCGAACGAGGCCTGGAGCCTGGACTTCATCCAGGACGAACTGAGCAATGGGCAGAAGTTCCGCGCCCTCACGGTGGTCGATGTGTTCAGTCGCGAAGGGCTGGCCATCGAAGTGGGACAGCGACTGCGGGGCGAGCACGTGGTTGAGGTGCTGAACTGCCTCGTGGGGGAACGCGGAGCACCGAGATACCTGTTTGCGGACAACGGCGCGGAGTTCACCGGCCGGCTCGTCGATCTCTGGGCCTACCATCACGGCACCCGGATCGACTTCTCCCGGCTGGGCAAGCCGACGGACAACGCCTTCATCGAGACCTTCAACGGCTCGTTACGGTACGAGTGCCTGAACCTGCACTGGTTCGAGACGCTGGGCGAGGCCCGGCGGGAGATCAAGGCCTAGCGGCGAGACTACAATGAGAGCGGTCCTCACATGGCCCTTGGCCAGAGGACGCCGCAGGAATACCGTTCTCCGGCAAGCCCTTCAGGGCTGTCGGAGGGCTCCGTAGCCGCCGAGGGCTAACTTTGGATCTGGACCACTAGAGCACTTCAGGCTTGCACGGACTCGCGGGTTCTGATTCGACGCTGTTGATGAAGCAGCG
>NZ_JBHLVZ010000115.1:0-44940 GCF_042433125.1 Muricoccus vinaceus | reverse complement strand
TGACAACCCTCGCCTGCGCCGTCATCTGCCTCCGCCAGATCAGGAGGTTTTGTCCTTGGCTTTGAATCGCATGCTCGAGCTCGGGCGCCCGGAGTACGTCCGCGTCACATGAGCCCCGATCCGGGCAGGGCGCAGTTCGCCCACACCCGCGAGCCATGCAACACGGCGACCCCGTGGCAAACGTCGGGACATGCTCTGGCGCGCAATACCTTTCCCTCGTGGTGCATAAATCGAGATTCATGCACCACGACGATTGTCCGGTCTCCACTCGTTGCAGACTCCTATCGTGCCGGTGCGGATGGCTGAATTTGGCCGAGAGGAACGGCTTTGACGACGGGCCACACCGACGGAAGGGTGCAGTTTTTGCCCTGCACCTGCACGCGCGTTATGAGAAGAACGGGAACAAGGGCGGCTGAAAGGCAGGCAGCTTGTCCAAGGCTGGAAGCCCGGGTGTAGTTGCCGGTGGGTCACCGGGCAGCAGACAGGTGGCCGGCCTGGAGGACTGCGTGGCGGGGGGCGCCAACCGGGCGAGTTGCTGCTGCGATGCCGGCCTCCACCAGTGCTGAAACCCGGGCGTCCCGCTCGTCTGCCGTCGCTCCGCCGAGAACGACGGCGAGCACGCGTCGCCCGTCCGGCGCCCCGGCGAAGGCAAGCATGTTGTACCCGCTTTCGCGGACATAGCCTGTCTTGCCTCCGTGAATGAGGGCGTGCGTCCCAATGAGCCGGGATGTGTTGCGGAAGCTTGCCTCCCCATACCCCCACCGGGCCGTTCCGAGCACCTGCAACATGCGCGGATGCCGCGCCATGATCCCGGCTCCCAGCAGCGCGAGGTCGCGCGCGGTGGAGCGGTTCCGCGGGTCAGGCAGACCGGAGGCGTTTCCAAAGGTGGTCGAGCGCAGGCCGAGCCGCTGCGCCCTGTCCGTCATGGCAGCGGCGAAGAGGTCCTCGCTTCCGGCCAGGTGCTCGGCGACGGCGGCGGCAACGTCATTGCAGGAGTGCACGGCGAGGCAGAATGCCGCCTCACGTGCCGGGATGCTGCTGCCGGCGGCCAACCCAAGGCGGGTCGGCGGCATCGCCGCGGCGCGCTGCGAAACCGGGATAAGCGTCGCCTCGCCAATAACGCCCCCCTCCATAGCGCTGAAGAGCAACTCCAGCGTCATCAGCTTGGCAAGCGAGGCGGGTCGCGCCGGGATGTCCGCATCGGCCTCGTGCAGCACCCGGCCGGTTGCCAAGTCTATCACGATCTCCGCGCGGGCACGGCCAACGGCGCCCGAGAGGGCCTGCGGTCGTGCGGGTGAAGTTGTTATCGAAGCAACGGCCGGTACGCGTGCTGCCCGGTCCGCCGCAGCGGAAGGCGGCGGGACGGCAGTGGTGCGCGCAAAGCTCGTCCATGTCGTGGCCGAAAGCTGGGGGACGACGGCCGATGGGCCGCCTGCCCATCCGGGGCGCTCGCGTCCCCCTGCTCCGATCGCGCCCGGCGCCGGTGCGACCTCCCGCGCAGCGGCAGGCGCAACGAGTCCTGCGGCGAGAAGGGAGAGTGCGCGGGCAACGGCGCGCATGGGCGTGCGGGCCCGCATGATCCAGCTCCAGGTTGACTGGGCTGGTATGCCTCGTGGCTGTTAACGGGTTGCGACCAGACTTGGTACTCGCCCGGAGAAATCCAGGACGGCGGAGCGCTTGCGCGGCCGTCCGTGCGGGGACAAAGCGGCACTGGCTGCCACGGCGTCTGGAGGTACCTTCGATGGGCGTGAAGCGCTCGTCGAGGTGATCGCCGGCTATGTCGGCTGTCCACCCTCTACGGCTATCTGGATGATAGGATACCCTGCCCGCTCTCTTGAACTCGAAGGTCACCTCTAGCCGGAGATATGGGCCCAAGCTTGCCCTGGCCGCCGCTAATCGGGTGTATCAATGCGAGATGAGCGGATGGAGAGGCCTGACTTGCGAGCCAGAGATGCCGACCTCGGCTGGGGAGATCTTCCCGCAGGAGCCCGGAACACAATCACCGACGTACCCGGCGTCAGAGTGGGCCATACCAGCCTACGGCCTAGCAGCCACATCCGGACGGGTGTGACCGCAATTCTTCCGCACGGGGGCAACCTGTTCCGCGAGAAGGTGCCGGCGGCGGTGGCGGTCATGAACGGTTTCGGCAAGAGCGTGGGGCTGATGCAGGTTCAGGAACTCGGCGAGTTGGAGACGCCGCTCCTGCTCACGAACACCTTCGGGGTGGCTGCCTGTACGGAGGCTCTGATCCGCCACGCACTGGTGGAGGAGCCGCGGATTGGGCGCGAGACCTCGACGGTCAACCCTGTCGTGATGGAGTGCAATGACGGATACCTAAACGACATCCAGGCGCTGGCGGTCAGGCCGGATGACGCGGCTGCAGCGATCCAGATGGCCAGCGAAGACGTGGTCTCGGGCGCTGTGGGCGCCGGGACCGGCATGAGCTGCTTCGGCCTGAAGGGTGGGGTCGGCACCTCATCCCGCCGGCTGCGGATCGGTGACGATCATTTTCACCTGGGCGCCTTGGTGCTGGCCAACTACGGACGAGCAGGCGACCTGCGGCTGCCGGACGGACGGCGGGTTCCAGCCGGGATGGGGAGCCCGGAACGGGGATCCGTGATCGTGGTGATCGCGACGGACGTACCGCTGGAGCACCGACAGTTGCGGCGCGTCGCCGCGCGGGCCGGGGCGGGCATCGCCTGGACTGGCTCCTTCTGGGGGCACGGAAGCGGTGACCTGGCGCTGGCGTTCTCGACGGCGGAGCGGCGACCGCACGAGCCGCTTGAACCGATCCTGACACGGCGTGTTCTGGCAGAGGCCGAGTTGGATACGCTGTTCCGCGCGGCTGCGGAGACCGCGGCAGAGGCGGTGATGGACGCTCTAGTGGCCGCGGAGCCCATGACAGGCTTCCGCGGGCACCATCGGGCGGCGTTGCGGGACGTACTGGCCGCTATGCCTTCGTAATTCCGGCATAGCGGTAGCGGTCGCTCATCGGCCCGGTGTCGAGGCCCGTGACCGAGGCGCGGGTCACAGAGTTCTCGATGAGCTGGAAGAGCATGACGAATGGGCTGCTCTCTCGCCCCTCTCTCTGCAGCGTCTCGTACATCGCGTTGCGCCTGGCGGCGTCGGGTTCCTTGCGGGCAGCGAGGGTGCGGGCGCTGATCTCGGGGATGTGCCAGCTGGCGCGCCAGGCCAAGGTCTTGTTGCGGGCATCGTCACTGTTGTCGGTGTTGATGAGGAAAGCCTCGGCGTTCGTATTGGGGTCGAAGTAGTCACTACCCCACTGCACCTGCGCGATATCGTGCTGGCGGGCACGAGTCCGGCTGACGACCTGCCGGCTGTCGCCGGGGTTCATGCGCAGGCGGATGCCGATGCGGGCGAGGTTGGCCTGGATGGCCTGGGCGATGTCCATGAAGGGCGCCTCGGCCGTGAAGTCGAAGCTGGCATCGAAGCCGCCGGCCAAGCCCGCCCGCGACATCAGCGCTCTCGCGCCGTCGATGTCCTGGCGGAACGGTGTGTCAGCGAGAGCGCCCGGAAAGCCTTGAGGAAGGAAGCTCTGGTTGACCGCATAGGTATTAGGAACGAGGCCGCGCTGAATGCCTTCGTAGTCGATGGCCATCTTGATGGCTTGCCGCACCTCTGGCCGGGCGAGCTGCGGGACCTTCTGGTTGAGCGAGAGATACATCACGCTGGCCCGGCGCTGGGCATGGAGCCGGAGGCGCTGGTCCTGCGAGACCTGACTGATCTGCTCAGCAAGGAGGTTGCGGGCGATGTCGAAGTCACCGCGCTGGAGGCCGAGAAGCTGGACCGCGGGATCGGCGACGTGGCGCGTGATGACGCGGCGTGTGGCCGGCGCGCGGGTGGCGTGAGGATTGGCTTCCAGCACGATGCTCTCGTTCGCCCGCCAGCTGCGGAGCGCGTAGGGACCGGAGCCGGCGGTGTTGGCCTTCAGCCAGGCATTGCCGAGATCATCGCCGCGCGCCTGAGCGGTGGCGGCGGCTTTCTCGATCACGCTGCCGACCACGGCGGAGAGACAGAAGAGGAGGAAGCTGGGCGCGGTCGGCTCCTCCAGCTGCAGCACAAGTGTGCGGAGATCGGTGGCGCGGATGCGCTCGGCCACATTGTCCTTCGTGAAGCCGAACTGGTTGATGATGAAGGCAGGCGACTTGTTCATGATGACGGCGCGCTGGAGCGACCAAGCCGCGTCCTCAGCCGAGACAGGATTGCCGGATGCGAAGCGGGAGCCCTGGCGCATGCGGAAGGTGAAGGTCCGTCCGTCGTCGGACACCGCCCAGCTCTCGGCTAACTCGCCGGTGAGCTGGGCAGGATTGTCGTTCGGGGTGGTGACGAGCTTCTGGTAGACGTTGCCGCACACCTCGGCGCCACTCCACTCGAAGCTTTCGGCCGGGTCTACGCTGGTGAGGTCGCTGATCTGCTTGGCGATGACGAGGACGCCCGCCGGCGTCTGGGCCATTGCGGGCAAGGCGACGCCCAAGAGGAGAGGGGCCTGTAACAGGCCGCGTCGTGCCAATACCATTCCCTATGCCTCTCCCTGAAACACACGAATGATCGCCAGGAAGGCTGCCCTGGCGCAAGTGAGCCAGCCAGCCAAAAAACGGCAGCCACAGTGGAAGGTACTGACCTAGTGTGGGGAAACGATTTAAAATCAAACAGGTTAGACCCGGTATGGACAGGCTTTACCCGTAAGCGCACGCCCGGGCACGCTGCTTTATGGCCGGTGTCGCAGGTGGTAGACGTCCTTCCGACGACTCTCAACAACCGCTTCCCACCCCTTGCTGCTATCTGCCGCTTGGGCTGCGGGTTCTGTCAGCGCTTACGCCAAGGCAGGCACTGGAAGGGCGCAGCGGCGTGTCGGCCCTACCCGGCCTGCAGTATGGCGAGTGCGGTCGTCGCATAACGGATGTGAAGGAAGCGTCGGCGGTCGGCGGGAACATGCTGGCGGTGGCGAGTGCTGGGATGGAGGTGGTTACGCAGTTCATCGTAGCCTCGACAGAACCGTGCGGCCGAGCTGAGGCTCTTGAAGCCGCGCATACATCGGATTCGACCTTTGATGCCGCTATGATCTTGCTCCGGTCCGTTCTTCCTGAAGCGGCTGGTGCGGTGCTTCACATAGCGGCCCAGCGTCGAGTGGATCGCCCGCGGGTAGGGCGGTGACCGTCCATGGTGATGCTCCGATGTGCTTTCAGGGCCGCACCCCACGCAGTCCATTCCCGGTTCCGGAGGCCTCGTGATTCCCCGGGCCCCTACCCGCAAACCCCATGCCCGCCTACCCAGCCCTCCTCTGGCGCGAGAACTGACAGAACCGACGCACGTGTGGACATGCGGGCTGGTAAGGTTGGATTAGACTATTGGCGGTGAGTCGATTACGTCCCTCCCCATGACTCGGATTCTGCTCTGCGCTGCAGCCTTGCTCGCCACGACATCTGCCTTTGCCCAGCAGCTTCTGGGAAGCTATCAATCCCGGGGTGCTGCCACGCACCGGGAGGCCAGCGGGAAAGTCTGTTACGCCTTCACTCAAGCGGTTGCGACACCGACCCCGGACAGCGTACTGGTTGTCGCGCACCGGCCGCGCGGGCGCAACTTGGTTGCGCTTCGGATTGGTCTCGTCTTACGCCGGAACGCCAAGGTGACAATCACCGCTGGATCGACGGATCTGCGCTTCGACACAGCGGCGGGCACAGCGTTTGCCAGAGATGGTCTTGCCGTAGTCGCGGCTTTCCGCAAGGAGCGCGTCGCAGTAGCCAGGAGCAGCCTCGCCAATGGACGCAGCACCGTTCGTCGCACGTTATCCCTTATGGGGTTCAGCGCGGCCTATGCTGCGGTAACACGCGCGTGCCCCACTGCCGCACCTCGTCGTATCGGCTCCACCACCCCTTGGAAACGATCCTGAGCATGGTCGCCGAGCCAGCCCCCTCCTGACCACCACGGCCGCCGACCCAGCTTGGCGTGCTGGCCGTGGGCCACCTGCCTGCGAGCCTCGGTCGTTTTATCCGCCTAACCTATGCGTTCCTCACTCGGGCCAAACCGCCTTGAGAATAGACCCTTGGTCAAGGAGCCCTCGAGCATGAGCACCCGCCCCTTTTGCCACCTCCTCGTCAGCGCTGCACTTTGGGCTCTGCCGTTTGTCACTCCGCTGTCGGTTGGCCCGGCGCACAGCACTCAGCGCGAGGAATCCGGCATGGGTTCCGCTGCCACGCCTGCAGGAGCGACCGAGATCACCGAGCAGGATGTCCTGTTCGCCTACCATCGCATGTCCGGCTCCGAACCCGACTTCCGTATCCTTGCCGAGACTGCCGTCGCTAACCGTCCTCCCTCAACGCACCGGGTGCGAGATCCGGTGGCCGAGCGCCGCTATCTCACTGTGCTGGCCGCCCGCCGGCTGCGGTCGAGCTTCGAGAGTTTCGATCTTGATCAGACTTTCACCTTGAGCATCGACACCGAGATCTTCACCTATCGTGAAGAGAATGGCGGCATTCCGATAGAAAGCGGAGGTCTCCGTCGCCTTGCTCTTCGTAATCCGATCAATCCTGATCAGCGCTTCAGCCTTCGCTTCAGCAATGCCGACGCCGTCGCAATCGTTCCTGCTACTGACGCCAACAGCGCCGCACAGCTCCTTCAAAACGTGGGTCTTGCGTCGCTTGGGCGCTGGGCTGGGCATGGCAGGATTACAGTCACGTTCGCTCTTACTGGCGTGCTGCCGCAGGTGCGCGAGAGTGACGGGCCTCCCGTCACAGCAGAGATCTTGTCGGCGGTCGTTGAATCTGTGACAGGCCAGCCTCTGCATGTCTTTAGCCGCCTAGGCTCTCGCGCAGCAGCTGCCTTGGCGCGATCTTCTGGACCTCCTACTCTCCCCACCGCCAGCTTGTCTGGACTGCGCATCGGCATGCCTGTGAGCGAGGCGCAGGATTTAGCCCTCCAATCTCACCCAGTGCCTTTCGCTGGAGCCTTTTTCGACCAGTTGCCAAGTGCGGCCGTGCGGGGCGTGGGGCAGCCAGACTGCTCGGCCGGAGTTGTCGCCGATCTTCTCGCCTTCTCGCTGCCACTTGCCCCCGAAGACTTATACGGCTCTTGCCTTGCGGTAGCAGAAGGCGACTTGGAGGACGCTCCGTCGGGACGCGTGAGAGAAGTGACTGAGGTGCGCTTCCTACCCAACCTGAACCACAACGATGTGCGCAACATGTTGGAGGAGCGGTTTGGCTCCCCGCTGGAGGATCTTGGGAACGGTCGTCTGGTGTGGGTTGGTCAGGAGCCCGACGAAGCCAAAGCGGAGGGGCTACTCGAGCTGCGCGCCAACTTCATTCCGGTCATGGAGGGCGGTCTGGCCCGCAAACCTGGTGTGCTCCTCGCGCTCACCCTCCGGCGACACGTCCCACCCTCCGAGGATGGATCGTGACCTTGAGTGAGACCGGTGCTTACCGGCGCAGTTTTGCCGGGAGATCCCAGCCCCTAAGCTGTGCACCGGAAGCGCGCCGGCTGTCGCAGGCGCGGTGAGGTGGCCGGGCGGCGCTGAGGTCGCCGAGGTGATAGGCATAGCCGTAGCCCCAGCGGCCGAGCTTGCTGCCGTTGCTAGGAATGACCGTCAGGTTGGCCGACATGCTGCCTTCGCGCTCGGAGCGTCGCGCCTTGCCGACGTAAAGCGACACCACCCGTCCCGCCTCATTGAGGCGGTGCATAAGGAAAGCACACCTTCGGCGTCGCCAGCCGGCGCGGCCAGCACCCGCTCCAGGGTGGTGGCCAGGAGCTCATCCATCGCCACCGAGCGCCGCAGCATGGGGCGACCGTCCCGGCCGTGCTGGAACAGCTCGACCGCGCCGTCAGGTCCCTCAGCAAACAGCGGCACGCCCACCGTGGATCGCATGCGCCTCGCAGAAAGCATTCCACAGCGCCTGCTTGTTGGTGCGCTCAGGAGGTGGAGCAAGGGATCGCGGCGCTCGCGGAGGAGGTCTGGGGATGGTGCGAGACAACCGGCACCTTCGGGCGCACCGTGACCATCAAGGTGAAGTTCGCCGACGTCCAGCAGCTCACCCGCAGCCGGACCTCGTCGGTGCCGGTCAGCAGCCGGGCGGCGCTCGCGCGGATCTCGCGGGATCTGCTGGAGGGCTTCTTCCCGCCGGCCAAAGCGGTGCGCCTCCTCGGCGTCACCGTCTCCGGCTTCGACAGCGCCGACGGAGAGCGCGCGGATCAAGTCAACTTGGACTTTGGGTAGTAACCGTCGTCCTGACCTCACCTTGCGAAACGCCCTGCTGATGATGCCGTGTCGCGTGGCAGCATGCGGCGGAGGTGGCTTTGGAGATCGAGGCGGAGGGGGCCGAGACCGGTCATAGGACTGGTTGTAGGACTGCTCGCAAGGCACGGCCCGACGAGGTGATCGAGGTGGTCACGCGTGGCGAGGGGCGGCGGAGTTGGTCGGCGGACCAAAAACGCCGGATTGTTGTCGAGGCGATGCAGCCCGGTGCGAGACCGACCGAGGTGATCCGGCGCTGGGGCCTCACCTCGAGCCTTTTCTACACGTGGCGACGGCAGGTGATGAGCGGCGAGCTCGGCGCCGTGCCGATGCCGCTGCCCGCCTTCGCACAGGTTGCCATGGCGGAGGATGTGCCAATGCCGCCGCTGTCTGCCCCGGAGCCCCCGGCACAGGCGCCTGCGCGCATGGAGGTGGTGCTGCCCTGCGGGACGGTGCTGCGGCTCGACGAGGACGTCGGTGCCGACGCGCTGCGGCGGGTGCTGGCGGTGCTGCGCGGCCGATGATCGGGCCTCAGCCTGGAGCCCGGGTGTTCCTCGCCTGCGGCGTCACCGACATGCGGCGCGGCATGGACAGTCTGGCCGCGCTGGTCCAGCAGTCGCTCGGCGCCGATCCGTTCGACGGCTCGCTCTACGCCTTCCGTGGCCGCAAGGGGCGGCTGGTGAAGTGCCTCTGGCACGACGGCGTCGGTTTGTGCCTGCTGATCAAGCGCATCGAGCAGGGCGCCTTCCCCTGGCCGGTAACGCCGACCGGCAAGGTGGTCCTGTCGCCGGCGCAGATGTCCCTGCTGCTCGAGGGCCTCGAGTGGCGACGGGTGCAGCCGGCCTGGCGGCCGACGGCGGTGTGATCGCGTGCGGCGTCGCTTTCGCTTGGAGCGACGCGAGAACGTCGGCGACGATTTCGCCGTGTCCGATGCCGCGCCCCCTGACCTGGAGGAACTGCGCACCGCGCTTGCCGCGGCCGAGGCACGCATCGCGCACCTCGAGCAGATCATCCACGACCTGCGGCGAGCGCACTTCGGCCAGAGCGTCGAGCGCATTGATCCGGGACAACTCGCCCTGACCTTCGGCGCATCACCGCCGCCTCCGCCGACAAGTGGTGCCGATGCCCCGGCGTCGGAGCGCAAACCCGCCTCCGAGCGCCGCCGCAACTGCGGCGCGCTGCCGGCGCATCTGGAGCGCATCGAGACGGTGATCGACATCGCCGGCCGCGCCTGCCCCTGCTGCCGGCGCGAGATGCACAAGGTCGGCGAGGATCGCGCCGAGCGGCTCGATGTCGTGCCTGCCCAGCTGCGGGTCCGCGTCACCGTTCGGCCCCGCTATGCCTGCCGCCGCTGCGCCGAGGGCGTGCACCAGGCGCCCGCGCCGGCGCGGATCGTCGCCGGCGGCCTGCCGACCGAGGCATTGCTGGCGCACGTCTTGGTGTCGAAGTACGGCGATGGGCTGCCGCTCTACCGCCAGTGCTAGATCCTGGCCCGTGGCGGCATCCAGCTCGACCGGGCGACGCTTTGCGACTGGGTGCGCCAAGCCTGCTGGTGGCTCCGGCCGCTGCACGGGCTGGTCCTCGCCCATGTCGTCGGCCATGCGCGGGTCTTCGCCGACGACACGCCGCTGCCCACGCTGGCTCCCGGCCGGGGTCGGACGCGCGACGGGCGGATCTGGGCCTACGCCGCCGATGACCGCGCCTCGGGCGGCACCGGGCCGCCGGCGGTCGCCTATGTCTACGCCCCGGACCGCAGGGGCACCCGGCCCGCTGAGCACCTCGCCGCCTTCCGGGGCACGCTGCAGGTGGACGGCTACGGCGGCTTCCGGGCACTGGCGGACCGGCGCAGCGACGGCGCGGTCGCGCTCGCCTTCTGCTGGGCGCATCTGCGCCGGCGCTTCCACAAGGTCCACACCCACACCGCTTCGCCGATCGCCGCCGAGGCCCTGCTGCGCATCGGCGCGCTCTACGCCATCGAGCACGGGATCCGTGGCAGGTCTGCCGAGGAACGCCAGGCCATCCGGCAGGACCGCAGCGCGCCGCTTGTCGGCGATCTCCACCTCTGGCTCGACGCGCAACTCGGGCGGGTCAGCCAGGGCTCCGCGCTCGCTGCGGCAATCCGCTATGGCCTGCGGCACTGGGACGGCCTCTGCCGGTTCCTCGACAACGGCGTGCTCGAGCTCGACACCAACAGCGTGGAGCGGGAGATCCGTCCCGTCGTCGTCACCCGCAAGGCCGCGTTGTTCGCCGGCAGCGAGGGCGGCGGGGAGAACTGGGCCATCGCCACGACGCTGATCCGCACCGCCATCATCAACGGCGTCAACCCGCAGGCCTGGCTGACCGACGTGCTGGAGCGGATGGTCCGTGGCGAGGTGCGCTCGACGGAGCTTGCCAGTCTGCTGCCCTGGAACTGGCGCCAAGCCGGCACCGCAGCCGCGGCATAGGGCTATCGGCCCGGCAGCGCCGCCGGCAACTCCTCCGCCTCGCTCGTGTCGGCATGCACCGCGCCACGGATGATCCGGCTCGTCACCTCCTGCAGGTGCGCAACAAGCGCCCGATCAAGCTCGACGAACTCCGGCCAGAGCACCGTATCGTTGAACCCGCGCGGCACCCGCAGCATCACCGTCGTGCGCTTCTGCCGCGGGTAGCGGTAGGGCTTGAGGCCGTAGCGCCGGCACAGCGCCACGAAGAGTTGGCGCGACCAGGCATCCGGCATGGAGAACTGCAACTCGACCGGCGGATCCCGATGCGCCTGCTCCGCCAGCCGCGTCTTGACCCGCTCCAGCGCGGCGCCGGCCACCTCCCGCTCGCCAGCCGTCCCCGCGCCGGCTATCAGCGCCTCGATCTTGCGCAGTCGCGCCAGCAGATCGTCCTCGACCGCCATCTCAACCTCAACCCCTCGACGCGCCGAGGTTACCTCGCCAGCCTCCGCCCGAAAAACCAATCAAGACGCACGTCACCCAACGCTCACCGTGGGGCCGGGACGACGGTTACTTTGGGTAAGCGGCAACGCATGGATGACCGGGTCTGGCCGAAAGCAGAACGGCCGCTTCGGAGCTGAGCATGCACCAAAGCGGAGGTGGCAACGGGTTTCACGGTGCTCCAGCAACACTTGAAGGCGGTGGTACCAGAAGAACCAAGCCGCCTGACCTGGTGCAGAGATCCGCCGGTGATTATCTGGGTCACCTGTTAAAGGTCGTAGGCCGACCGTCCCTGCTGCTCCAAACTCTTCTCCAAGGTTGCAGGAGCGAAGCGCGACGACGAAGCGCGGCGAGATGTTGGAAGTCGATTATGTATGGCCCGGGACGACAATTATCACCGCCCGCATCAAGGCAACGCTTACGAGACAGTTTGGCGTGGCCATCTCGTCAAGCATCCGGCTCATGAGACCGCATTACCTCCACAAGCCGGGAGCGAAGCTCAGGCGGCGCGCTTTCAGCCCATATGAGCAGGGCATCAAGCGCCGGGCAGAGCGACTGTCCCCACTCAGTCAAGTGGTACTCCACTTTCGGGGGCACCTGATGATGGACGACCCGTGCGACGACGCCGTCGCCCTCAAGCTGACGCAGCTGCTGGATCAGCATCTTCTGTGACACGCCGGGAATGGCCCGTTCGAGATCGGAGAAGCGCCGCACCTGTCCGCCGAAGAGCTGGAACAGGATCACGAGCTTCCAGCGCCCCTCGAGCGCTCTGACGACGTTCTGCACGCCCTGCGCGGCCGTTTCCGCCGTGTAGGACACACGCTTACTCCGAGGTAAGTCCCTTACTTTCTCGTCCGTTCTTGTCATACGGGGATCCTAGAAGCAGCTTCCCGCCGGGGCAACAATCTCCGGAGAAATGCCATGACCATCGAACTGCCAACACCGATTGCCGCCTATGTCGCGGCCAATTCCCAGCTCGATGCCGACGGCATGCTGGCGCCATTCGCCCGGGACGCGGTGGTGCGTGACGATGGCGGGCACCATATGGGACGGGACGAGATCAGGCGCTGGATCGAATCGGCGACCATTGCCAGCGGCGCCGTCTTCAGCCCCGAGACATGCCGTGAACAGGATGGCCGCATCGTCGTGGACGGCCTGACCGCCGGCAATTTCCCCGGTAGCCCGGTCCACTTTACGTTCCGCTTCAGGCTCCAGGGCGACGCGATCGCAGGGCTGGAGATCGCCTGATGCGGCCGCACAGCGACCCTGCCGAGTTCGAAGGGCAGCGCGTCCTCGTCACCGCGGGTAGCAAGGGAGCGGGCCGCGCGACCGTCCAGCGTTTCCTGGAGGCGGGGGCCCGCGTGATGACGGCGGCGAGGCGCCGCCCCGAGGATCTCGCAGGCGTCGAATTTCTGGAGGCCGACCTCACAAGCGCCGACGGAACCCGTGCGCTCGCGGACGCCGCCATGGAGCGGCTCGGCCGTATCGACGCGCTGGTGCATGTCCTCGGCGGCTCCACGGGACCGGGCGGGGGCTTCGCCGTCCTGACGGAGGATCACTGGCGGGCCGAGCTCGACCTGAACCTGATGCCCGCGGTCCGGCTGGACCGGCTGCTCCTGCCGCAGATGATCGACCGCGGTTCAGGAGTGGTCATCCACGTCGCCTCCATCCAGCGCCGGCTGCCGCTTCCCGATTCCACGACCGCCTACGCTGCCGCGAAGGCCGCGCTGACGACCTACAGCAAGGCACTCTCGAAGGAGGTCGGGCCGAAGGGGGTGCGGGTCAACGTCGTCTCGCCCGGCTGGATCTACACGGAAGCGGCGGATGCGCTCGTGCAGCGGCTCGCGGCCAGCAGCGGGGGCACGCCGGAAACGGCCCGCCAGGCTATCCTGGAGGCGCTCGGCGGCATCCCTCTCGGCCGCCCCGCCCGGCCCGAGGAGGTGGCGGAGCTGATCGTCTTCCTCGCCTCCGGCCGCGCCTCGGCCATCCACGGCGGAGAATACGTCATCGACGGTGGGACCATCCCGACGGTGTAGCGCCGCGCGGCGGCGCCTCAGGCCCACCGCAGCAGCACGCCGGCGCCCAGCGCGACGAAGCCGGCCACCAGACCCCAGACGGCGGACCCCAGCCCGAAGAGGGTGAGGCCCGATCCTGTCGCCAGGAAGGTGAGGATGGCGAGATCGCGGTCCTCCCGCGTCGCCAGCATCGCTTCAATCGTCCCGATCAGCGCCGGGATGAGCGCGAGGCCGGTCAGCACCGCGATCACCTCCTGCGGCAATGCCAGGAGGAAGCGAACCAGCAGCGGCGAGAAGGTCGCGAGCAGGAGATAGACAGCCGCGTAGATCATGCCGACGATCCAGCACTTCGCCGCGTCCGGATGCGCCTCACGGGCCGTGCAGATCGCAGCAGCGATGGCGGCCAGGTTGACCGCGTGCGCCCCGAAGCGTGCCGCGAGCAGCGAGGCCACGCCGGTCCCCACCAGCAGCGGCCCCGGCCCTGGCGCGTAGCCAGCGGCACGAAGCACCACCAGCCCGGGAAGGTTCTGCGAGACCAGTGTCACGAGAAAGAGCGGCAGGCTGACGCTGGCGATGACCTGCATGTCTAAGACCGGAGCCACGGGGGACAGGGTGCCGAGCGTGGCACCCGGCAGCAGCGGCGCCACCTCGCCGCGTGGGAGGGCGAGCAGCATGCCGGTGGTCAGCACGAGCCGGAGGGCGTGCAAGCAAATCCGCCGCCGCGCGACGACGAAGACGCCGACGAGCAGGGCGACCATCGGCGGCTGGGTCGCGCCAAGCCTGAAGCGGGCCAGGCAGAACGGCAGGAGCGCGCCGGCCAGCATGGCAGAGGCGATGGAGGACGGGATGCGCTCCGCCCACCGTCCCAGCACGGGCACGGCGCTGAGTACGACTGTCATGAGCGCCGCCGACAGAACGCGCCGACCGCAACAGGCCAGGAGAGGCCCTGCGTCAAGGCCGCGAGCAGCGCCGCCCCCGGCGTCGACCATGCCGGGACGATCGGCATGCGCGACCTCAGGGACAGCGCCGCGCCGGCGATGGCGGGACAGAGGGCGGTCACGGCCGACGGGGTCTACCTGACGGAAGCCCCCAGCACACGCATGGCCTGGACCACGAGCACGACGGTGCCGCCGAAGCCCACAAGGGCGGCGATCAGCGCCGAGGACCAGGCCTGGGCAGGGGGTAGGCTACGCAGCAGGTGGCTCTCCTCGGCTGCCGGACGCGCGCAATTCGGCCGACGCCGGCTGCGCGGGGGCAGCCGGCGCCTAGAATATGCCCACCGGCCGCGCCTCGATGAAAGTGGCGGCGGCCGGCAGCGCGCGCGAGGCTTCCGCCCGCAGTACCGGAGACCGGGACCGGGACGGCTACGCGCCGTGCTCCCGGCGGATCATCCCGGCCGCCCGCTCACCGATGATCGCACAGGGCGCCTGGGTATTCCCGGTCGTCACCCGCGGCATGACCGAGGCGTCCGCCACCCGCAGGCCAATCACGCCATAGACCTTGAGCGTGGCGTCCACGACCGACATCCTGTCCCGTCCCATCTTTGCCGTACAACTCTGGTGCCAGTAGGTAACGGCGGCATCGCGGATGTAGAGGTCGAGCGCGTCGCCCTTCAGGTCGCCCGGCATGGCCTCCCCTCGCACGAAGGGGCGGAAGGCCGGGGCGTTGCCCAGCGCGCGGCAGAGCTCGACGCAGGTCCTCGCCGTCGTCATGTCCGCCGGATCGGAGAGGAAGTCCGCCTCGATGGCGACGGCTGCCAACGGATCCGCGCTCCCCAGGCGCAGGCGGCCGCGGCTGGCCGGCCGCGCGAGGCCGGCGAACATCGTCCACCCGTGCGCCGGCGCGCCGCGCGCCGCCGTCCGGTCGCTCGGGACGGGGAACTCGACCTGGCAGAAGAGCAGGTCCGGCGCGTCGAGCTCGGGCCGGCTCTTCCAGTACAGGGTGGCCTCGCTGCCGCTGTTCCGGGGCGCGATCGGCTCCGCGTACTCCCATGTGCAGCCGAAGGAGACGTGGTCCTGGAAGTTCCGGCCGACGCCGGGCAGGTGCTGCAGCACGGGGATGCCGACCCGCCCCAGCTCCTCGCGGTCGCCGATGCCGGAATGCATCAGCACCTTCGGCGTCTGGACCGCGCCGAGCGACAGCACGACCTCGACGCGGGCGCCCACGGTCGTGACCTCCCCATTGTGCAGAAACTCCACGCCGGCCGCGCGGCGCCTGTCGAGGACGATGCGGCGCACCAGGGCGCCGGTCAGCAACGTCAGGTTCGGGCGATCGAGCCATGGCCGGAGATAGGCGCGGTAGAGCGAGTGGCGGCGGCCGTCGCGGACCAGCATGTCGCTGATGGCGGCGCCGCCCTCTCCCTCCATCATGCGGCCGTTCGGATGCTCGAAGCTGGGAATGCCGATCTCGCCCGCGGCGTCGAGCATCGCGCGCGCGACCGGGCTCGGATCGGCGGCGGGCTGCACCCAGACCGGCCCGCCCGTCCCGCGGTACTGCGGGTCGGGGGTACCCTGCCAGTTCTCGATGCGGCGATAAATGTCGAGGACGTTCTCGTAGCCCCAGGCTGGGTCGCCCGATTCCGCGGCGAAGAAATCCCAGTCGCTGCGATGGCCGCGTGCCCACACCATCACGTTGATGCTCGATCCGCCACCGAGGACCTTGCCCATCGACAGGGACAGCTGTCGCCCGTTCAGGTGGGGGTTGGGCTCTGCCTGGAAGCCCCAGTCCCGTTCGCCGCCAAGGTTGGTGGGCCACAGGGCGGGGTTGAGCACGGCATCCGCCTCGTCGCTGCCGCCCGCTTCGAGCAACAGCACCTGCACGTCCGGGTTCTCGGCCAGCCGCCGCGCGACCACCGAGCCGGAGGCACCGGCGCCGCAGACGATGAAGTCGTAATGGCGCTGCAGCCCGGCTGTCAGCCGCGCCTGGTTGTCGCGCGCCCGGATGGAGAAGTCGTGGTCTTCAGCAAAAGCAGCGTTAGTCATGCGTGAACAATCCTTCTCGCGCCGTGCGGTATCGATCGGGCACGGCGCGAACGGGCCGACGAGGCGCAAGCGCCCGTCGTCCTCCAATCGGCCGCGTCGCGGGCACCTTGCCGGAGCGGGGCGGCACGGCGCCGCGATCGATGCCGGGATCGGCCCGGCACCGGCTGTTACGGGTTTGGTGTCGTCCTGCTCAGCGCGCCGCGCCCGCAGACTTCTGCGCCGCCTCTTCGATGACGTCGGCGACAGCACTCGGCTGGGTCATGAAGACGGCGTGGCTGGCCGCGACCTCCGTGACCTTGGCACCGATGCGGTTTGCCATATGTCGCAGCATGCGGAGGTCGAAGGCCTTGTCCTCGGTCGCGATCACCGCCCAGCTCGGCCGGCTGCGCCACGCAGCCTGGGTCAGCCTCGTGCCGAAGGCCGACATGGCGATCGGCACCTGGGAATCGCGCATGAAGGCGGCATCGGCGTTGCCGGCATCGGCGGCGAAGCCGGCCTTGAAGTTCTCGGCCTTCACGAAGCCGAAGCCGTCGCCGTGCGTGTCGATAACGAACTCGGGCGGGGTGACGAAGCCGCCATACTGCTGCGCGGTGGTCTCTCCGGCATCAGGCGAGAGGGCGGAGATGTAGACCAGGCCGGCGACCTTCGGGTGGACACCCGCCTCCGTAATGACCGTACCGCCCCAGCTATGGCCGACGAGGATGGCGGACCCGTCCTGGCGGTCCAGGATCCGGCGGGTGGCGGCGACGTCGTCGGCGAGCGAGGTGAGCGGGTTCTGGACGATGCTGACGCGGTAGCCGCGGGAGGTGAGCTCGTCATAGACGCGGCGCCAGCCCGAGCCGTCGGCGAAGGCGCCGTGCACGAGCACGACGTTCCGGGCGGGCTGGGGGCCGGGACCCGGGCTGGCGGGCTGCGCCTGGGCGGCACCGGCGATGGTGGCCGCAGCGGTCGAGGCGACGAGGTCGCGACGGGTGGTGGGCATGGCAAGGTTTCCTTTCTGAGGGGGCGAGAGACCGGCGGTCAGTGGCCGGCGCCGTCAGCCCAGCGGGAGGCGAGGAGGTCAGGACGCATGGCACCCGCGCGAGCGCTGTGCGCTGCCCGGAGCTCTCCCGCGGGCATGGCGCATTCTCCGCACCCTCCGCGGGGCTCGGGTTGGGTGTCCAAGGCCGCATCTCCCATGCCTGGACCGCCCGCCATCGGGCGAGGGCCGTGCGGAAGATCGCGTTTCGGCGGCACAGGGTCCTTGTGGCGGTACCGAAATTTTCCAAACTTTTCGAACGCGGGCGCTCGCCCGGAGCGGGTGCTCCGCCGTCTCGATGGGCAGGCGGCCCAACGCCGCGGGCGCCTGAAGCCTTGCCGAGAGGAGGGCTTTCAGGCCGCACTTCACGACATCCCCGGGCGAGGCTGGGTCAGCCGCGTTCGCTTGGCTATCCTGTTGTTCAACGGAACGATGGCGGCGGCCACACGGCGTGGCCGAGCGACGGATTCCAAATTCTTCCAGACGGAGGGGAGGTGACATGTCCGGGATAGCGAAAGCCTTTGCCTTCGGGTCCTTTCACCTTGTCCCGGATCGCCGCATCCTCGCCGCAGAGGATCGGGAGGTACCAATCCGTGGGCGCGCCTTTGACCTGCTCCTCGCCCTCGTAGAGCGACGGGACCGCGTCGTTCCGAAGCACGAGCTCCTGGAACTGGTCTGGCCCGGCCGTGTCGTGGAGGAGGGAAACCTGACCGTCCATGTCGCCGGCCTGCGCAAGCTTCTCGGCAGCGGCATCATCGCGACGCTGTCGGGGAGGGGGTACCGGTTTGTCGCGCCCGTCATCGAGATCCCTGCCGGGGATGGGCGACGGGTCTTGCCCTTGCCTTCCTCCCTGCGGCCGGCTCCGGCGGGGACTCAGGAGCCGGCAAACCCCGCGCCGTGGCCGGGGGACCTTCCCCGGCCTTTGACGAAGCTCATCGGTCGCAATGGCGACCTCGACAGGGTGGAGGCGTGCTTCCTCGAGGCGCACCTCGTCACGGTCGTCGGGGCTGGCGGCGTGGGCAAGACGCGGCTCGCCCTCGCCGCCGCCGACCGCATCCGGCGGTCCTGCCCGGACGGCGTCTGGTTCGCCGATCTCGGACCGTTGGAGGACCCTCGCCTCGTCGTGGCGACGATCGCCTCTGCGCTCGACGTCGATGTGGGCGGCGGCGACGCGCTTCGTGTCGTGATCGCCGCGCTGGCCGGCCGGCGCGGGCTGCTCG
The DNA here is from genome assembly GCF_042433125.1 of Muricoccus vinaceus. Taxonomy (NCBI): domain Bacteria; kingdom Pseudomonadati; phylum Pseudomonadota; class Alphaproteobacteria; order Acetobacterales; family Roseomonadaceae; genus Muricoccus; species Muricoccus vinaceus. The sequence continues at coordinate 26,540 of NZ_JBHLVZ010000115.1, read as the reverse complement.
TGCTCGATGGCTGCGAGCACATGCTGCGTGCCGCAGCCGACGCCGCCGAGGCAATCCTGCGAGGCTGCCCCGGCATCGTGATCCTCGCGACGAGCCGCGAGCCTCTGCGTGCCGAGGGGGAGCGGCTCCACCGGCTACAGCCACTGGGCGCGGCAGCGCGCGATGTCGCGATCACCGCGGAGCGGCTCGCGGACTACCCTGCCAGCGAGCTGTTCGTCGAGCGTGCCTCGGCAGCGCTCGGCGCCTTCGTGCCGGACGATGCCGATGCCGGCGAGATCATGCGGATCTGCCAACGGCTGGACGGCATCCCGCTCGCTATCGAGCTTGCTGCCCCGGCGCTGCAGGCCATGACCCTGAAGGAGCTTCGTGAGAGGCTGGAGCGGCACTTCGAGCTGCTCACCGCCGGGCGGCGGACGGCGCTGGCTCGGCGGCAAACCCTGAGGGCCGCGATCAACTGGAGCTTCAACCTGCTCGAGCCGCTAGAGAGCGCGCTGCTGCTGCGGCTGTCCGTCCTCGGTGGCACCTGGACGGCAGGCTCCGCCGCCTTCCTGGCGGATTGTGCGGGTGGAGAGGACGCGGTCTGCGGCCTGATCGCGTCCCTGGTGGACAAGTCGCTGGTCCAGGCGGACCTGACGGGCGTGCAGGCGCGGTACCGATTGCTGGACTCGACACGGTACTACGCCGCCGAACGCCTCTCCGCGCCCGAGTTGGCCGAGGCGCGGCGCAGCCTCGCGCGGTGGCTGGTGAAGGCCTATGGACGGGCGGAGGCGGACTGGCCGTTCATGCCCGACGAGGACTGGTTCGCCATCTACGCGCCGGAGATCGAGAACCTGCGGGCGGGCCTGTCCTGGGCCTTCGGGCCGGACGGCGACGGGCGCCTCGGCGTCGAGCTGACGAGCTATACGGAGCATGTCTGGGCCGAGCTCTCGCTGACGGGCGAGCTGCATGAATGGTTCGACTTGGCGATCTCCAGGATCGACGAGGCGACCCCGCCCGAGGTCGCGGGCCGGTTGTGGCTGGGTCGCTGCGGATGGGTGGCTTCCAGGGGCGCCGAGGCTTTGGACGCCGCGCGCCGGGCGGTTGCGCTGTTCCGTGCTGCCGGCAGCCGGATCGACCTTGGGCGAGCCCTATGGCGCCAAGCCTGGCAGCACATCCTTACCGGGGACCTTGCTGCTGCCGGTCCCCTACTCGAGGAGGCCGAGGATACGTTGCGCGGCGGGAAGAAGAGCAAGGCCCTCGTCTCCTGCCTCAGGGCCCGGGCCGTCGCCCGCATGCGCGGCGACCAGCCTGCCGCGGCCCGCGCGGACCTGGAGGATGCGCTCTCCATCGCCCGGCGCCTCCGCAGCCCGCGCGACGTCGCCCTGACGCTGGGGAGCATGGCCGAGCTCTACTGCGCCGCGGGCCGGATGGGAGAGGCCATCGCGGTTGCGCAGGAGGCGCTGGCCTCGCTCGGACCGGTGCAGGCCCGTTCCGCCTGGGTGCAGCATATCGCCGGCGCCGTAGCATCCTACAGACTGGCCGAGGGAGACATCGCCCGAGCACGCCCGATCGTCAGGGAAAGGCTGGCGGCAGCCAGGCTCATGGCGTTGCCGCACGAAGTGGCAGCCAACCTCGAGAGGCTTGCGCTGATCGCGGCGGAAGACGGCAGCCTCGCCGTCGCTGGCCGCCTCTTCGGCCATGTTCGGTTTCGCCATGCGCAGAGGGGCATCTTGCGGAGCTTCGGCTCGCAGGCAGTTCATGATCGGCTGCTAGCGATACTACGCCAGCATCTGACTCCCGACGAGTTGGAATGCATGGCGGCCTGCGGCGCCAACCTCGGCGAGGAGGAGATGGTCACCGAGGCCTTGGCCATCGCGCTGCGGTCATGATGCTGCGCCGCGGTGCGATTTGTCCCTCTGAGCAGGATAGCCGCTTTCGGGATAGCGCAGCACATGGGTGAACCTCCGGATTGAGCGCAAAGCAGACATCCGGGACGATAGGCTCTTCTTGTCCATCCCCACTTCAAGCGCAGGGACGCAGAAAGCCCCATGACATCGAGTGAGGTCATGGGGCTCTGTGTGCCTCCCACGGGGGAAGGCCAGGGTTGGGGTTGAGCTACGGGCCTGCGACGTTGGGGTGCATCTGCGCCCGGCGCCGCATGGTGAGAACCGCCGCCTGGAAGCTGCGGAATTCCGGCACCCGCCGGAAGCGGGCGAGGTAGCTGTCATGCGTCAACTCGTGATGGCACGCCTTGCAAATGAACCAGCCGTATTCCCCGCGGTTGAGGCTGCGATGGAAGAAGTGGTCGAACTCGGCCCCTGTCGCTGGCTGCCCCTTCCCGGTGAGGACGTAGAGAACGAAGCAACCACGCCGTTGTTAGGCGCGAAGATCGCAGCGCCAGGGCTCGGGGTTGAAGCATCCGCTTATGCTGGAACCGCAATCGCCTGGGCGACAGCAACACCAACTTTGCACGGACGCTGCGGAGGAAAATAGCCTGATCACAGTGCTCTAAAGCTTGTAGACCAAATCGCCTAAGTCCCAAGCCTTGGAGACAAAGGCCTCTCTGGAGAGAGAAAACAGCTTTCGTTCCGCACTCGAAGTATCAAGCTGGATGCGGAAAATGCAGCCGGAACACACGGAGAAACGCGATCCCAACTCACCAGAGAAAAGTTGTCTCGTGGAGAGTTGGAGCAGCGAGAGGAACTGGGCGCAAACATTCTCTGGGCTGAACCTGTCGAGAGAACCCTGAGAGTGTACGGCTTGCGCCTGCCCTGCACTGACATCACTCCCCTGGGCCGGCCGAAGCCCGGCCGACCACGACAGCAATCACGCTGTCGCCGACACCTGCGGAGCGGAGCACCTCCTCGGTGTGCTCCCCAAGTTCCGGCGGCGGCCGCAGGGTAATCTCGCGGGACCCGTCGGCCCGCACGGGGCGCAGCGGCATGCGGACAGAGCCGTGGACCGGGTGCTCGGCCTGGCCGAAGAGGCCGAGATGCGCCACTTGCGGGTCGCTCTCCAGCTCCTCCAGCGTGTTCTCGGCGGCGAAGGGGATGTCGTGGCGGCCGAGGAGGGAGAGCCACTCGGCGCATGGGCGGGTGGCGAAGACCTCGTTCAGGCGTGTGGCGATGGTCTCGTAGGCGCCCACCCGGTCCATGCGCCGGGGATAGGCCTCGATCCACTCCGGCCTGCCGACGGCGCGGCAGAGCTCGTGCCAGAACTTGTCGGGCGAGGAGAGGTGCAGGCCGATCCGACGGCCATCGGCGCAGGCGACGGTATAGGCCTGCGACATGGCCGCGCGCTGGAATACGGGCACAGGCCTGCCGGTGGCGAGGAACTGGCTCAGCGGTTCGGTGCCGAGCGCGATGGTGGCCTCCAGCATGGAGAGGTCCAGGCGGCGGCCCTGCCCTGTCCTGTTGCGGTGGTGCAGCGCGGCAAGGATGCCGAGGGTGGCGTAGAGGCCGGTCGCGGCGTCCGAGATGGCGGGGCCGACCACGCGCGGGTCGTCGGTCGCGCGGTGGCGGGACATCCAGCCGGAGGCCGCCTGCCCGACATTGTCGAAGGCCGCGCGGCCCGCGGCGGGGCCGTCCGGCCCGAAGCCGGTGATGCCACACCAGATCAGGCGCGGGTTGATGTCCCGCAGCCGGTCCCAGCCGACGCCCGCGCGCTCCGCCACGCCCGGGCGGGTGTTGATGACCAGCACGTCGGCCTGCCTCACCAGGGCATCCAGCGCCGCCAGGCCATCGGGGGTGGCGTAGTCGATCACGGCGGACCGCTTGTGGCGGTTATGGGCCTGGAACTGCGGGCTATAGGTGCCCTTGCCGAAGGCGCGGAAGGGGTCTCCGCCCGGGCGCTCCACCTTGATCACGTCCGCCCCGAACTCGGCCAGCAGCATCGCGGCGAGCGGCGCCGTGATGAAGCTGCCGAGATCGAGCACGCGCACATCCTCGAGCAGCCGCACGCCCTTCCTCCCACCCTGTTTCCGGGCAGGATCGGACTTTCCGGCGGGGCGGGGGAGACCGTGCCGCGCATGGTCAGGATGCACGGCGTGAATGTCAGGCCACACCGCGGGCCGGGCTGTCCGCCAGGAGGTCCACCACCACCCCGCGCAGCCAGCGGCTGCCCTCGTCCCCGTGCAGCCGCTCGTGCCAGTAGAGGGCGACCTCGATGGGCGGGGTGGGCAGGGGCGGGTCCAGCACGGTTATCCCCTTCGCCTCCAGGCCGCGCAGGGCGCGGGACGGAACGGTGGCGATCAGCTCCGTCCCGGGCACGAGGGTGGGCGCGACGAGGAAGTGCGGCACCTTCACCGCGAAGCGCCGCCCCCGCCCGGTGGAGAGCAGGGCGTGGTCCACCCCGTCATCCGGCAGGCCGGGCGAGATGACGCCGACATGGCGGCCGGCCACGTAGTCGTCCAGCGTCAATCCTTCCCGCGCGATGCGGCTGGCGGCGCAGACGCAGCAGACGTAGCGGTCCGTGAAGAGGCGGCGTCGGTAGAAGCCCGTCTGCAGGAAGCCGAGGCCGCCGATGGCCAGCTCCGCCCGGCCGGATTCCAGCGCCTCCCGGTAGGCAGAGCGGGGGATCTCCGCCGCGACGAGGGCGGCGCCAGGCGCCTCCGTGGCCAGCCGCCGGGCCAGGGGCGGCAGGAAGGCCGCCTGCCCGACATCAGAAAGGAGGACGGTGAAGACCCGCTCGCTGGTAACGGGGTTGAAGGGACCTTCCCGCGCGAAGCCCGCCCGCACCGTGTCCAGCGCGTGGGTGACGGGGCCGATCAGGCGCTGGGCATAGGGGGTGGGCTCCACCCCGCTGCGGGTGCGGACGAAGAGTGGGTCGCCGCAGAGGCGCCGCAGCCGGGCCAGGGCGTGGCTGACGGTGGGCTGCGCCTGGCCGAGGCGGCGGCCGGCCGCCGTCATGCTGCGGGTCTGCGCCACCGCCTCGAAGACCAGGAGGAGGTTGAGGTCCAGGTTCCGGATATTCATGGCGTTCATGGTGAGCATGGCGGAACGATGGGTGCAAGCGCGGCACCGTCCGGGCCTAGCTTTCCCCTAACAGGTGCGCCGGAAGCACGGCAGCGCCACGGAGGAGGAAGCGCGCCATGGCCCTCGGCCGACGGGCGATCTGCGCCATCATGCCCGCCCTTCTGGCGGCGCCGTCCGTGGTGCGGGCGCAGGACTTTCCCAGCCGCCCCATCCGCCTCGTCCTCTCCTTCCCCGCCGGCGGGCTGGCGGACGGGCTGGCGCGCGGGCTGGGCCCGGCCCTTTCCGCCGCGCTCGGCCAGCCCGTGGTGGTGGACCCGCGGCCCGGTGGCAGCCAGGTGGTGGCGGCCCAGGCCGTGGCTCGGGCGGCGCCGGATGGCTACACGCTGCTCCTGGCCTCGGATGCAGCCTTCACGGTCAACCAGCACGTCTTCTCCAAGCTGCCCTACGACCCCGCGAAGGACTTCGCGCCGGTCTCCCTGCTGGCGGCGACGGTGGAGTGCCTTCTCGTCCCCGCCACGCTCCCCGTGCGCTCGGTGGCCGATCTCGTGGCGCTGGCTAAGGCGAGGCCGGGGGCGCTGAACTACGGCTCCTTCGGTCCGGGCTCGCCGCCGCATGTGGAGGCGGAGGCCTTCCGCATGGCGGCGGGCATCGACATCGTCCACGTGCCATTCCGCGGCGTGGCGGAGACGGTGCCGGCGCTGCTGGCCGACCAGATCCAGATCCTGTTTGCCTCCCAGGCGCAGGGCCTGCCGCAGGTGCGGGCCGGGGCGCTGCGGGCGCTGGCGGTGCTGGACGAGAAGCGGCAACCAACGCTGCCGGAGGTGCCCACGGTCGTGGAGGCGGGCTTCCCCGCCCTTCTCTCCCGCGCCTGGTTCGCCGTGGCCGCGCCGGCAGAGACGCCCGCGCCCGTGCTGGACCGCCTCTCCGCCGCCTTCGCCGCCGCGGTCGCCGCGCCGGAATGGCAGGCGCGCTTCGTGGAAGCGCAGGGGCTGGTGCCCATGCCCGGCGGGCGGGAGGCCTTCGCGGCCGTGCTGAGGGAGGATGTGCCGCGCATGGCCGGCCGCCTGCGCGCCATGGAATTGCGGCTGGATTAGGCCGGTGCTGAGCGTGGAGAACCCGGCTGACCTCGCGGCCCATATCGGCGACCCGATCGGGCCCGGTCCCTGGCGCGCGGTGACGGAGGCGCAGATCGCGGCTTTCGCCGGGCTGAGCGGCGACGACCACTGGATCCACACCGATCCCGCGCGCGCGGCAAAGGAGACCTCCTTCGGTGGCGTGATCGCCCAGGGCTTCCTGACGCTGTCGATGACGACGTCGATGCTGCAGGAAGGGCTGCAGGTCCGGTGCGCCGCGCGCTGGTTCAACTACGGGATGGAGCGGCTGCGCTTCACCGCCCCCGTGCGCGCCGGGGACCGGCTGCGCCTGCGCGGCACCCTGGCCGCGGTCGAGCCTGCCGCCGGCGGGGGCACGCGCATCGAGATCGACGTGGTGGTGGAACTGGAGGGCGCGGCGAAGCCCGCCCTGGTCGGCCGCAGCATCCTCCTCGCCTTCGCATGACGGAGCCCAGCATGTCCGAGATCCCCGCCTGGGAAACGATCGCCGTGAGCCGGGAGGAGGGGGGCGTCACATTCCTCACCCTCAACCGCCCGGCCAAGCGTAACGCCATGAACCCCCGCATGAACGAGGAGGCGGCGGCAGCGCTGGAATGGCTGCGCTACGACGCGGAGACGCGCGTGATCGTCCTCACCGGCGCGGGGGAGGCCTTCTGCGGGGGGATGGACATCAAGGAGTTCCTCGTCGGGCTGAAGGACCGGCCGGACGAGTACGACCGCATCGACCGCCTGACCTATGAGTGGCGCGCCCGCACGCTGCGGCGCCTGCCCAAGCCGGTGATCGCCATGGTGAACGGCTACACCTTCGGCGGCGGAGTGAACCTCGTCGAATCCTGCGACCTGGCGATGGCGGCGGAGGAGGCAACCTTCGGCGTGTCGGAGATCAATTTCGGCATGTTCCCCGCGGGGCCCGTGACCCGCTCACTCACGCGGCTGGCGCGGCCGAAGGACGGGCTGCTGCACGCCATGACCGGCCGCCCCTTCGACGGGCGGGTGGCGGAGCGGATGGGGCTGGTGAACCTCGCCGTGCCCGCCGCGCGGCTGCGGGAGGAGACCCTGGCCCTGGCGCGGGAGATCGCCTCTAAGGATTCCTTCGCGCTGCGGGCGACAAAAGAATCCTTTTGGCTGGCGCAGGAGATGTCACACGATGCGGCGCAGGACTATGTCAGCGCCAAGTACCACGAGCTGACGCACCGCCAAAGCGGGAGCTGGCGGGAGAAGGGGGCGCAGGGCTTCCTCGATAAGGCCTTCAAGCCCGGCCTGGGCGGGAGGCCCGCCGGTGCTTGACGTGGCCGTGCCGCCCGAGGCGGAGGAGGCGCGCCTGTTGCGCGACACGATGCGCCACTTCGTGGATGAGCGGCTGATCCCGCTGGAGGCGCAGCACCCCGGCGGCGTGCCGATGGCGGTGAAGGAGCGTCTGCGGGACGAGGCCGCCGCGCTGGGCCTGCACGCACTGGACGTGCCGGAGGAGGCGGGCGGGCCGGGCCTGTCCCATCTGGTGCAGACCGTGTTCTGGGAGGAGCTGGGGCGCGCCGCGGCGCTTCCCGCGCGGGAGTCCTTCGTGTTCGGCCCGCTGGTCGGCGCCGTGCTGGCGGGGCTGCGCGGAGAGCAGCGCGCGCGCTGGCTGGACCCGGTGCTGCACGGGGAGCGTGTGCCCTGCTTCGCCCAGACCGAGGCCGATGCAGGGTCCGACCCCGGCGCCATGCGGACGCGCGCCGTGCGGGACGGGGGTGGCTACCTCATTACCGGAACGAAGCGCTTCATCACCGGCGCCGAAAAGGCGGATTTCGCTCAGGTGGTGGCGCGCACCGATCCCGCGAAGGGGGCGCGCGGCCTCTCTCTTTTCCTGGTCGATCTCCGCGCGCTCGGCGCGAGCGTGGGCGCGGGCGAGCCGACCGTCTCCGGCGACCGGCCCTGCGAGGTGGTGCTGGACGGGGTGCGCGTGCCGGCCGAGGACCGGGTGGGGGAGGAGGGCGACGGCTTCCGCCTCGGCCAGGCCTGGATCACCCATGGCCGCGTGATGCGGCATGGCGCGCGGTCCTGCGGCGTGGCGGAGCGCTGCCTGGAGATGGGCGCGGCCCAGGCGCGGGCGCGCACCACCTTCGGCGCGCCGCTGGCCGACCGCCAATCCGTGCGCTTCATGCTGGCCGACACCTACCGGGAGTTGCAATCCGCCCGCGCGCTGACCCTGCGCGCAGCGGCGGCGATGGATGCGGGGGCGGATGCGCGCCTGCCCTCCTGGCTGGCGAAGGTGGAAGGCACGGAATGCGCCCTGCGCGCCGCCGATCGCTGCCTGCAGATCCACGGCGGATCGGGCCTGACCACCGCGCTACCGATCGAGCGCATGTGGCGGGAGGCACGGTCCTTCACCATCACTGAGGGCCCTGCGGAGGTGATGCGCGACGCCATCGCCCGCCAGGTGCTCGATCTCTACGCGGGGCGCGCATGAAACAGACACCTCTCCGTTCCGGCATGGGGCGCAGCACGCCGGACCGGATCCTGGTGCAAGGACGCGACCTCTGCCGCGACCTGCTGGGCAAGATCTCACTCTCCGACATGGCCTGGCTGGAGATCACGGGGCGGGAGCCGACGCCCGGAGAATCGAAGGTCTTCGACGCGCTGCTGGTGGTGCTGGTGGAGCACGGGATGACGCCGATGGCGATCGCCACGCGGCTGACCTATCTCGGCGCGCCGGAATCCTTGCAGGCGGCGGTCGCGGCGGGGCTCTGCGGCATGGGCACCACCTTTGCCGGCACGGCGGAGGGTGCGGCGAAGCTGGTCCAGGATGCTCTGCGCGGCACGCCCGGTGATGCCGACCTGGATGCGATGGCGAGGGACATCGTGGCGGAGCGCTTCGGGCGCAAGGCCACCATCCCCGGCATCGGCCATCCCCTCCACAAGCCGATCGATCCCCGCACGCCCGTTCTCTTCGCCCTGGCGGAGGAGCACGGCATTGCCGGGCGGCATGTCGCGCTGATGCGGGCCCTCTCGCGCGCGGCGGAGGCGGCCTCGGGCAAGTCGCTGCCGGTGAACGCCACGGGCGCGATCGGGGCGGTGGCGTCGGACATGGGGCTGGACTGGCGGCTCTGCCGCGGGCTGGCGGTGATCGGGCGGGCCGTCGGCCTCGTCGGCCATATCGCGGAGGAGATCCGTCACCCCATGGCGCGCGAGATCTGGCTGCGCGTGGAGGATGAGACGGCGAGCAACGCCGCCGGGGAGGAGAGTGGGGATGCGTAGCGCAATCACCCGCCGGGCGCTCGGCGCCCTGCTGCTGGCGCCGGCGGTGGCGCGGGCCCAGGCCCGGGCACCGGAGTGGACACCGATCCGGCCGATCCGGCTCATCGTTCCCTATACACCGGGCGGGGGCACGGACGTGGCCGCGCGGCTGGTCGCGAAGGCCATGCAGGACACGCTCGGGCAGCCCATCGCCATCGAGAACCGGCCCGGCGCCTCGGAGATGGTGGGCACGGAGGCGGTGGCGCGCGCGGCACCCGATGGGCACACGATCGGGCTCGTTACCAACACCTCCACCATCAATCCCGCGCTGTATCCCAGCGTGCCCTACGACATCGCGAAGGATTTGCGGCCGATCGGGCTGCTCTGCGCCGTGCCCTTCGCGCTCGCCGCGCATCCTTCCGTGCCCGCGCGGAACGTGGCGGAGCTGATCGCAGTGCTGAAGGCGAAGCCGGACGGGCTTTCCTACGCCTCGCTCGGGCCCGGCAGCGTGCACGGGCTGGCGATGGAGTGGTTCAAGAGCCTGACGGGCACGCGCATCGTCGCCGTGCCCTATCGCGGCGTGGCGCCGGCCATGCAGGCCATCGCGACCGGCGAGGTGCAGCTCGGCTTCGTCGGCCTCACCTCCGCGGTGCCGCAGATCGAGGCGGGGCGGCTGCGCGTGCTGGGCGTGAGCCCGGCGGAAGGGGTCAAGGCCTTCCCGGACTGGCCGCCGGTGGCCCGCACCGTGCCGGGCTTCGGCATGACCACCTGGTACGGCCTGGTCGCGCCCGCCGGCACGCCGGAGCCCGCCATGGCTCGGCTGCAGGCCACCCTGCGCGGCGCGCTGGAGAATGAGGAGGTGCGCTCGCGCTTCGCGACGCTCGGCGTCGAACCCGTGCCGCCCGGGCCGGAGCCCTTCGCCCGCCACGTGGCGGAGGAGAGCCGCATGTGGGCCGGGGTGGTCCGCGACACCGGCGCGAAGCCGGAGTGAGGCGCCCGTGAGAGAGCCCGAGCTGAACGACGACCAACGCCTGATCCAGGAGACGGCGCGCGCCATGGCGGAGGAGCATTTCCGCCCCTGCGCCGCCAAGGCCGACCGCGACTACGAGCCCCCCGTGGAAAATCTGCGCGTGCTGGCGGAGCACGGCTTCTGCGGCACCTTCATCCCCGAGGAATATGGCGGCGCCGGCCTCTCCCTGTTCGACACGGTGGTCGTGATGGAGCAGGTGGCGCGCGCCTGCGCCAACACCGCTATCCTGCTCAGCACCACCGATGGCGCGACGCCGCGCAGCATCCTGCACCTCGGCACGGAGGAGCAGAAACGCCGCTGGCTGCCCCGCTTCGTGAAGGGAGAGGCGCTGGCGGCCTGGAGCATGAGCGAGCCGGAGGCGGGTTCGGACGTGGCCGCCGTGCGGACCCGGGCGCGGAAGGACAGCGATTCCTACGTGATCGACGGCGCCAAGACATGGTGTTCCTGCGCCCAGGTTGCGGACCTTTTCCTCGTCCTCGTGCGCCTCTCCGACGATCCGGGGATGCGCGGCGTGGGCGCTGTGCTGGTGGAGCGCGGCACGCCCGGCTTCACCATCGGCAACCACCTGGACCTGATCGGGCTGCGCGCCACGGGCATGGCCGGCTTGACCTTCGACGCCTGCCGCATTCCCGCGGAGAACGTGATCGTGCCGGCGGGCGGGATGCGCCACCTGTTCAAGGTGCTGGACGCGGATCGGATCGCGGGGAATCCCACCGTCTGCCTCGGCGTGGCAGGCGCGGCGCTGGACGGGGCGACGGCCTATTTGAAGGACCGCAGGCAGTTCGGGAAGTCGCTCGCGGAATTCCAGGGCCTGCAATGGCGCTTAGCGGACATGGCGATGGACCTGGAGGCCGGGCGCGCCCTGCTCTGGCGGGCGGCGCGGCGGATCGATGCGGGGGCGGCGACGCCGATGGACGCCTCCGTCGCCAAGACCTTCGTCAACGAGATGTCGGTGCGCGTGACGAACACGGCGATGCAGCTCTGCGGCGGCTACGGCCTTTCCGAGGAGTTCCCCTTCGAGCGCTACTTCCGCGACGTGCGCGGCATGTCCGTGGGATACGGCACCACGGAGATTCACCGCAACACCATCGCCCGCGAACTGCTGGAGGGCCGCTATGCCGCGTGAGGGCCTCTCCCGCCGGGCGGTGCTCGCGCTGCCCCTGCTAGCCGCGCCGGCCGTGGCCCGCGCGCAGTCCTGGCCGGACCGGCCGGTGACGGTGATCGTGCCCTTCCCCGCGGCGGGCACGGCGGACCTCGTCGCGCGGCTGCTGGTGCCGGAGCTGTCCCGCGCCTTCGGCAAGCCCTTCGTGGTGGACAACCGCCCCGGCGCCAACGGCACGCTGGGCACGGACATGGTGGTGCGCGCGGCGGCGGATGGCCACACGCTGCTGCTCGGCGCCAGCCCGACGCACACGATCAACCCGCACCTCTACAAGCGCATGCCGCACGACCCGCTGCGCGACACCGCCCCGGTGGCGCTGGCGGCGGAGGCGCCGAACGTCATCGTGGTCCACCCCTCCCTCGGCGTGGACAGCCTGGAGGGGCTGGTGGCGGCAGCGCGCGCGAGGCCTAGCCGCATCGCTTACGCCTCCGGCGGCAATGGCAGCAGCGGGCACCTGGCGGTGGAGCTGCTGAAAACGATGGCGCGCATCGACATGATGCACGTGCCCTATCCCGGCGGCCCCGCCGCGCTGAACGACCTGTTGGCCAAGCGAGTGACGGTGATGGCCTTCACCGCCCCCGCCGTGCTGCCCCATGCCGAGACGGGCCGGCTGCGCGCGCTGGCGGTGACGGGCGCGCGCCGTTCCCCTCTCGCGCCCGCCCTGCCGACGGTGGCCGAGAGCGGCTACCCGGGATATGAGGCGGTGGCCTGGTACGGGCTGTTCGGCCCGACCGGGCTGCCGGAACCCGTCGCGGTACGGCTTTCGGAGGCCACCGCGGCGGCGCAGGCCGATCCGCGCGTGCGGGATGCCCTGGCCCGCGGCGGGGCGGAGACCCGGCATCTCCCGCCCGCCGAATTCGCCCGCTTCCTGCGCGAGGACTCCATCCGCTGGTCACGGGTGGTCGAGGCCTCCGGCGCGATGATCGACTAGTCATGCGCCTCGCCGGCTGGTCCCTGCATCCCGTGCGCCTGCCCTACCGGGCGCCGGTCGAGTGGTCGGATGTCGCGGAGGTGGCGGCGGACCTGCTGGTCCTTCGCCTGCGGGCCGAGGACGGGCGGGAAGGGGCCGCCGAGGGCACGGTCAAGCCCACTTGGTCCGGCCATACGCTCCGCTCCCTCTCCGCCACGCTGGAGGAGGTGGTGCTGCCGCGCCTCATCGGGCTGGACCTCTCCGCACCCGGCGCCGTCCGGCACGCCCTGGCGCGCGTGCCGGAGAACGCGACGGCGAAGGCGATGGCCGATGCCGCGATCCGCGACCTGCTGGAGGAGGACGGGCCGGGCGGCGAGATCCCGCTCTCCTGGACGATCACGCTGAAGGAGCCTGCGGCCATGGCGCGGGAAGCGGAGGCCGCCATGGCGGCGCACGGCTTCCGCGCGCTGAAGCTGAAAGGCGGGCGAGGCTTCGCGCGCGACCTGGGGACGATCCGCGCCGTGCGCGCCGCTGTGGGGCCGGATGTGGCGCTGACGCTGGACATGAACGGGCTCTACCCCGAAAGCCCCGAACTGCTTCGTCACGTCGCGGCGCTGGGGGAGGCGGGGCTGACCCATGTGGAGGACCCGGCGACCCTTCGCCCGGACGACTCCTTCAACCGGCTGCAGGCCGCCTGCGCCACGCCGATCCTTGTGGACGCGGCGGTGTGGTCGGAGGGAGACGCGGACCTCTTCCTCGCGCGGGGTGCGCGGGCCTTCGGTGTGAAGCCCGGCCGCGTGGGTCCGGGCCTGACGGAGGCGATCGCCGCCCGCGCGGCGGTGCTCGGCGCGGAGGTCGGGATCGGGTTGTTTGGGGAGAGCGATCTCGGCGCGGGCGCGACTTGGCGCCTCGCCACGCGCCTGCCCGCCGGGCCGTCGGCCGAAACCTCCACCTTTCTTCTCTTCGAGCGCCCGCTGACACGCGAGCCACCCGTGCTGCGCGGCGGCCGCGTGGCGCTTCCCGCCGGACGCGCCGTCGACCGCGCCGATTGGGCGGCGATTGCCCGGCTGCATCCCTGAGGCAAGGACACATCATGCGAACCCTCGCCGATCTCCTCCGGCGCAACGCCGCCCTCCACGCCCGCCGGCCGGCGCTGATGAATGAGGGGCGGAACTGGACCCATGCGGAGCACCTGGCGCGGATGCGCCGCTTGCGCGCGGCCCTGGCCGCAAAGGGCGTGCGCCCGGGGGACCGGGTGGGCGTGCTGTCCCAGAACCGCGCGGAGATGCTAGAGGCCTACGGCGCGGCGGAGCTGGGCGGCTTCATCCTCGTCCCCTTGAACTGGCGGCTTGCTGCGCCGGAGCTGGCGGCCATCGTGGCGGACGCCGGTCCCGCTGCGCTCCTCTTCGAGGACGGCTACGCGGCCGCCGTCGCGGCCCTGCCCGCGCGCCCCTCCCTGCTGGTCTCGATCGGTGCCGTGCAGCCGGGCGCGGTGGACTACGAGGCGCTTCTGGCCGGTGCGGAGGAGGGAGAGGACCCAGCCTCGGCGCCGGAGGACCCCGCCTTCATCATCTACACCTCCGGCACTACGGGCACGCCGAAGGGCGCAGTGCTGGCGCAGGGCGCGATGCTGCACTCCGCCCGCGCCATCGCCTGCGAGGCCGGGCTGCGCCCGACCGACCGCGTGCTCGTCACCATGCCTCTTTTCCACGTAGGCGCGAAGATCGAGTGGCTCTCCGTGCAGTATATGGGCGGCTCCTGCGTGCTACTGCCGCGCTTCGACCCGGAGGCGGTGTTCCGTGCAATCGAGGAGGAGCGCGCCACCGCCGCGCACTTGGCGCCCGTGATGGTGAAGACCCTGGTGGAGCACCCCGCGCGGGAGCACCACGACCTCTCCTCCTTGAAGCGCATCCATTACGGCTCCGCCCCCGTGCCGGTGAGAGAACTGCGGCGGGCCGTCGCAGCCTTCGGGCCCATTTTCCATCAGCTCTACGGCATGACGGAGCACGTCGCCTCCTCCATCCTGCTGCCCTTCCAGCAGGAACTGGACGCGCCGGAGGGATCGGGGGAAGCCGCCCGCCTCGCCTCCGCCGGCCAGCCCTATCACGGGACGGAACTGCGGATCGTGGACGACGCAGGGGACGACGCGGAGGAGGGCGAGGTGCTGCTCCGCTCCCCTGGCGCCATGTCCGGCTACTGGCGGAACCCCGCGCAGACCGAGGCCGCCTTCACGCCCGGCGGCTGGCTGCGCACCGGCGATATCGGCCGGATTGACGCCGACGGCTACCTGCACCTGCTGGACCGCAAGAAGGACGTGATCGTTTCCGGTGGGGAGAACGTGCACAGCCGCGAGGTGGAGGAGGCCTGCCTCAGCCATGCCGGCGTGGCGGAATGCGCGGTAATCGGCGTGCCCGACGAGCGCTGGGGCGAGGCAGTGATGGCCTATGTCGTCCTGTGCCCGACCGCGGCGCTGGACGCGGCAGGGCTGATCGAACACGTGCGCGCCCGCATTGCGTCCTACAAGAAACCGCGCCACGTGGAGTTCGTGCCGCACCTTCCCCGCCTGCCGCACGGGAAGGTGGACAAGAAGGCGCTGCGCCGCGCGCACTGGCCGGAAACGGGAAAGAGGATCATCTGAGTGCTGGTCGGATCGTGGGACTTGATCGAGGACTGCTCCCTTGGTTCGCGGGCCACCACACCTCGCCTGCCCGCCCGCGTAGCCGATCCCGCGCTGATGCTGCGTTGCCCACCTACCCCTGCCTGTTCAAAGGGTCGGAGCGGGAGACAGGTTCTCCGGCCCGTGGAGATGAAACACTTGGCTTCATCCCGGCCCAGAGCGAAGCGTCAGTGGCGCGAGGGCAAGCTTACACCTTCACCCGCCACCCGGACCCCCGCTCGTCAGGGCTCTGGGTTGTAGGACCCGGCTGCTCGGGTCCGATCCAGGGACTGACGATGACGAAGCCGCTCCCCCCCACACAGGCGCAGATCCTCACCTCGGCCGTCCAACACCCAGCCCGTCTGGCGGAGGCGCCTGCAAATCTGCCCGCGGCTGCCCGCAGCACGGTCTTCCGGATTATGCTCAGGGCCGGGCTGCCAGATGCGGTGCTTGTGATCTCCAACAATTGACACCCTACCCTGGCACAGGAACTGTGCGGCCCTACCAAAAGGAGGAAGGCGCGATGGACCTCGCCCTGCGCGGCCGTCGAGCCGTGGTAACCGGCGGTTCGCTCGGTATTGGCCGATCCATTGCGCGGGAGCTTGGAAGGGAAGGGGTGTCCGTCGCGATTGTGGCCCGCGATGCCGCTCGCCTTGGGGAAGCGGCAAGCGCTCTGGCCGCCGAGACTGGCGCAACCGTCATCCCGATTGCCGCCGACCTCTCCAGCGCTGAAGCGGTGGACGCGGCGATGCAGCAGGCCATTGATGAGCTTGGAGAGGTGGACATCCTCGTGAACAATGCCGGCGCCACACCGATGGGGCGAATCGGTGAAACTCCGGACGCTACCTGGGCGAAGTCGATCAACCTAAAGCTCATGGGCTATGCGCGCTGCGCGCGCGCACTGACGCCCGCGATGCGGAAGCGGCGCTGGGGGCGCGTGATTAACATCATCGGCCGCTCTGGTCACCAACCCCGCGCGAACTACATCGTCGGAAGTTCTGTCAACGCCTCCCTGCTCGCCTTCACCCATGCACTGGCGCAGGAATGCGCCGGTGACAACGTGCTCGTCACCGGTGTAAATCCTGGCCCTATCCAGACTCCACGCTGGGACACGCTGACCGCCCAAGGCGCCGCCGAGACAGGCCGTAGCGCGGATGCCGAGAACCAGGCTGCGATCGAGAGCACTGCGCTCCGCCGCCTCGGGACGCCGGAGGAGGTGGCGGGCCTCGTCGCTTTCTTGTGCTCCGACCGCGCCGGCTACATAACCGGCACGATGATCGACGTCGACGGCGGCGGCACACGCTGCATCTGAGGAACGCCTCCATGCCCCTGCTTGAGACCGCTCCCGGCGTGTCCATCCATTACACCGTGGACGACTTCACCGATCCTTGGGCACCCTCTCCCACTGTCCTGATGCTGCATGGTTTGGCCGAAAGCGGGGAGGCGTTCCGCGCCTTCGTTCCCTACCTCGCCCGCCGGGCGCGCGTGGTGCGGATGGACCTGCGCGGCTACGGCCGCTCGCCTGCCCTGCCAGCCGACCATCCCTGGCATCTCGATAGCCTCGTCGCGGACGTTGCCGCCCTCATCTTCCATCTCGGCGCGCCGCGCGTGCATCTCGCTGGTGGCAAGATCGGCGGCACCATTGCCCTGGCCACGGCTGCCCGGCACCCCGAGCTGGTAGATCGACTCGCTGTCCTTGGTGGGCCGGCGTCCCTCACCAACATGGCCGCACGCACCCCGGGCTGGCGCGCCCAGATCGCTGCTGAGGGCGTGCGTCCCTGGGTGCGAGGCTCCAACGCTGGCCGCCTGGGCACCCGTATGAGCCCGGCGCAGCTACAATGGTGGGAAGATCTGATGTCTCAGACCGCTGCCTCGACGCTGGATGGCTTCCTGCAGATGGTGCCCACCGTGGACGTGACCGCCGAGGTGGAACACATCCAAGCCCGCACACTCGTCGTCACAACCACTGGCAGCGGCCTCGGCTCCGTGGAAGAGGTGCGCGCTTGGCAGGAGCGCATCTCGCACTCACTCCTGGTGGTATTGGAGAGCGATTCCTACCACGTCGCCGCCTCCGATCCCGACCGAACCGCCATGTTGGTGCGAGACTTCATTTTCGGAGAATGAGCGATAGGGGCTCTTCCCCTGCGGGCTGGCTGCCTGCCGTCACCCGAGCAACGGGGTTCTGGTCTGTGGTATCACCCTGCCCGAGCACCCGACGACTCGATTACCTGCGACCACGTCTCCCGCTCCCGCGCAAGGAATGCCCCGAAGGCATCCCCGACCAGCGATCCGGGTTCGGCCCCAGTGGAGGCCAGCTTCGTCCGCAGCCCCGGATCGGACAGCGCCTCCGAGACCAAAGCCGTCAAGCGACCACAAAGAGCCGGCGCCATGCCGGTCGGACCGACTATCCCGAACCAAGCCTCAGCCTGGAAGCCCGGCAGCCCCGCTTCCGCCATGGTGGGAACGCTGGGAAGGGCTTCGGCCCGCTTGGCTCCCGCAACAGCCAGGGCGCGCACCCGCCCGTCCCGAACCTGCGGCAGCACCGCGGGCAGGTTGTCGAACAGCATCCCGATCTGGCCGCCCACCAGATCCGTCATCGCGGGCGCAGCTCCTCGATACGGCACATGCACAATGTCAATCCCAGCCATGCTGCGGAACAACTCGCCGGCTAGATGATTGGTGGTGCCATTGCCCGAGGAGCCGAAGGCGATCTGGCCTGGCCGCGCCTTGGCTAAGGCGATCAGCGCCTTCACGTCGCCCGCTGCGAGATCAGGCCCCGTCATCAGCACGATCGGCACGGAGGCAATAAGGGCGAGGGGCACGAAATCGCGCGCGGCAAGGTAGGGCATGCTAGGGAACAGCGCGTTGTTGATGGTTAGCGGCCCTGGCGCGGTCAGCAGCAAAGTCGTGCCGTCCGGCGCCGACTTGGCCACGGCGTCGCTCCCGATGTTGCCACCGGCGCCAGAGCGGTTCTCCACAAGCCAAGGCTGCCCCGTACGCTCCCGAAGCGTCTCGCAGAGAAGGCGCGCGACGATATCGTTGGACCCGCCAGGTGGAAACGGCACCACCACACGCACCGGCCGGTCCGGCCAAACGGGTTGAGCCAAAGCTGTCCGCATCACACCACACGCCAGGGATGCCCCTAGCAGGCCACGCCTGTCGATCATTGCACGCCTCTCCAAAAATCTTGTCGTTCGATGGAGAGTGGCCGCCCCGCAAGTCTCAAACAAGTCATGGGCAAAGCCGCTCTCACCCACCCAGGCTCAGATCCTGAGCGCCGCTGCCCAGCACCCGCTGCAATTGGCGAGGCACCTCTGAACCCACCGGCAGCCGCTAGGAACACGGTGCGCCAGAACCTGCTGAAGGTTGGCTGCTTGCGGAAGCGTTGGCGATTATCTGTTCCGTGTGATGGGTGGAAATTCGTAGAGAGCCTCGGCGTCACGGACGAGAATGCGTTGCCGGGCCGGCTCTGGCGTCCAGCTTAGGAAGACCTGCAGCAGCCGTGCAGCATTGGGTGCACCGCCTTCCGGGCGAGGATGAGGGCAGTCCGTGACCCAGACGAGTTGATCGGGGTTGGCGGCGACCAGGGCCTCATGGAACGGGCGTGCCTCCGCATAGTCCGGTGCGGTTGCACCCAGACGATAGGTGCCGGAGACCTTCGCCCAGAGTTGCCCCTCGGCCACGCCCCGTCTCAGCGCCTGAAAACCCGGATCACTCGTGCCGCGGCTGTGGTGCAATCGGCCCATGTGGTCCACCACGACCGGGATCCTCATGCGGGCGAGGCGCGGCATGAGGTCCGGCAGGTCCGCGGCGTCGATCCAGAGCTGAAGATGCCAGCCCAGCTCCGCCAGCACAGGAGAGAAAGGTTCAACTTCATCAAGCCTGACTCCACCATAGTAGGCCGCTTGGCCTGCCCGGCGATACTCGTTTGCGCGCAGGCCTCGGATGCCTGCCTTGTGCCGTTCACGTAGAATGGTGGGCGTCAGCTCCGCGCCGCCAACGCCGATGCCCCTCCGGCGATCGGGGGCGCGGCGAAGCGCATCGAGGGTGGCGCGGTTGTCACGGTCATAGGCGCTCGACTGAACAATGACGCCACGTTCCAGACCCAGACGGTCCAGCAGGGCAAGATACGCTTCGAGTGGTGCGTCATCTGGCGTGTAGGAGCGCGGCTCCGCATAGGGGAAGTGTTTGGCAGGGCCGAAAACATGGCAGTGACAATCCCAGGCACCGGGCGGGACACGTTGATCCGGGCCGCTCATTCCGGCTTGAGTCCTGCGAGCTCGGCAGCGCGCCGTGCGTCGGCCGCTTGCCGCTGCAGGAAGGCAGTAAAGCCCGCTGGCGTCTGCTCGGTACCGGAGGCCATCTCGGAGCCAAGAGCCTCTAGCTTCGCCCGTATGTCGGAACTGGATGTGGTGGCCACGATGGCGTCTTGCAGCGCAGTGACAACCGATGCAGGCGTGGCACGTGGGGCTAGCAACCCGCAATAACTGGCTGCAACGAAGTCGGGCACTCCGGCCTCAATGAAGGTGGGAACCTCTGGCAGGAGTGTTGATCGGTGTGCTGATGCGATAGCAAGAATCCGGCCCTTCTTATCCTTGTGCAGTGGCAGGGCAGTCGAGAGTTCCGTAAACATCGCGCGGATGTTGCCGGACATGAAGTCCGGCACAATGGCGCCGCCACCACGGTAGGGGACATGCACCAGCGTGGCGCCTGTGGCGCTGTTGAACAGCTCAAGCGTTAGATGAGCCGTGCTGCCGGCGCCCGGCGTCCCGGTTGTGAAGACGCCTGCTTGTGCCTTCGACAGCGCCACGGCCTCTTGGATGTTGGTGGCGGTGGTACCGTTGGTTACCATCAGCACCAATGGCACGGCATTCACCAGTGCGATCGGTGTGAAATCACGAAGTGGTTCGTAGGGCAGGCGTGCCTGCACCAGCGGGTTCACCGTAATCGGACCGTTGGAGCCGGCGAGCAGCGTATAGCCATCGGGAGCTGCGCGAGCGACCTGTTCGGCACCAAGGCTGCCTCCAGCGCCGGGACGGTTGTCCACCACTACTGGCTGGCCGAAACGTTCTGAAAGCGATGGCGCAAGCAAGCGGCTCACAACATCGATGTTTCCGCCCGCAGCGTAGGGCACAACAACGCGCAATGGGCGATCAGGCCAGGCGGCGAACGCCGTCCGTGGCATTGTGGCGCCGACGGATAGACCCGCCAGCGCCAGTGTGTGACGACGGTTCAGCATTCCTGGTCTTCGTCCTTCCCATTAGCAGGGGCGCCCGTTTTTGCTGGGCTGAGTTCGACGATAGCTTGCTGTTCCTGCCTACCGAAAGCCCTACCAATCAGCTGACGCAGCGGTGCGAGTTGGGACGCGGGTGCATCCAATCAGGCAATGAGGACAGCAACTGCAACAAACGGTCGCGCCCCACCTATCTGGTCCTTGGCTAACACCAGCTTGCAAACCGCACATCTTGGCAGTTGCGCTGGACTGTAGGAGTGGAATGACGCACTGGCTCGTTAGGAGCAGACCTTGGATGAGCACTGACATTGTGGGCGGAGCCGATCTTCACTTGGCTCCATCTTCAATTGGAGCGAAGCGTGAGATGGAAGGGACAGCTTCCACCATGCCACCCTGACCGACTTCCGGCGGGGCTTTGGGGCGTAGGACCCGGCTGGTCGGGTCCGTCCCAGGGACCTGGCGATAACGAAGCCGCTCTCCCCCACACAGGCGGTTGCACGCCGGGGTGGAGCGTCACGGAGTCGTCGGTGAGGCGCGGCTTGGGCGAGCAAGGAGTTCGCATGTAAGCCACGGGCCAGGCTAACTTCGCCCCTTCTGTGCTGGCCGGAATAGCAAAACGGGGCAAGGTTGCGCGCGAGGGCAGCGTGAGCTTGAATTGAGCACGCCACCGAAGGGCGAAGGGGTCGGACGGCGTGGACATTGGAATTGATATCGGCGGCACCTTCACGGATGCTGTGTTGCGCGGCATGGATGGCTCACTCCGCTCTTTGAAGGTGCCGAGCACACCGGACGACCCCGCTCGGGCAGTAGGCCAGGCGCTCCAGCGCCTGCTTGGAGATGGTGGGGCCGAGGACGTGCGCCGCTTCCTTCATGGCACCACGGTCGCCACCAACGCTATCCTGGAGAACACGGCCGCCCCGGTCGGGCTCATTACCACGCGCGGCTTCGGCGACGTCATCGAGCTCGGCCGCATGACGCGGGCATCCAACTACGACCTGCTTTTCGGCCCGCAGACGCCGGTGGCACTGATCCCGGCCGCGCGCCGGATCGAGGTGACGGAGCGAATTGGCGCCGACGGCACGGTGTGGGAGCCTCTGGACGAGGCAGAGGTGGCGAGAGCCGCAAAAGCGCTGGAGGCAGAGGGCGCCAAGGCCGTGGCGATCTGCTTCCTGTTCGCATTCCTGGATCCGGTTCACGAACGGCGCGCCCGGGAGATCGTACAGGCCACCCTTCCTGGCATGGCCGTTTCCCTTTCCTCCGAGGTGGATCCCGCGCCGCGCGAATACGAGCGGACCTGCGCCACCGCATTCGATGCTGCGCTGAAGCCGGTGATGAGTGACTACCTTGGCCGCATCGAGACGATCATCGGCGCGGTGGGCCTGGGCGTGCCGCTGCAGGTCATGCATTCCCGCGGTGGGCTGCTTGGCGCCGCCGCCGCCCGGGACAAGCCGATCCGCCTCACACTTTCTGGCCCCTCGGCCGCCGCGATCGGCGCGGCGGCGGTGCTGTGGGAGGCGGGCTTCACCGAGGGCGTCTCGATCGATGTTGGCGGCACCAGCGCGGATGTGGCGGTGATCCGCGGCGGCGCGCCAGCGCTGCGGATGGACGGCATGATCGGCACCTTTCCCGTGCGCGTGCCCACGGCCGACGTGCTGGCCATCGCGGCGGGTGGCGGCTCCATCGCGTGGATCGACGATGCGGGCGGGCTCCGGGTCGGGCCGCGCTCGGCCGGTGCGGCGCCCGGTCCCGCCTGCTACGGCCGCGGCGGGACGTGCCCGGCGGTGCTAGACGCCTCCGTGGTGCTGGGGCTGGTGGACCCCGCCCGCTTCGCCGCGGGGGAGCTACCCCTGGACGCCGATGCGGCGGCCGCGGCGATCGAGCGCGAGGTGGCGGGGCCGCTGGCGATGGGCCTGCGCGAGGCCGCGGTCGCCATTCACCGCATCATCAACGCCACCATGGCGGAAGCGGTGCGCGCCGTGACGGTGGCGCGCGGGGTGGACCCGCGGGAGCTGCCCCTAGTGGCCGCGGGCGGCGGCGGCGGGCTGCATGCCTATGCCATCGCGGAGGATCTCGGCCAGACCCGCATCGTCATTCCCGCGGCCCCCGGCGTGTTGGCCGCCACGGGCCTGCTGGACGCGCCGCTGGAGCATGACGCGGCGCGGGGCTTCGGCCGTCTGCTGGACGAGCTGCCGGAGGAGGAGCTTTGCGCCGCGATCGCCGCGCTGGTGGCCGAGACCCGGGCCGCTATGGAGGCGGATGGCGCCGATCCCGACAGGGCGGAAACGATGCTGACCGCGAGCGCCAGCTTCGTCGGCCAGGGTCACAGCCTAGAGGTGCCGCTGCCCCACGGCGCCGCGGAGCCCCGCGCGGCGATCCGCGACGGCTTTATCGCCCTGCACCGCGCGACCTATGGCCATGCCCGCGAGGCCCCGGTGCGGCTGGTTGCCCTCCGCGCTGTGCAGCGCTTGCGCGTGATCCCGGTCCCGCCCCGCGTCGCGGCCGGCGGCGATGCCGTCCGCACCCGCCGCATGGCCGTGATCGCGGGTCTGGCCGAGGAGGTGGCGGTGGTGCCTCGCGCCGCGCTGCGCCCCGGAGAGATCCTTCAGGGCCCCGCCATCATTGAGCAGGACGACACAACGGTGGTCGTGCCCGCCAGTTGGCGCGTCACCGCCTATCCTGCCCACCTGCTGATGGAGCGGCCCCTGTGAACGCCGAGCGCCTTGACCCCGCGACGGTTGAGATTGTCCGCCGCCGCCTGGAGGCCATCGCCGAGGAAATGCAGGCGGTGATGCTCCGCTCCGCCGTGTCCCCCATCGTGCGGGAGGCGAACGACGCCTCGGCCAGCCTCTTCCTGCCGGACGGCACGCTGATCGCGCAATCCATTTCCCTGCCGCTCCTGCTCGGCGCACTGATGCCGGCGGTGCGGCGCATGCTCAGGGAATTTCCCGTGGAAGGGATGCGCCCCGGCGACGTTCACCTGATGAACGACCCTTATGACGGCGGTACGCATATCCCGGACGTCTCGGTGATGGTGCCGGTCTTCGCGGAGGGGCGGGTGATCGCCCTGGCCGGTGCCATCGTGCACCACCAGGACCTCGGCGGCATGACCCCAGGCTCGCTCCCCACTACCGCCACCGAGATTTTTCAAGAAGGGCTGCGCCTGCCGCCCCTGCGGCTGCGGCGGGATGGCGTCACGGATGCACAGGTCATGCGCATTATCGCCCTCAACACCCGCACGCCCGAAGCCTTCGCCTGGGACCTGGACGCCCAGATTGCCTGCTGCGACTTGGCCGCGACGCGGATGGGGGAGCTGGCCACGCGCTACGGCGCCGCCGCGCTCGCCGCCATGATGGCGGAGCTGGTGCGTCGGGCAGAGGCCGCCACCCGCGCCGCCATCCGTGCCATTCCGGACGGCAGCTGGACCTATGAGGACGCGCTGGACAATGATGGGGTGGAGCTGGACCTTCCCGTGCCGATCCGGGTGCGCGTGACGGTGAATGGCGACGAGATGCGCTTCGACTTCACTGGCACCGCCCCGCAGGTGCGCGGCCCCGTCAACGCCGCCCCGGCCGGCGTCATGGCGGGCTGCTTCTTCGCTCTGCGCGCAGTGACGGGGCCGAACATCCCGAATAATGGCGGCTGTTCCCACCCGCTGACAGTGGTCCTGCCCGAAGGGTCGCTCCTCAACCCGCGCATGCCGGCCGCGCTGAACGCCCGCACGGGCACGGTGAAGCTGGTGACCAACGCCATCCTCGGCGCCCTAGCCGAGGCGCTGCCGGACCGCATTCCCGCCGCGAACTCCGGCTGCTCCACGGTGATGGCGCTTTCGGGCCGACGGGCGGACGGATCGGCGTGGGTGGTTACGGAGATCCTTTCCGGAGGCAGCGGCGGATCCATGCACGGTCCAGGCGTGAACGGCGTTTCCACCGATGTCGGCAACACCATGAACCTGCCGGTAGAGGCGATGGAAACAGACGCGCCGGTCCGCGTCCACCACTATCGCGTGCGGCGCGGCTCCGGCGGGGCCGGGCAGCATCCGGGTGGGGCGGGCATCGACCGGGACTACGAGGTCCTGCGCGGCCCGCTGACCCTCACCTTCCGGGGGGAACGGCACTATCATGCGGCAAGGGGCAGCGCCGGCGGACAGGACGGCCGGGTGGCGGAAGCCCTGATCATCCGCGCCAACGGCGCGCGGGAGGAAGTGCGGTCGAAGCTGACCACGGTGTTGAACACGGGCGACCGGCTGCTGATGGGCACGGCCGGCGCCGGAGGCTGGGGAGCCCCGACATGAGACGCGCCTTCGCATCGCTGATTCTCAACGTGCTGACCCCGGGGTTCGTGCTCGCGGCGCTCGCACAGCCGGCCGCGGCGCAGCTCGACCCCACGCGCACGGTGCGTGTGATCGTCGGCTATGCGCCCGGCGGCTCCTTCGATGTGAACAGCCGCATCGTGACCGATGCCCTGCGTGAGCAGCTCGGCATCAACGCCATCGTGGAGAACCGCCCGGGCGCGGGCGGCACCATCGCCTCGGACTACGTGTCCAAGGCGTCGCCGGATGGCTCGGTGCTGCTGGTCGGCGGGGCGGGCTCGCACGGCGTCACGCCCGCCATCCGCCGCAACCTGCCGTTCGACACGGCGCGGGACTTCACGGCGATCGGGCGCATCGCCGAGTTCCCCAATGTGATGGTGATTGGCACGAATTCGCCGGCGCACAACGTGCAGGAATTCATCGCCTGGGGGCGGACTCAGCCCAGCGGCATCAACTTCGGCTCTCAGGGCGCCGGCACCTCTATCCACCTGACCGGGGAAATGTTTCGCCTTCGCTCGGGCTTGGCCATGACCCATGTGCCCTACCGCGGCAGCGCTCCGGCAGTGCTGGACCTGCAGGCCGGGCGCATCCAGGTGATGTTCGATAACCTGCCCAACGTCTTCGGCCAGATCCAGGGCGGCTCGCTGCGAGCTCTGGCCGTCACCAGCGGCAGCCGGCTGCCGTCGCTGCCAGACGTGCCGACCATGGCGGAGGCAGGCGTTCCCGACTTCGTGGTGACGAGTTGGGTGGGCATCTTCGGGCCGGCCCGGATGAACCCCCGCACCGTGCAGCAGCTTTCCGACGTGATCGCGAAGGCCATCGCCTCGCCAGAGGGGCAGGCCCGCTTGCGTACCATCAGCGCCACCCCCGCGCCGGCCTCCGCCGCCGAGTTCAATGCGGTCTGGCGCGCCGACATGCAGCGCTGGTCTGAGGTGGTGCGCGACGCGAACGTGGAGGTGGAGGAATAGTTGGAGCAAAAGGTGGGCCTGAGTTGAACGGGAGACAGCCACTCAGGCATCCGTGCGAGCCGATCTTTCCTGAATGCTAGGTCTACTCACAATCAGCTTGGCTTTGCTACCGAACAGAGCGAAGCACAGCAGCGCGGGGCCACTTTGGCTCCGTGCACCCTGACCGGGACGCGGCAGGGCTTCGGGTCTTAGGACCTGATCATCAGGTCCGATCCAGGGACCTTACGATGACGAAGCCGCTCTCCCCCACACAGGCGGGGATCCTCACCGCCGCTGCCCATCTACCCGATACAACTTGCAGAAGCGTCTCCGAACCTGGCAGTGGGTGGAGGGGTTGCTGCGGACGCGCAGGAGGGCAGCGAAGGGCAGTCGGTCTCCGTCGCCGCACCAGCAGGCCAGGAGGCGCCGACCGACCCTTCTGCTCAAGGATTGAGGCACACCTCGCTCCGTGCGGCCGCCACGACCCTGCTGGTGGTCTGGGACGCAGGCGTGGAGCGCTCGGCCCTGCCGGGGGCCATGGAGGCGCTCAGGGCCGCTCTGAGCCGGGTTGGCGCGGCTTATCCGCCTTGCGAGCCCTCCGCCCCTTGCCGCCCGCGAGAGGGCACCAAGCAACAGGCTGTCCTCACCCTCCTGCGTCGCCCTGAGGGGACCACCATCGTTCAGGTCATCGAGGCGACCGGCTGGGCCCAGCACACGGTCCGAGGCTTTCTCGCAGGGCTGAAGAAGAAGGGCCATGCGGTCGAGGTGCTGGAGCGGGTGCGACAGGTCGGGCCGGGGTCTCAGGGCGCAAAGGGCAGCTACAGCGTCTACCGCATCGCTGCCGTGGAGCAGGGCTGATGGCTGCCCTGCGCCGCTCGTCCGCTCAGCCCCGCTATGCAGTGGCATTGTACCGGGTCTCCACCGCCGAACAGGGGCACTCAGGCCTCGGGCTAGAGCACTTCAGGCTTGCACGGACTCGCGGGTTCTGATTCGACGCTGTTGATGAAGCAGCG
>NZ_JBHLVZ010000114.1:0-98043 GCF_042433125.1 Muricoccus vinaceus | reverse complement strand
GGAGGGAGAGCGGCAGGGTCAGCAGCAGCAGGGCCCCGGCCACACCGAGATCCGCCGCCCGCAGCGCCGAGCCGCGCGGCGGAGGAGAACCACCGGAGAACCGACCTGGTTCCTGCCCCACCGGCACGCGGAGGTCGGGAGGCTGGGAAGAGCCGCGAAGTTCAGGCTCGCTGCCATCCCGGAAAATCAGGGCGGACATTCGTCGGATCCGTTCTCACCAGAAAGCCTCCGTAAAGCGCGGGCTTCCTGTGCGCTGCACCATAAGACAATATTTCACTTCCGAACGAGGCGGCTTTGTCTTGCCCACTCATTCGTGAAAACGTCCGTTGGTGGCAGGCCGGGCTGGTGAGGGCTGCCTTCCCCGTGGCAGCGGCTTGTCACTGGCGAGGAGCGGCGGAGAATTCGACGCGGCTCAGGAGAGAGCGGATACCAGACTGACGATGCCGGCCCAGAGGGTGGCCGAAAGCCCCGCGATCACCCAGAAAGCCTTGCCCATGGAAAGGCGCTCGGGCCTGTGTTCGTCGATGGCCGCATCGTACGAGAGGGGCAGGTCAAGTTCTTCGAATGTCTTAGCTTGCACGACGGCCTCGGGCAGGGGTTATGCGCGATGATGTACACCTGCGTAACGGTTACGCACCAACCAGCATTTGTCGGTTTTTGTGATATCACAACTCAGGGCTGTGGTTGCCATGGTCCGCTCGCTGCTCTGGTCAGGGGGGATGCCATGTCCGCCCAGGTTTGGTTCGAGACAAGGAACGAAGCCATGACGCACCGGAAGCTTCCGCCTCCTGGCGCGGTGCGCCGTCCGGTGGAGACGGGTCTCACGGTGGCTCGCCGCGCCGCCGGGCGCCGGGCCTGACGGGTGGTCCTTTCGCCGGAGGAATGGGAGGCGGTGCGGCTGAGCCTTTCGGTTGCGCTGCGCTCCGTTCTGTTCGGGCTGCCGCCCGCGGTGCTGGCAGCCTGGGTGCTGGCGCGCGGGCGCTTTCCCGGCCGGTCGCTGCTGGACGCGCTGGTGCATCTGCCGCTGGTGATGCCGCCCGTGGTGGTGGGCTGGCTGCTGCTGGTGACCTTCGGACTGCGCGGTCCGGTGGGGGCCCTGCTGAATGACTGGTTCGGGGTGCGGCTGGTCTTCACCACGGCCGGGGCTTCGCTGGCCACGGCCGTCATGTCCTTTCCGCTGATCGTGCGGGCGGTGCGGCTGAGCCTGGATACGGTTGATCCAGGGCTTGAAGCGGCGGCGCGGACCCTGGGCGCGGGGCCGCTGGACCGCTTCGCGACGGTCACGCTGCCCCTGATCGCGCCCGGCATCCTCTCCGGCGCGATCACGGCCTTCGCCGCCGGGCTCGGGGAGTTCGGGGCGGTGATCACCTTTGCCTCCAACATCCCCGGCGAGACGCAGACGCTGCCGCTGGCCATCTATGCCGCGACCCAGACCCCGGGTGGGGAGGCAACGGCGGCGCGGCTGGCGGCGATCTCCCTGGCACTTGCGGTCGCGGGGCTGCTGCTGGCGGAGTTGGCCGGCCGGCGGCTGGCGGCGGCACTGGGGCGCTTGCCGCGCTGATGCTCGATGTTTCGGTGTTGCATCGCTTTCCCGGCCAGGGCAGCTTCGCGCTGGAGGCCGCCTTTTCCACGCCCACGCCGGGCGTGACGGCGGTGTTCGGACCCTCGGGCTGCGGCAAGTCCACGCTGCTCTCGGCCATTGCGGGCCTGCTGCGGCCGGATGGGGGACGGGTGGCGCTGGACGGCGGTGTTCTCCTGGACACGGCGGCGCGCGTGTTCGTGCCGCCGGAGCGGCGGCGCTGCGGCGTGGTGTTCCAGGACGCGCGGCTGTTTCCGCACCTATCCGTCGAAACGAACCTTCGCTACGGCGCGCGCCGCGCGCCCGGCGGCGCGGAAGGACCGGGCTTCGAGGAGGTGGTGAGCCTGCTCGGCATCGCGCCGCTGCTCGCGCGCCGCCCGGGGGCGCTCTCGGGCGGGGAGCGGCAGCGGGTGGCGCTGGGACGGGCACTGCTGTGCCGGCCGCGGCTGCTGCTGATGGACGAGCCCCTCGCCGCGCTCGATGCGCCGCGCCGCGCGGAGGTGCTGCCCTTCCTGGCGCGGGTGCGGCATCGCTTTCGCCTGCCCATCCTTTACGTGACGCACGCGCTGGACGAGGTGGACCGCCTGGCCGACCACCTTGTGCTGATGGAGGCCGGGCGGGTGCTGGCGGCGGACACGGTGGAGGCGCTCTCGGGCCGCACCGACCTGCCGCTGCTGGCGGGGCGGCGGGATGCCGGGGCGGCGCTGCGCTGCACGGTGCTGGGACACGACGCGGGGCGCGGGCTGACGCGGCTGGGCTTTCCCGGCGGCACGCTGCTGGTGCCGCTGCGCGCGGAGGCGACGGCGGGGGATGCGCTGCGCGTGCGCGTGCGGGCGCGGGACATTTCGGTGGCCGTGGAGGAGCCGCGCGGGGTTTCCGTTCAGAACGTGCTGCCGGCGGTGATCGAATCCCTGGCACCCTTCCGCGCGCATGAGGCCATGCTGCGGCTGCGGCTGGGAGAAACCGTGCTGCTGTGCCGCGTGACGGCGGACGCGGTGGGGCGGCTTTCGCTGCGCGTGGGGATGCCGGTCTGGGCCATGGTGAAGTCGGCGGCCTTCGGGCCCGCCGGCGGGAACGGGGACGAAGGCGGCTGAGGGGCTGGCGCGGCGGGGCCGCTGCTTCCACGCTGTGCGACGGGGCGATACCGATTCCCACGCCCGGCCCTGCGGACCGGCGCAGGGCCGGGCGGTGGGAAAGACCGAGGGGGACCGCATGGCGCTGGTGAAGACTTCCGATCTGGCCGGACGCGGCCCGGCCCGGCCCGTTGTGACCGTGCCCCCTGCCCCTCCCCCGGCGGCGCCCGCGCGGCAGCGGCGCCTGGAGGGCCGTGCCCAGGCCCGGCGGGAGAAGGCCTCCGAGCGGATCGGCGCGGCGACGGAGGAGCTGGCTGCCGGGATCACCGAGGCGGCCGCCGCGGCGGAGGAGTTGGGCCGGGCACTCTCGCAGATCGCCTCGGCCGCGGAGGAGGCGGCGGGCGCGGCGCAGGAATCGCAGGGTGCGATCAACAGCCTGGGCGCGATCTTCGGCCAGGCGCGCGACCGGGCCGAGACGTCGCGCCGGCGGACGGAGGCGATGCAGGCCGCGCTGATCGAGCTGGGCGCGGGCATCGAGGCTTCCGCCGCCATCGTGCAGGAGAACGCGACGCGGCAGATGCGCTCGGTGGATGTGGTGGCCGCGCTGGAGGCGGGGGCGGCCAGCATCGGGGAGATCACGCGCAGCGTGGGCGACATCTCCGACCAGACGAACCTGCTGGCGCTGAACGCCGCGATCGAGGCGGCGCGGGCGGGCGAGCAGGGCCGCGGCTTCGCCGTGGTGGCCGAGGAGGTGCGCGCCTTCGCCGAGCAGTCCGAGGCGAGCGCCGCCGAGGTGCAGGCGCTGGTGGAGGCCATCCGGGCGGAGGTGCGGGCGATCGGCGAGAGGATCCGCGCCGCGGCCGAGGGCGCGGAGGCGCAGGCGCGCGAGGCGCGGGTGGTGGTGGAGACGCTTGCCGCCGTCCGCACGGAGATGAGCAGCCTCGCCGGGGGCGCGCAGGCCGTGTTGCTGGCCGCCGTGGAGGCCGAGACCGCGGTGCGGGAGGCGCAGCGCGGCGCCGAGGGCGTGGCGGCGGCGGCCGAGGAGCAGTCCGCGGCGACGGCGGAGGCGCAGCGCGCCGTGGAGCAGCAGGGCGCCTCGCTGGATGAAAGCCAGCGCACGGCCCAGGCGCTGGCGGCCATGTCCGAGGGGTTGCAGGCCGGCGCTGCATCCGGGGCCGCGGTGGGCGCCACGGCCAGCACCGCCGCGGAGGAGGTGGCCTCGGCCGCGGAGCAGCTTTCCGCGGTCGTGCAGGAACTCTCGGGGGCGGCCGGGCAGATCACCGCGGCGCTGGACCAGATCGGCCGCGGCGCCCAGGCGCAGGCGGCGGCGACGCAGCAGTCCTCGGCGGCGATGGAGCAGATCGAGCGCGCGGCCGGCAGCACGCGGGAGGCGGCGGTGGAGGCGGGGGCGCTGCTGGCGGCGCTCGCGCCGCGCGTCGCGGGCGGGCGCGCCGCCCTCGCCGCCCTGAACGAGGCGATCGCGGCCGGGGTGGCCGAGACCAGGGCGGTGGCCGGGCTGGCCGCGGCGCTGGAAGGCTCGGGGCGGCGGGTCGAGAAGATCGTGGACCGGATCGCGCTGGTGGCCGTGCAGACCAACATGCTGGCGGTCAGCGGCTCGGTGGAGGCGGCGCGGGCGGGCGAGGCCGGGCGGGGCTTCGCCGTGGTGTCCACCGACATCCGGGAACTGGCGCGCGACGCCGCCGGCAATGCCGACCGGATGAAGGACGTGGTGCGCGACATTCGCGATCAGGTGGCCGTGGTGCGCGCGGAACTGGACGCGCTGGCCCTGGCCGCGGCCAGCGAGATCGGGCGCGGGCGGGCCGTGCTGGAGAGGCTGGTCGCGGCCGAGGGCGAGCTGGGCGCGCTGCGCCAGGGCTCGGGCGAGGTGCTGGCGGGGGCCGAGGAAATCCTGCGCGCCGCGCGCGAGGTTTCGGCGGGAACGCAGCAGATCGCGGCGGCGGCGGAGGAAGCGAGCGGCGCGGTGTTCCAGGCTTCGGCGGCGGCGCGCGAGCAGGCGCGTGGGGCAGAGGACCTGGCCGCGGCGATCGAGGAGATCGCGGGCCTGGCGGACGAGTTGCGCGCGGCGGAGGGCTGAGTCCGTGGCGGCGCACGCCATGGCCGCCTCCGGGGAGGCCAGCGCGGGACCAGCCGGCGCGGGCACGACCGGAACGGACGGCGTGCTGGCCGTGACCGTGGCGGGGGAGTTCTTCGCCCTTCCGGCCGCGGCGGTGCGGGAGGTCCTGCGGCCGCTGCCGTTGACGCGGGTGCCGCAGGCGCCCCCGGCGCTGCTGGGCCTGGCCAACCTGCGCGGGCGCGTGCTGCCGGTGCTGTCCCTGGCGGGGCTGATGGGGCTGCGGGCGGAGGAGGCCTCCCCCGCCGCGCGCGTGGTGGTGGTGGAGGGGCTGCCTGCCCTGGGGCTGCTGGTCGGTCGCGTCGGGCGGCTGGGACCGGCCGAAGGCGCCCGGCCGGTGGACCTGCCGGCCCTCCTGGGGCGCGCCTTCGTCCGGTCCGGCGTGCCGGTCAGGGGGGCGGTCATTCCGGCCGGGCCGGTCCAGGAGATGGCGGCGGAGGCGGCCGAGCGGCTGGCGCTGGTCGCCTTCGGCATTGCCGGGCAGGACTTCGCGCTTCCGCTCGATGCCGTGGCGGAGGTGGTGCGCCTGCCCGCCGCGGTCACGGCCCTGCCGCGCGCGGGGGAAGCGATGCTCGGCGTGGTGGCGCACCGGGGCGGCTTGCTGCCGGTGGTGTCGGCCCATGCGCTGCTCGGCTTTCCGGCAACGGAAACACGATCGGCGCGGGTCGTGGTGACGCGGCTCGGCGCGCATCGCCTGGGGCTGGTGGTGGATCGGATGAAGGCGATCCTTCGCGTGCCGGAGGCCGCGATCGAGCCGGTGCCGCCCCTGCTCTCGCGCGGGCTGGGGGAAGCGCGCGTGGCGGCGATCCTGCGGATGGAGGGCGGGCGGCGGCTGGTGTCCGTGCTGTCCCCGGCCGGGCTGTTCGACGAGGCGACGGTGGCGCGGCTTGGCGCGGCCGCAACGGAGGGCGAGGCGATGGACGGGGATGGCGGGGCGGGAGCGGTGGAGCGCTTCGTCATCTTCCGCCTGGGCGAGGAGCATTACGGCCTGCCGATCGCGGCGGTGGACGAGGTGGTGCGCCACCCCGGCGCGCTGACCCGCATCCCGCACGCGCCGGACTTCGTGGAGGGGGCGATGAACCTGCGCGGCGCCGTGCTGCCCGTGATCGACCAGCGCCGGCGCTTCGGCGCGGGCGAGGCCGGCGGGCGCGGGCGCATCGTGGTGGTCACGGTGGACGGGCTGCGCGCCGGCTTCGCGGTGGATGCGGCGTCCGAGGTGCTGGCGGTCACGGCGGCCGAGCTGTCCCCGGCGCCGGAACTGGCCGAAGGGCGCGCGCGCGTGTTCGACCGCGTGGCGCGGGTGGAGCGCGGCGGCCGGATGATCCTGCTGGTCGATCCCCGCGCGCTGCTGGACGCGGCGGAACGGGACCTGCTGGCGGCGATGTCCGCGCGGGCCGCGGAAAGGCCGTGATCCGCCTCCTGGTGGTGGACGACAGCGCGCTGATGCGGCGCCTGCTAGGCGGCGTCTTCGGCGGCGAGCCCGATTTCGAGGTTGCCTTCGCGCGGGACGGGATGGAGGCGCTGGACGCCATCGCGCGGCAGCGGCCGGACGTGGTGACGCTGGACGTCCAGATGCCCCGCATGGACGGGCTGTCCTGCCTGGACCGCATCATGCTGGAGAACCCCGTGCCGGTGGTGATGCTTTCCGCCCTGACGGCGGCGGGGGCGGAGGCGACGCTGGAGGCGCTGCGGCTGGGCGCGGTGGATTTCGTGGGCAAGCCTTCCGGCGTCGCATCCCTTTCCATCGACGAGCTGGCGCCGGTGCTGGTGGAGAAGGTGCGTGCGGCGGCCGGGGCGCGGCTGCGGCGCAGCCACCGCCTGGCCGAGCGCGTGCGGCTGCGGACGGGGCTGGCATCCGTGCCGGGGCGCGTGCCGACCGTGCCCGCCCTGCCCCGCGCCGCCCCGGCCCGGCCTTCCGGCACGCCTCCCGGCGTGGTGCTCGTGGGCTGCTCCACCGGCGGGCCGGCGGCGCTTGACGCGCTGCTGGAACCCTTGCCCGCGGATTTCCCCTGGCCGGTCGTGATCGCGCAGCACATGCCCGCCAGCTTCACCGGGCCGCTGGCGCGGCGGCTCGACCGGCTCTGCGCCCTTTCGGTGGAGGAGGTGGTGCGGCCGGTGCCGCTGCTGCCCGGGCACGCCTATGTCGGGCGCGGCGATGCGGACGTGATCCTGGGCACGCGGGCGGCGGGGATCGTTGCCATGGCGGCGCCCTCCGATCCCGGGCGGCGCTGGCACCCCTCGGTGGACCGGATGGTGGAGAGCGCGATGGAGCACGTCGCGCCCTCGCGGCTGGTCGGCGTGCTGATGACGGGCATGGGAAACGACGGCGCCGCCGCCATGGCGCGGCTGCACCGCGACGGCGGGCACACCATCGCGGAGGCGGAGGAGAGCGCGGTGGTCTGGGGCATGCCTGGGGAGCTGGTGCGCGCCGGCGGAGCCGCGATCGTGGCCCCGCTGGACGGGATCGCCGCCGCGCTGACGGGGCTCGTGGCGTGAGCCGCGCGTCCTTGAACACCAAGGGGGATCCGGCATGAGCGGCCCCGGAGCCGGAAGCGGCGCGCCGCTCGGCGCGGAGGAGCTGCTGCGGCTCTGCGACTTCCTTTATCGCCGCACCGGCATGTCCTACGGCGAAGGCAAGCGCTACTACATCGAGCGGCGGGTGGCGCAGCGCATCGCGGCCTCGGGGGCGGGCTCCTTCGCGGACTACATGGGGCTGCTGCGGGCAAGCCCGGCCGAGGCGGCGCGGCTGGTGAACAGCTTCACCGTGAACGAGACCTACTTCTGGCGCGAGGAGCACCAGCTCCGCTGCCTCGGGCGCGCGATCCTGCCGGAGATCGTGGCGGGGCGTGGCCCGGGCGACCTCGTGCGCATCTGGTCCAATCCCTGCTCCACCGGGGAGGAGCCCTATTCCATCGCCATCTGGCTGCTGGAGAACTGGCCGATGGTGGATGCCTACAACATCGACATCGCTGCATCCGACATCGACGGCGACGCGGTGCGGGCGGCGGAGGAAGGCTTCTTCGGCGACCGCTCGCTCTCGCGCCTGCCGGCCGAGCTGCTCCGGCGGTATTTCGGCCCGCGCGAGGACGGGCGGCGGCGCATCATCCAGGACCTGCGCGAGTCCGTGCACTTCGGCACGGCGAACCTGGTGGATGCCGCGAGCATGGCGGCGGCGGGGCGCTTCGACGTGGTGTTCTGCCGCAACGTGCTGATCTACTTCGACGAGGCGTCCCGCCAGATGGCGGCGCAGACGCTGTTCGACGCGCTGGCGCCGGGCGGCTTCCTGCTGCTGGGGCACACCGAGTCCATGACCCGGATCTCCGACCGCTTCCTTGTGCGCCGCTTCGACGAGGCGATCGTCTACCAGCGGCCTCCCGCATGAGCGGCCCGGCATGAACGAGCTGCTGGACCAGTTCATCCTGGAGGCGCGGGAGCTGGCGGAGGCCGCGGCGGAGGACCTGCTGGCGCTGGAACGCGCGCCCGCCGACGCGGCACGGCTCGATAGCGCCTTCCGCGCGGTGCACACGCTGAAGGGCTCGGTGGGGTTGTTCGACCTCGCGCCCATGGGTGCGGCGCTGCACGCGGGGGAGGACCTGCTGGAGGCCTTGCGCGCGGGGCGCCGCGCCGTGGAGCGCGAGGCGGTGGACGCGCTGCTGGCGCTGGTGGGCGCGGTGGAGGGCTGGGTGGAGGCCATCGCCGCCACCGGGGCCCTGCCCGCGGATGCCGGTGCGCGCGGCGTCGCGCTGGAGGCGGCGCTGCGCGGCCTGCTGCCGGGCGCCGCGTCCCCATTCCCCGGTCCGGCGGCGGAGGACTGGCTGCCCGCGCTGCTGGCCCGCGATGGGGCGCTGATTGCGGCGGAGCACGCGGCGGGGCGCACGGTGACGGCGCTGCGCTACGGGCCGGCGGAGGACTGCTTCTTCCTGGGCGACGATCCCATGGCGGTGGTGCGGGCCTTGCCGGGGCTGCTGGCACTGCACCTGGCGCCGCGGGCGCCCTGGCCGGAGGAGGGGCCGGACCCTTTCTCCTGCAATCTGGTGATCGAGGCGGTCTGCGCGGCCCCCGAGGCGGCGCTGCGGCCGGTGCTGCGACTGGTGGCGGACCAGGTGCGGCTGGTGGAGCTGCCCGCCCCGGCCCCGCGCGCGGAGGAGGTGCGCGAAGCGGCGCCGGCCGGGGCGGCCGCGCGCAGCCTGCGCGTTGATGCCGCCCGGATCGATGCGCTGGTCGACCTTGCGGGCGAGCTGGTGGTGGCCAAGAACGGGCTGGCGCATCTCGTGGCCCGCGCGGCGGAGGCCGACCCGGCCCTGGCGCGGGCGCTGGCGGAAAGCCGGGCGGGGATCGAGCGGCTGGCCGAGGCCATGCACCGGGGCGTGCTGGGGCTGCGCATGGTGCCGCTGGGCCGCTGCTTCTCCCGCTTCGCGCGGCCGGTGCGGGACATCGCGGGGCGGCTGGGCAAGGAGGTGGATCTCTCCGTCTCCGGCGAGGCGGTCGAGGCGGACAAGGCGATCGTGGACGGGCTGTTCGAGCCGCTGCTGCACCTTCTGCGCAACGCGCTGGACCACGGGATCGAGACACCGGAGGAACGCGTGGCGGCGGGCAAGCCGCGGGTGGGCCGGCTGGTGCTCTCGGCGCGCCGTGGCGGCGAAGGGGTGGTCGTGGAACTGTCCGATGACGGCCGGGGGATGGATCCCGCGCGGCTGCGGCGGGTGGCGCGGGCGCGCGGGCTGATGGAGGCCCCAGCCATCGATGCGCTGGACGATGCGCAGGCGCTGGACCTGGTGTTCCGGCCGGGCTTCTCCACGGCGGGGCAGGTGACCGAGCTGTCCGGGCGGGGCGTCGGCATGGACGCGGTGCGCGGGGCGGTGGAGGCGCTGGGCGGGCGCGTCGCGCTGGTGGGCGCGGCCGGGGCGGGCACCACCGTGCGGCTTTCCTTGCCCCAGGGGGCGGCGGTGACCACGGTGCTGCTGATGCGCGCCGGCGGCGAGGCCTTCGGCGTGCCGGTGGAGCACGTGGCCGAGACGCTGCGCCTTCCTGCCGGGCGCATCCTGCCGCTGCGCCAGGCGGAAGCCTTCGTGCTGCGCGAGCGCACCGTGCCGCTGCTCGGCCTGGCCGCGCTGCTGGGGCTGGAGCCGCCCGCGCGGGGCGAGGCCGCGCGGGTGCTGGTGACGGGCACGGGCGCGGGCCGGGCGGGGCTGGAGGTGGAAGCCTTCGCCGGCCGGCTGGACGTGCTTCTGCGCCCGGCGGAGGGTCTGCTGCGGGGCATGCCGGGGTTGCTGGGCACGGCCTTGATGGGGGATGGCCGGGTGTTGGTCGTGCTCGACCTTCCGGCCCTTCTGGCCGGCCCCGCCGTGACGGCTTGATGGAGGCACGCATGGGGCTGGTCGTGGAGGGGCAGACGATTCGCCTGGAGGGCCCGGCCCGGGTGGAGCATGCCGAGCCGCTGCTGGCCTTTCTGCAGGGCGGCGAGAACCGCCGGGTGGACCTGCGGGGCGCCGGCCCTTTGCACGCCGCGGTGGTGCAGGTGCTGCTGGCCCTGCGCCCGGGGCTGGACGGGCCGGCGGGGGATGCCTTCACCGCCCGTTGGCTGGAACCGCTTCTTGCAAGGCCGCAACAGGGTTAGGATCAGGCGGGCGCCGCGTCGCGCACAGCCTCGGAGCAGCCGGATGGCCACCACGGTCTT
This sequence comes from Muricoccus vinaceus, assembly GCF_042433125.1. NCBI lineage: Bacteria > Pseudomonadati > Pseudomonadota > Alphaproteobacteria > Acetobacterales > Roseomonadaceae > Muricoccus > Muricoccus vinaceus. The sequence goes on along the minus strand of NZ_JBHLVZ010000114.1, from coordinate 87,583 downwards.
GATCGTCGATGACAGCAAGCTGGCGCGCATCGTCGCCGGCAAGGCGGTGGCCGCTCTGCAGCCGGACTGGGGGCGGGTGGAGGCCGGCAACGCCGAGGAAGCCATGGCGCGGCTGGAGGCGGGCGGGATCGACCTGGCGCTGCTGGACTACAACATGCCTGGCAAGGACGGGCTGACGCTCGCGGCCGAGATGCGGGCCCTGCACCCATCCATGCCGATCGCGGTGATCACCGCGAACGTGCAGGACGAGGTGATCGCGCGGGCGCGGGCCGTGAGCGCGGCCTTCGTGCCCAAGCCGGTGACGGAGGAGGCGCTGCGGGGCTTCGTGTCCGGAGCGGCGCTGCGGCTGCGCGTGGGGGCACGGTGACCCTCCCCCCCAGTTTCACGGACGAGCACGTGGCGGGGGCGGTGGCGCTCTCGGAGCTCGAGCGGGACGCGCTGACGGAGCTCGTGAACATCGGCGTCAGCCGGGCGGCCGCAAGCCTTCGCCGGATGGTGGGGGGCGAGGTGCTGCTCTCGGTCCCGGCGATCGAGATCATTCCGCAGGCCACCGCCGCGACCCTCATCGCCGAGCGCGAGGGGGAGGATCTGGTCGCGGTGCGCCAGGACTTCTCCGGCGCCTTCCGGGGCCGGGCGCTGCTGCTGTTCCCGCAGTCCAACGGGCTGGAGCTGGTCCGGGCGGTGCTGGGCGAGGATGTGGCGCCCGAGGACGCCGCCGAGATGGAGCGCGAGGCGCTGGCGGAAACCGGCAACATCATCCTGAACGGCTGCCTCGGCACCATGGCGAACATGCTGCACCGTTCGCTGACCATGTCGCTGCCCCAGGTGCTGCGCGGCGACGGGCGGAGCCTGCTGGATGCCGGGGGGCCGGCCTCGCCCGAAGGTCTGGTGCTGTTCCTCTACATCAACTTCGCCGTGCGGGACCGCAGCATCCGCGGCTACATCGCCATGGTCATGGACATGCCCTCGCTGGGCGCGCTGAAGCTGCTGGTGGGCGACTTCATCGAGCGTGTGATGGACGACGAGATGGACGTGTTCCCGGCGGCGCAGGGCTGAGGGGCGCGGCCCCTACAGATCCACCTCGATGCTGAACAGGGCGCGGAAGCGGGGCGAATCCCGCCCGATGCCCGCGCCGGCGCCGAAGCCCACCGCCACCCTCTCCCCGAGCCGGTGCCGGGCGCCGATCTCGATGATGTTGGCGTCGCGCTCGCCCCGGTCGCCACGCTCGCGCACGTAGTCCAGGATCAGCGCGGTGTCCCGGTTCAGCAGCTGGCTGTAGCCCGCGACCACGCGGTAGCGGTTGTGCCGCTCGTCGGCCGAGGGCGCGAAGCGCGTGGACCAGCTGACGTTGAGGTGCAGGCGCCGCTGGGCGGAGGGGTCGATCGTCCGGGTGACGACGCCCGTGAACTGGAGCTGGGTGCCGCGGTCGCCCGGGCCGGTCGGCGTGCTGGCATCCGCCGCGACCGCGAAGGCCGGAAGCCAGGAGCCTTCCCGGCTGAGATTGTAGAGGGCACCCACGCTGAGCTCCCCCGCATTGGCGCGACTGCCGGAGCCCGCGACATAGGGGAGGCTGAGGTTCAGCAGCAGCCCGTCCGCGGGACTAACCTGGAACTGTGGGAAGATCTGCAGCTCGTCGTGCCCGCGGCGGCGGTCGAAGCGCAGGCCGAGCTGCGCCTCGCCTTCGTTTGGATCGCCGGTGAAGGCGTCCTGCAGGGTGGTGGGCAGGAAGATGTCGAGGTCGTCCGGATCCACGGCCTGCGCCGCACCGGCCGTGCCGAGCAGGAAGAGAAGGGCGTGAAGCGCCGGGCGAAGCGGGGCGCTTGCCTTTTGGGGCAGTGAAACGGTCATGTGCCCGGGATAGCCCGGCGCACGCGCGGCTGCACTCCCCCGCGAGGGAAGCCAGCGGGGCAGGACGGACGGATGGCAGGGAAAGCACGCCGGAGCGCGCGGCGGGAATCCAGCCCGCGACATCGAGACCGCGAAGCCTGGGCCCCGACCGGCCTGGCGCGATCCGGATGCTGGATCCGAACCACCGAAGCCGAGCGCCTCAGCCCCTCATCCTCCGCCCGCAAACCGTTGTGACGCTCCGGTCCACCGAACAGGGTGGGTGTCGTCCACACCGATGAACGACGGCGGAGCATCCCGGTTCATTCGTCCGCCAGGCTGGCAACGTGGACGAGCGCCTCGGCGAGTGCAGCGTCCATGGCGGCCGCACAACTGCTCGCCTCGCCGTTGTCGATCTCACCCGCAGCATGCAGGTCGTCATCGTACGGATCCACGATCTCCCAGATCCAGGGATCACCCCATGCGCCCGAGGCTGGGTTCGGAAACACACGCAGCAGCAGAGGGGGATCACCCAGGCGGGATGGCAAAGCCCTCGTCCAGACATCGCCCTCGTGCGGGGTCCATCCGGGTGCGTGCCGGTTGGGCTCCGTCACGGTGCCCGCAGGCCCTGCGGAGGGTCCTGGCGCAGCCTGACGCCAAGCCCGTCATCGCTCTCGTCCGCGAAAACAACGCCTGCATCCTCCAGGGCGGCACGGATGGCGGCAACGGTGGATGGACGGGGTCGGCCCGAACCCGCCTCGACGTATTTCACAGTGTCGTACCTGCAGCCTGCGGCCATCGCGAGCTGCCCATGCGTCCAGCCCAGCATCTGGCGTGCTTCCCGGCACTGCTGAGGGGTCAACCCGCTTCATCCCGCAACGGTTCGCCAGCCCTGCTCCCGCTTTGCGCGGTGAACGCGACGGCGAGGGTCTCGATGGCGGCAAACCCATCCAGCGGGTCCCGACATGCTCCTGGGCGGTGACGCATCACTGCAGGGCGCCCCACCGGGGCACAGCAGGCTCGGCTGCCGCCCACTTCCAACGTCCTTCCTGACGGCAGGCCGTCGTGACGAACCACTTGCCCTCGGAGATGGAGAAGAGTGCCTCTCGGCAGGTCGCGAGCGGGGTGACCATCTCTCGCACGAGCCGCACCTCGCCATCCTCGTTGCCAACGGGAATGTCGTGCTCGATGCGCCAAGCGCGCACCTCGCCGGGCGCCAGGCTTCCGATCACTTCGGCCACCGCGTCCTGCTCGCCTCTCGCCCGCACGCGCACGGCCCAGTTCAGGCCAGCCTGCACGCCAGCCCGCGTGCCCACCGCGATGGCGAAGCCCGCTGCCGGGTTGCCGGTGGCGGTGCCCGCGGCGATGCCAGCCGCTGCCCCCGTCAGATCCGCAGCCAGGCCGCACCCAGCCAGGGGGGCCAGAAGCAGCAGCGCGAGGCAGCGTCTCACTGCAGGCTGCCCCAGCGCTCCGTGGCCGGCTCCGCTGAGGCCCACCGCCAGGCCTGCCCGTCCCGGCATACATAGGCGGTGTAGAAGCCACGCCGCGGCATCTCCTCGGGCCGGCTCGTCGCGTCCACCGAGAACACGATCTCCTTGCAGTGGATCGACCCAGCCTCGATCACCCGCACAATGGTCACCTCGCCGCGCTCGTCCGGCTCGATCGGGACCTTGTGGGTGATGGACCAAGCAGCCACCGCACCGACCGGCAGCGGGCCCGCCGCCGCTGCGATGCGATCCTGTGCCGCGGCGTGAGCGCGCCGCTGAGCATAGTGCAGCCCGGCACGCACCCCCGCCTGCACGCCAAGCCCGATGCCGGTCGTGGTGGTGGCGCCGGCTCCCACAACGTCGGCGATCGCGGCGCCACCCAATCCAGCACCGGCGGCGCCGCCTTCCGTCAGCAGCTCGGAACATCCGGGCAGCGTCAGACCGACGAGGGCAAGTGGCGCCAGCATCGAACGGAATCGCGGCAGTGAACTCGGCGGCATCGCTTCTCCTGGTGGTGCTCGTTTCATGGGTCTGACCTGATCACCACGTGGTCCCCTGCCTGCTTCCGCTGCGCCTCCCCTCCTCCAGGCCAGGCTCGCACCCGATGCTCGAAAGATTGGGCGGCGTGATGTTCCTCTTTCCCCGTTCAGCCGAACTTCTTCCCAGATCAAGCTGCGGGTGGCTTCGACGGAGGACGTGTTCAGGCTGCTCGTGCTCGCTGCTGAATAACTCACCTTTAGGTTATTTGGGTCAGCCCGAACACCACCCTGGGTTGATAATACGCATGTGTTTTAGCTAGTTTTGCCATCGCAGCCATTCCACACGGACAGGCAGAACAAGGGAGATGGTGCCGGCACATGTCCCAGATGTTGCAGGATCAGATCGCCAAGCTGCACGACGAGGCCCAGGCGTGTCGCGAGGTGGCATCTCACATCAGTCTCAGGGTCGCCGCTGAGTCCCTGCTGGAGACGGCCAGGGCATTCGATCGCCAGGCGGCTCTGTTGGAGCGCCTGCGGGAAAAGGAGGAGAAAGACGTCGGGGCCATCGCTTCAGTTGGGTGAAAGGTCACTGTAAGCAGACCTCACTACCTTCGGTTGTGGGCAGATACGTTATCGGCCCGGGTAACCCGGTGAAGGCAGCGGCGTCTGATGCTCAAAAGTGCTTACGTCATCATTCCCGCTTTACTGGTCTGTTTGGGTGTCATGTGTTTCCTGCTCTGGCAGGAGATCGTGCAGGCACGGCAAAGCAACACACCTTCGGCTGAGCAGAGCAAACCCAAAAGCGATTGAGTGCCGCGGCCGCCGACAACGCGGATCCTCACCAGCCTGCTCTTTGCGAAGCGTGCTGCTGCTGTCCCCCAGGATGAACTCGCCAGCGGTGACGTTCAAAGCCTGTTCATGCCGGCGGCGTCCTGCCGGCCCTGATGATGACGCCCGACGCGGATCGAGAGCCGGTTCGATCGCGCAAGGCAAACGCCGGAAGCCGCCCGCGGTGGCTCACCAAGCCGGACAAGGGTTATGGCCGGGCTTGGGGCGCGTGCGGCCTGTCTGGCCCAATGCCTACAAGCCGAGAGCGCTGAGCGCCCGCTTGGCCTTGAGTTCGAGCAGCTTGGCCTTTGCCGCTGCGTGGGCATTCTCGGCGGAAACGAACCCACGGGTCGAAGCGGCAATGCTTTGGTGGCCGCTCGCCAGGCGCCATCGCCAAGGCTCAGCGCCGGAGCCACTGCGCTCGACCAGGACCTGCACCTGCGCCAATCCCTGGTCGCCCAGCGCCATCGTACATTCCCTCCCCGCGGCTTGCTGGCCAGCGACGCCAGTAACGATGAGCGGGACACACGCTCAATGTTCCTTTGGTAAGGAAATGTGCAGCCGCCCCGCTGCCCGCCGGGCGACGATAAGCCGCGAGGAGAAGCCACGGCCTGGCGGGGTCCAAGGCGCGAGCACCTCCGAAGCCCGGCGGTACGACGAAGAACAAACAAGCCAGGACCGGAGGGAGCAGTCTCATCCTCGGCGAAGAGGCTTACCCCCCGCCGTCCCCGCCTCCTCCACCATCGCCAGCGCCAGCGCCACCCCCATCTCCCCCGGCATCACCACCGTCGGCACCATCCGCCGCAGCCTCTGCCGGCGCGTCAGATGCAGCACCGCCGCCGCCAGCGCCTGCGGTGCTGCCGTGGCCGGCTTCCGGCTGGGCGTCGTGGGTGGTGAGCCGATGCAGGTAAGCGAGAGCGATGCCGAACAGCCCTGGCGGCACAACCATGGTGTCGTCCTCCTCAGCTCCGCGACGCTAGTCTTCTTCGCTGTCCGGTGCCTACCCGCTGCCGCCTGCCCGCAGGCGCTGCGGCGATTGCTCCGGATCCTCTGCCCATCACGGGCGATCCGCCAGCCGTGGCCGGCTGAGCCCGCCCCTCGACACTCGACGACCACCTCAGGGGGAGACACCAAGCGGAGGCGATCGGGAATAAGTTTGTCGGCCGGTGAGAAGGCCCTCGGCTTCGAAAGCCGTGCCCAGCAGGCTCTGTGGGGATGACCACGGGGGTTGGTGACTGATGCCGGCCCAGGGCAGGCCCCGGGAACATGCCCCCAGTGTGCCCCCAGTGTGCCCCCGGGAAATGGGCGGGGACGAGTGGAGCGGGCGATGGGAATCGAACCCACGACATTCAGCTTGGGAAGCTGACGTTCTACCTCTGAACTACGCCCGCGCCATGCGAGACTCCTAGCGCAGGCCACGTATGCGTGCAATCCGCGCCCTTGCCCTTCGGGGGTGCCGCGGACTAGCTTGCCCCCGGCGCCGCACCCCGTGGAGCCGCTCGCGATTTGTCGGCCAGCTTGCGGCGAGCATAAAGAAACGCGCTAAACGGCCGTGGCAGCGGGCTTCCCCGCTGCCCGACCGGGCCATCCGTGACTTGATGGAACCGCCCGTTATGCCCAGGACCCTCCCGGACGCCCCCTTCCGCCCCGCCACGCTCCTCGTGCGCGGAGGCCAGAACCGTTCTTCCTTTGACGAGATGTCCGAGGCGGTGCACCTCACTTCGGGCTTCATGTACGAGAGCGCGGAGCAGGCGGAGGACACCTTCCTCGGCACGGTGCAGCACTTCCAGTATTCCCGCTTCGGCAACCCGACGATCGAGGCCCTGCAGAACAAGCTGGCGGCGCTGGAGGGGGCGGAGGCCTGCCGCGTCACGGCCTCCGGCATGGCGGCGGTGCACGGGGCCATGCTCGCCCATCTCAAGACCGGGGACCGGGTGGTGGCGTCCCGTGCGCTGTTCGGCTCCTGCCACTGGATCGTCTCCACCCTGCTGCCGCGCTACGGCATCGAGACGGTGTTTGTGGACGGCACGGACCTCGACCAGTGGCGCGAGGCCTTCCGCAAGCCCGCCGCGATGGTGCTGCTGGAGACGCCGTCCAACCCGATGCTGGAACTGGTGGACCTGCCGGCCGTGGCGGAGCTGGCCCATGCGGCGGGCGCGGTGGTGGTGGTGGACAACGTCTTCGCGACCCCCCTGCTTCAGAAGCCGCTGACCATGGGCGCGGACGTGGTGGTTTATTCCGCCACCAAGCACTTCGACGGCCAGGGCCGCGTGCTGGGCGGCGCCGTGCTTGGCTCGCGCAAGTGGGTGGACGAGGTGCTTCAGCCCTTCATCCGCAACACCGGGCCGAGCATCTCTCCCTTCAACGCCTGGGTGATCCTCAAGGGGCTGGAAACGCTGCACCTGCGCGTGCCCGCCATGTGCGCCAACGCGGCCGCGGTCGCGGACTTCCTGGCCGGGCGGGCGGAGGTGTCGCGCACGCTTTACCCCTTCCTGGCCAGTCACCCCCAGCAGGCGCTGGCGCGGGCGCAGATGTCGGCGGGCGGCACGCTGGTGACCTTCGACGTGGCGGACCAGGGCGATGGTGCGAAGGCGGCGGCCTTCAGGGTGCTGAACGCGCTGAAGCTGGTGGACATCTCCAACAACCTCGGCGATGCCCGCAGCATGGTGACCCACCCGGCCACCACCACCCACATGAAGGTCGGGCCGGAGGAGCGGGCGCGGCTCGGCATCAACGACGGAACGGTGCGGCTCTCGGTCGGGCTGGAGGATGTGCAGGACGTGATCGAGGACCTGGCCCAGGCGCTGGATGCCTCGCGCGAAAGCCTTCGTCCCGGGCTGCGGGACGCGGGCGGAGGCACGGCCGCGGGCGTGTCCCGGGCGGCTGGTCCGGCGCGCTGAGCGGCACCGGCCGGCCCAGGGCCAACAAGGCGGGATTGACAGGGTCGGCGGCAGGCTTCTTCGCTTCGCCGTCGCCTTGGAGGAGAAGGTGCTGATGAGCGAGGCCGGTGCCTTTACCGCCGTGACGCGCGGCCTCCGGGTGACCGTGCGCAGCTTCTTCCTGGTGGACCAGTCCGATCCGGAGGAGGGGCGCTATGTCTGGGCCTACCGCGTGCAGATCTCCAATGAGGGCCGCGACACCGTGCAGCTTCTCAGGCGAAGCTGGAACATCACCGATGCCCAGGGCCGGACGCAGCAGGTGCATGGCGACGGCGTGGTGGGGGAGCAGCCGGTGCTCGAGCCCGGCGAGGTCTTCGAGTACACCTCGGGCACGCCGCTCGCGACGCCCTCGGGCTTCATGCGGGGGACCTACCACATGGTGGTCACGACCAGTGGGGAAGCCTTCGATGCCGAGATCCCCGCCTTCAGCCTGGACAGCCCTCACGGCCGCGGCGCCTTGAACTGAGGATCGGGGGAGCGCTGCCCTCCCGTTTCTTGCGGGGAAACGCCCGCGCTTTCACGATCTGGGTACCGTCCCATCTCGATTTCCACGCCGCGCGACCGAACGCGGCCCTGCCATGCCCGAAGGAACGCCTGACGTGACCGAGCAGAACTCTCCCATCCTCCAGCCCACCGGCACCGGTACGAGCCTCCGCTGCGACCTGGTGCGCCCGAGCCAGCAGGAGGCCGAAGCGGCGGTGCGGACGCTCCTGCTCTGGGCCGGGGACGACCCGGACCGGGAGGGGCTGCTGGACACGCCATCCCGCGTGGCGCGCTCCTACCGCGAGCTGTTCGCGGGATACGAGACCGATCCCGTGCAGCTCCTCCAGCGCTCCTTCGAGGAGGTGGCGGGCTATGACGAGATGGTGGTGCTGCGGGATATCCGGCTGGAAAGCCACTGCGAGCACCACATGGTGCCGATCATCGGGCGCGCGCATATCGGCTACATGCCGCGCGGCCGGGTGGTGGGCATCAGCAAGCTCGCGCGCGTGGTGGATGCCTTCGCCAAGCGGCTCCAGATCCAGGAAAAGCTCACGGCGCAGATCGCGAACGCCATCAACGACGTCCTGGACCCGCTGGGGGTGGCGGTGGTGCTGGAGGGTTCGCACCAGTGCATGACCACGCGCGGGGTCCACAAGACTGGCGTGGCCATGGTGACCAGCACCATGCTCGGCGCCTTCCGCGACGACCATGCGACGCGGCGGGAGTTCCTGTCGATCATCAACGGACGGGCGAACACCTTCGAGGGGTGAGGCTCCCGTCATGAGCGACGCCCCCGGCCTGGAGCCGGGGGCGCCTTTCGCGCGCGGGCGGCGGTGGCCTGCCTGACTTCAGCAATCCCGGCGGAAGAAGCCGGCCGAGCGGTTGGCACGGGCCGCGTCGGCGTAGGAGCCTGTCACGGCGGCGCGCTGCTCCGTGCCGGCGGCATTGGCATAGGCCTCCCGGCAGTAGGAATCCCCGGCGGCGGGGGCGGCGGCATAGCCCTGCTGCTGCACCGGCCGGCCATAGGCATCGCGCGGGTAGCCCTCCCCCTGGCCCACATAAGCTGGCACGGGCGCCGCATAGGGCGTGCCGTAATTCCCCTGCGCCTGGGCGGCGGGATAGGGGGAGCCATAGGGCGTGGCATATCCCTGAGCCACAGGGGCGGCATAGCCGACGGGGGCGGGTGCCGTGGCGTAATAGGGCTCGCTGGGGGCGCAGGCGGCCAGGCCCACGCCCAGGGCGAGGACCGGCAGCATCGCAAGGCGGGTGCGGGGCATGGCGTGTCTCCTTGTGGAGGGAAAGCGCCCGGGGCCCGTTGTGGTTTCGATCCGGCCCGGGTGCCGCGCCGGGAGAGTTCCGGAATGCCGCGCGGACGACGCGCCCGCTCGCGCGGACCGGGGCTCAGACGGGTGCTGCCGAAGGCCAGGGCGGCCGCGGCGGGCTTCCTCGCGGGGCCACTGGCCAGTCCGCCTCGGCAGCGCCGCTCCGATGGGGGGCTGACCCTTTCGGGCCCCCTTCAGCCCTGCGGAAGATCCTGGCGCTGGATGCCTTCGGGCGAATCGATGGGCGCGACCGGAGCGGTGGGGGTGGTTTCCAGCAACCAGTCACGCAGGTTGCGGCGGACCTGAAGCTCGAACTCCACGTTCAGGTCCTCCATGGCGCGGACCATCAGGGTTTCGGCCGCCCGCGCATGGGCGGCCGTGCCGCTGCCGATGCCGCTGACCGCCCGGCGCGCCTCGGCCTCCGCGAAGGCCACGCGGCGGTCATCGTTCAGCACCTCCACGCGGGCCCGGAGCACCACGGCGACGGAATCGCCGGCGTGGATCAGGTCGGCAGCCTCCACCACGAAGCGGGCGCGGCCGGTGGTGCCAGAGGGAAAGACGCGGTCGCGGCCCATTCGCGCCACCTCGGCCGCGGGAAGGATAGGGGCGGGCGGATCGACGCGGCCCTGCTGCGGCGTGTCGATCACCTCCAGGTCCGCCACGTTCAGGCGCAGCGGCGTGAGATAAGCATAGCCCTGCAGGCGCGGCGGCGCGGGCAGCGGCTCGCTCCCGCCGCAGCCGGCCAGGGCGGCGGCAAGGGAAAGACCCAGCGCCCCCAGGGCGCGGCGGCGATCCATCCCTCCATCGGACCCATGGTTTGGCCCGTGGTTCATCCCTGGGCGGGCCGGCGTGGCGGAACCTGTCATGGCGTTGCGGGATTCCCGGGTGTCAGTTTTTTCGCGTTAGCCGATCAGGCCCGCCCCGCACCACCCCTCACCTCTCCACGGTCGAAGCGGAAGGCAAGGTTGCAGAACTCGCAGTTCATGGTGATCTGCCCGTCCTCGGCCATGTCGTCGAGGTCGCTCTCGGGGAAGCCCTGCAGCACGCCGGCCAGCCGCGCGCGGGAGCAGCGGCAGCCATAGGAAAGCGCCCGGGGGTGGTCCACCAGCAACCCCTCGGCGTGGAACAAGCGGTGCAGAAGCTGGTCGGAGGACAGGGCATCGTCCAGCATCTCTTCCTCCTTCACGGTGCCGGCCAGGATGGTGGCGGTGCGCCAGGCCTCGTCGGCCTCATCGTCCTCCTGCCCGTCGATGCCGCCTTCCGCGGCCACGCGCTCCAGGATCAGGGCGGTGGCGCGCCAGCCCTGCGGCGTGCGCTGGCAGGCCAGGCGCACAAAGGCCTGGAGCTGCTCGGAGGTGCGGAAATAGGAGTCGGTCATGTCCGCCAGGGTGTCGCCGGCGATGGAAACGATGCCCTGGTAGCGGTCCATGTCCGGGCCCTGGTCGCAGGTGAAGGCAAGATAGCCGCGGCCCAGAAGCTGGCTCGCCTCCCCCTTGGGCGAGGCGCCCTCCGCCGGGCGGGCATAGCCGCGCAGGTCGCCGGAATCGGTGCAGTCGGCCAGCAGCATGGGCACGGGCCCGTCGCCCTTCGCCTGCAGGGAGAAGGAGCCGCGGAACTTCAGCGCGGCCGCGAGGCCGGCGGTGAGGGCCAGTGCCTGCCCGAGCAGGCGGGAAACATCCGCCGGCAGGTCGTGGCGGCCGATCAGGGCTTCGGCCAGGCTGCCCAGGCGCACCAGCCGTCCGCGCACGGGGCGGCCCTGCAGATGGAAGGGCAGGATGGCGCGCGGCATCACCGTATCGGGCACCGGCGGGCGCTCATGGTTGAACAGGGCGGGGGTATCGGAGGGGCGGGTCGCGTCTTGCACCCGCCCTACATAGTCAGGACCAGGGGGGACTCACAGGGCCCGGCACCCGCGCCTGGCACATGCCCCCTGCCCCGCGCCGCCTCTCAGTAGAGGGCGCTGGGCGGGAGGCCGTCCCGCATGTCGTCCACGACGCCGCGCACGCCTTCCACTCTGTGGGCGATGGCGTGCAGGCCGCGGCGGACAGCGGCGGAGCGGGCGAAGCCCTGGAAGGCCACGATGCCGTCGCGGACGGAGACATAGGTGTAGAAGGTGTCGGCCCAGGGCTGCTCGCGGATCTCCTTCCAGATGGCATCGCGCAGGCGCTGGTCCTCGGCGGCGCCGGCAGCGAGCGAGGGCGGCGGCACCAGCAGGGCCTGGAGAAGGTCGGCGCGCGAGACAAGGCCGACGAGTTGGCCGTCCCGCAGCACGGGCACCCGGCGGATGCCGCGCTCCTCCATGATGTGGGCGATGTGCTCAACCGAGGCGTCCTCGCCCACCGTGATCACGCTGCGGGTCATCACGTCCTCGGCCAACATGCCGTTGACCTGGGCGTAGCGCTCCGCATCGCGGTCGCGGTTGCCGAAGAGGCGGCGCAGCCAGCCGGGCAGGCCATCCTCGGCGCCGCTCAGGCGGCGGATGAGGTCCAGCTCGGTGACGATGCCCAGCAGGGTGCCGGCGGAGGAGATCACCGGCACGGCGGAAATGCCGCGCTCGGACAGGAGCTGGGCCACGGCGGAAACAGGCATGGAAGGGGGAATGCTCACCACCTCCCGCGTCATCAGGTCGCGGGCGCTGAGGGATTCCATCACGAGGGCGGACATCGGGGGCTCCAGGGCTTGTGCCTGGCGCAACACTGGTCCGGCCGGGGAGGCAGTGCCTTGATCCTGATCAAGCAACAGGGTCCCGCACCGCCTGCGCGGCAGGCCCGGGGCCCGGCGGGAGCCTCAGCCCAGGCCCATCGCCCAGAGAAGCACGCCTTTCTGCGCGTGCAGCCGGTTCTCGGCCTCGTCGAACACCACGCTCTGCGGGCCGTCGATCACCTCCTGGGTGATCTCCTCGCCGCGATGCGCGGGCAGGCAGTGCATCACCACGGCATCCGGCGCCGCGTGGCGCATCAGGGCGGCGTTGAGCTGGTAGGGGGCGAGCAGGTTGTGGCGGTTCACCGCCGCCGCGTCGGGCTTCTCGTCGGACATGGAGACCCAGGTGTCCGTCACCACGCAGCGGGCGCCACGCACGGCGGCCGCGGGATCGTCGGTTTCCTCGATCCGCGCGCCCTCGCGCCGGGCCCAGGCCACCAGCTCGCCGGGGGCGCGGAGCGCGTCGGGGGTCGCCAGGCGCAGCGTGAAGTCGAAGCGCGCGGCGGCCTGGATGAAGGACTGGGCGACGTTGTTGCCGTCCCCGGTCCAGGCGATGGTCTGCCCCGCGATGGGGCCGCGGTGCTCCTCGAAGGTCAGCACGTCCGCCATGATCTGGCAGGGGTGGGACACGTCGGTCAGGCCGTTGATCACGGGCACCGTCGCGTGCTCCGCGAGGCCGCGCAGCTTCGCCACGTCGTCGGTGCGCAGCATGATGGCATCCACGTAGCGCGACAGGACCTTGGCGGTGTCGGCCGGCGTCTCGCCGCGGCCGAGCTGCATGTCCCGCCCCGACAGCACCACGGCATGGCCGCCGAGCTGGGTGATGCCCACCTCGAAGGAGACGCGCGTGCGGGTGGAGGGCTTCTCGAAGATCAGCGCGATGCTTTTCCCCGCCAGCGGCTTGCCCGGAACGCGGCCCGCCTTGGCGTCGCGCGCGAGGTCGAGCATGCGGCGCAGCGTCGCGGTGTCGAAGTCCATCACCTCCAGGAAGTGGCGGGGGGCCACCGGCCCCCCGTCCACCGTCTTCAGCGCGGCACTCACTTGGCCGCCGCCTTCGCCTCGCTCGGCGTCAGGCGCAGGCAGGTGCGGTCGAGCAGGCGGAGCGCCTCGTCCACCTCGGCCTCGGTGATGACGAGCGGCGGCGCGACGCGCAGCACGTTCATGCCGGCGGCCACGGTCAGCAGGCCCTCGGCCAGGGCGGCGCCCTGCATTTCCGTGTTCGAGACAGCGTCGGTCAGGCGCAGGCCCAGCAGCAGCCCCGCGCCCTGCACGCCCATGATCACCTTGGGATGGCGCGCCGCGAGGTCGAGCATGCCGCGCCAGAGGTGGCGCGCCACGCGGTCCACGGTGTCGAGGAAGCCCGGCGCCAGGATCACGTCCAGCACGGCATTCCCCGCGGCGCAGGCGAGCGGGCCGCCGCCATAGGTGCTGCCATGGGTGCCGGGCTTGAGGTGCACCGCCACCTTTTCCTTCGCCAGCGTCGCCGCCAGCGGGAAGCCGCCGCCGATGCCCTTGGCGGAGGACATGATGTCCGGCTCGATCCCGGCCCATTGGTGGGCCCAGAGCTTGCCGGAGCGGCCCATGCCGGTCTGCACCTCGTCCAGCGCCAGCAGCAGGCCGAACTCGTCGCAGGTGGCGCGAAGCTCCTGCAGGAAGCGGAGATCCGCCGGGCGCACGCCGCCCTCGCCCTGCACGGGCTCGATCATGATGGCGGCCGTTTCCTTCGTGATCGCCTGGCGCACGGCGTTCATGTTGCCGAAGGGAACGTGGTCAAAGCCTTCAACCGGCGGGCCGAAGCCTTCCAGGTACTTCTTGTTGCCGGTGGCGGAGATCATCGCCAGCGTCCGGCCATGGAAGGCGCCCTCGAAGCAGATGGTGCGGAAGCGCTCGGGCTGCCCGGCATCGGCGTGGAACTTGCGCACTGCCTTCACCATGGCCTCGTTCGCCTCGGCGCCCGAGTTGGAGAAGTAGACGCTGTCCGCGAAGGGCGTCGCCTCCACGAGGCGCGCGGCAAGGCGCTCCGCCTGCGGGATGCGGTAAAGATTGGAGCTGTGCATCACGCGCCCGGCCTGTTCCGCGATGGCGGAGACAAGGTGGGGATGCGCGTGGCCGAGGCTGCTGGTCGCGATTCCGGCGCCGAAGTCGAGGTATCGTCGGCCCTGCCCGTCCCACAGCCAGGCGCCCTCCCCCCGCTCAAAGGCGAGGTCGGCACGGTTGTAGTTCGGCATCAGGGCGGGGATCACGCGGCGTGGCCCTCCGGAAAGGCCCGCGGGCGTTGCGGGTGTCGCGTCGCCGGGCGGGAAGCGGAGGAAGATGGCGGAAAGGACCCGTGGGGTCAAAGGCCCACCGAACACAAGATCACAGGTCACACGATCACGAAGCGCATGGCCGCCGGGACGGCGAAACGGAAAAGGGGCGCCGCAACGGCGGCGCCCCTCGGGATCGTCAGCGCGGTGTCGCCGGAGGCGGTTCAGCTGCCCTGGTTGGTGAAGGCGGGCTGGCCGGCAGGCCCGGTGGCGCCATTCGCCGCCGGGGCAGCGGCGGGACGCGCGGTGGTCGCCGGGCGGCGAGCGGCGTTGGAGGCACGAACGGCGCGGCGGCGGGCCCCCGGCCGGCAATCGGCCGGGTCCGTGGTGCCGAGGGCGCGGGAAACGGCGGTGCCGGGCGGGTTGCCGGCCGTGCAGTCCGGACGGTTGTCCACGTTCAGCGGGTCGCCGATGCGCTCGTTGGTGCGCTCGGCGGCGCGGCCCACCGCGGTGCCGGGCGGGTTGCCGGGGCGGCCGTCAGCCGGGGTGCGGTCGCCGGTCACGCTGTCGGCCGCGCGCTGCGTCATGGTGGAAGGCGGGTTGCCCGGCGCGCCGTCGGGCCGGTTCGCGGTGTTCAGCGGGTCGTTGCTGCAGGCAGCGAGGCCGACGAAGGCAAAAGCCAGCGTGGCGGCGCGAAGGGTGGGGAACGGCATTGGGTTCTCTCCCGAGACGGGTTGTTCGGCCCTGCGCACTTGGCTGGACCTGAAGGGGCAACGCGGGATTCTCGCACCGGTTCCTTGCGCCGCCCGGGAACGTTCCACCCCGTGACTTAAATATCCTCCACCTGCCGCTCGGCTGCCCCAGAGCGCGAAGGGCCCGGACCTGCCGGCCCGAGCCCTCGCGTCGCTCCCGTGCGGATCAGCCCCGCAGGATCAGCCGCGGCGCGCTGCGTCGTAGGAATAGGCCGGCAGCGAGGTCAGGCTTTCCCGCGTGGCGCCGGTGATGGTCCAGCGGTTGTCCGCGGCCGACCAGCGGAGCTCGGACATGGGAACGGCGACCAGCTTGGCGCCGATGCCCAGGAAGCCGCCGACCGAGACCACCGCCATGGGCGAGGCGTTGCCCTGCGCGAGGATCAGGTCATCCACCGAGCCGATGGACTCGTTGCGCTCGTTGAACACGCTGGAGCCGATGATGCGGCTGGCGCGCTCCGTCTGGGCCGACGGGGCGGTGGCGCCGGACGCGGCACCCGTGGCAGCGCCGGCCGTCGCCGCCGTGCCCATGGGGCGGGAGCCGCCGTTCGGCCCGGCCGGATTGGCCGGCGCATTGCCCGCCGCCTGGTTCTGCAGCGGCACGGACATGGTGCCGGCACGGGCCTGGCCGCCCTCGGGCGTGGCGTTCACCGGGCCGGGCATGCCGCTGCCCTGGGCACCGCTCTGGGACTGGCTGCTGCCCATGGCGCCCGGGTTGGCACTGGCCGCCGGCGGCTCGTTGTCGCGGCGGCCACCCTGCGCGGCCTCGCCCCGACCGGTCACGGTGGCGCGGTTGCCGTCCGTGGCGGCAGGGGAGGTGCCACCCTGCTCGTTCTGCGGGAAGGCGCCGGACATGTTGGTGCCGAGGGCACGGTCCACGCCGCGGGTGACCACGGTGCCCGGCGGGTTGCCCGGGGCGCCGTCCGCGCGGTTCTGGGTGTTCGCGGGATCGCCGGCACGCTGGTTGGCGTCCCCCGCGTTGCCCAGGGCGCGGTCCGTGGCGCGGCCCAGCGCGGTGCCGGGCGGGTTGCCGGGAGTGCCGTCCGCACGGTTCTGCGTGTTCAGCGGATCACCCGCGCGCTGGTTGGCGTTGGAGGCGGCATCGCCGGCACGATCCGCCGCGCGGCCGGCCGCCGTGCCCGGCGGGTTGCCCGGCGTGCCGTCGGCGCGCGTCGGGTTGCCCGTGGCGGCGTCCGCCGCGCGCTGGGTGGCGGTGGAGGGAGGGTTGCCGGGCGTGCCGTCGCGCGGAGCCTGCGCCTGCGCTGCGGCGCCCATGGCGAGAAGGGCGGCGGCGGCGGTGAAGCCGAGGAGGCTGGACCGGGTGGAACGAGCGTTCATGCGTCGTTTTCCTTGTGACTGGCGTGACCCGACCCTTGGCGAGGCCGGAAGGTTCATGTCCCGGACGGCGCCCCGACTGGCGGAGAGAGACTGGCCGGGGCGCTGGGCCGGAACGCTTGCCGCGGCGGCCGGGGGCGCCCGCACCGGACCGGCGATGGGGATCGACCAGGGAACGCCACCCGGGCGGCCACGGTTGCGCTCCGGGCCGTCCGGCGCGGGTGGCGGCCCCTCCCCGCCCGGGGCGGGGCGTGGCAGGGTTGGGGCATGCGCGAGACGAACGAGCCAGGGGCAAAGGGAGCCGAGACAAAGGGGCGGACGCCGCGCCCGCGGCGCGAGCGCCGGCCCGTCACCGCCGGCCCGCCCCCCACCGAGGCGCGCCTCCAGGAAGCCGCGCTGAACCATCTGGCGCGCTTCGCCGCCACCGAGGCGGGGCTCGCGCGCGTGCTGTCCCGCCGGGTGGCGCGCTGGGCGCAGCGGGCGGGTCAGGAGGGCATGGCACCCGAGGCGATCGCGCCCGTCGTGGCGGCGGGGCGGGCGGCGGCCCAGGCCGTGGCAAGAAAGATGGTCGCGGCCGGCGCCGTGGACGACGCCGCCTTCGCCGCGGCCCGCACGCGCCGGCTGTCCCGTGCCGGGCGGTCCCGCCGTGCCATCGCGGCGCATCTGGCGGCCAAGGGCGTGGGCGGGGAAACGGCTGCGGACATGCTGGAGGAGACGGAAACGGACGAGGTGACGGCCGCGCTGGCCCATCTTCGCCGCCGTCGCCAGGGCCCCTTCGACCCGGCGCCGCCGGAAGAGGCGGAGGCGGCGCGCGCGGCCAGGATGAAGGCCATGGGTTCGCTGGCCCGCGCCGGCTTCCCGCGAGACGTGGCCGAGGCGGCGTTGGACACGGACCCCGCCGAGGCGGAGGCGCGGATCATCGCCTCCCGGCAGGGATAGCGCCCCGGCCAATTTTCCCGGCGCGTTTTCCCGGCGCGCAGCATGCGCGGCCGTCGCGGCAAACCGCCCGCGCGCAACCGGTTTCCCGGAGCGGGGGCACAGGGTGCCTTCGCACAGGCTTTCCCTTGGCCGGGCTTCAACAGGAGCATTCCCAGGGCGAACGGCCAGGCGCGGCGCGGCAGGAACACGTGGCGGGTGGAGCGGCCACAGGAACGATCGAATGCGCGGCGATGCCTCCGTCCGATCCCGGCCGGGCGGAGCGGAAGGGCGCCGCGCATGGCGCGGTTCCGCGCCCCCGCCTATAGGACGGGGATGCGCGTGGTCTTCACCTGGGCCGGCATGTGGCGCGGCGTCCGGCGAGGCGTCCCGCTCCTGCTGGGCATCATCCCCTTCGGCCTGGTGGTCGGGGTCATTTCCCTGGGCAAGGGGCTGAGCCTGGCGGAAACCCTGCTGATGAGCGGACTGGTTTTCGCCGGGGCCTCGCAGTTGCTCGCCCTCGAACTGTGGTCGGACCCGCCGGACATCCTGGCGGTCGCGATCGCTGCCCTGGTGGTGAACATCCGCATGGTGCCGCTCGGCGCCGCGCTGTCCTTCTGGCTGAACCATCTCAGGGGCTGGCGGCTGTGGTCCTCGCTGTTCGTGACGGTGGACCATTCCTTCGCTCTTTCCGTGGCCGAGCACCGTGCGGGAGAGCGGGACGCGGCCTTCCTTCTCGGCCTGGGAATCCTGACCTGGATGGGCTGGGTGGCCTCCGCCGGGGCGGGTCACCTGCTGGGCGCGGCGGTGGCGCTGCCGCCCAGCCATCCGCTGTTCTTCGCGGCCACGGCGACCTTTGTCGCGATCCTCGTCGCGCTGTGGCGCGGGCCGCGGCAGGACATCCCGCCCTGGCTGGCCGCCGCCGCCGCCGCCCTGGCCGCCCAGGCGCTGCGCCTGCCCGCACCGCTGCCGCTGCTGGCCGGGGCCTTCGCCGGGGCCCTGCTGGGCGCCCGGATGGAGGCGCGCGCGGCGCGGGGCGCCCGCCCGTGACGCTGCGCTGGGACGTGACGCTGGCGATCCTGGCCATGGGGATCGTCACCTATCTCTGCCGGGCCGGTGGCTATGCCGTGCTGCGCGCGGTGAAGACCCCGCCCTTCGTGGATGCCCTGCTGCGCAACCTGCCGGCGCCACTCTTCGCGGCCTATGTGGCGCTGGCGCTGTCGCGCCAGGACCTCGCGGCGGTGGCGGCCAGCCTGGCCTGCGCGGCGGCGCAGCTGCGCTGGCGCAACTTCGGCGTTTCCATCGGCGTCGGGGTCGCGGCCATGGCGGGGCTGCGCTGGGCGGGGATGTAGCCAGGCCTTTTCCCCGGCGGACGCGCACGGGCTGCCATGCCGCCCCGGGCGCAGGGCTGCCCCTGTGAAATCCTGCTTTGCACGCGCCTTGATCGGGTTTACCGGGCCACCACATCGCAGCCCGTGCCGGAGGCGCCCACCATGTCCAAGATCCACGTCATCCACGAGAACCCCGAATGGCTCCCGCCGCTGGCGCGCGCCTTCGACCAGCGCGGCCTGCCCTGGGCGGAATGGGACCTGTCCTCGGGCAGCTTCGACCTGTCCTCCCCGCCGCCGGAGGGGGTGTTCTACAACCGCATGTCGGCGTCCTCGCACACGCGCGGGCACCGCTATTCCGCGGAGCTGACGGCGGCGGTACTCGCCTGGCTGGAACGCTACGGCCGCCGCGTGGTGAACGGGCCGCGCGCGCTGGACCTGGAGATCAGCAAGGCCCGGCAGTACGCGGCGCTGGAGGCGGCGGGGATCGCCGTGCCGGCCACCGTGGTGGTGCGGGGCGAGGCCGGGGACGTGGTGGACGCCGCGCGCCGCCGCTTCGGCACCGGCCCGCTGATCCTGAAGCCGAACCGGGGCGGCAAGGGCCTGGGCGTGCGGCTTTTCGCTGACTCCGACGCCCTGGCGGCCTTCATGGCCGACGCCCCGGCCGATGAGCAGCCGGCGGACGGGCTCTGGCTGCTGCAGGACTACGTGCGCTCCGCGCGCCCCTTCATCACCCGCGCGGAGTTCGTCGGCGGCCGCTTCCTTTACGCGGTGGAGGTGGACACCTCCTCGGGCTTCGAGCTGTGCCCGGCGGATGTCTGCGAGGTGCCCGCGCCTTCGGCCGCGATCGGCGACGCCGCCTGCCCCGTCGGCACATCGGCGGCACCGGCGCCCGGCCCGCGCTTCCGCGTGATCCCCGAGGGGATCGAGGCCGCCCAGCGGGAAAGGCTGGAACGCTTCCTGGCCGGCAACGGCGTGGAGGTGGCGGGGATCGAGTTCATCCGCACGCCGGAGGGCCGGGTGCTGACCTACGACGTGAACACCAACACCAACTACAACCCGGATGCCGAGGCCGCGGCCGGCCTGGCCGGCACCGACCGCTCCGGCCCCGGCGCCATCGCGGCCTTCCTGGGCGCGGCGCTGGCGCCGACGCGGCGCGCGGCGGCCTGACACAAGGCCGGGGGGGAGGGAACTCTCCCCCTGGCCGCTCGGATTCCGGCAAGCCCGGCGCGTGATCCGCGCCCGCGTCAGGGCCGCCCCTGGCCCATCCCCGCCCGCAGCCGCCCGCAGCCGCCCGATGCCGGCCGCGATCTCGGTCGCGGTGCCGACAAGGCTGACCGGGCCGTCAAAGGACATCGCGTTGCGCGGCGTGCCCGGAAAGGCGGAGCCATCGGGGTCCAGGACCATGGTGGTGCCGCCCGCATGGTGGATGGCGGCCAGCCCGCGCGACCCGTCGTCCAGCGAGCCCGAAAGCACCACGCCGGTCATGCGCGGGCCGGCGACGCGCACCGGAATGGGCGAGGCGCGGGCGAGGATGTCGCGCAGGTGGCCGATGCGGTCCACCGGGTGGTGGAGCACGGCCAGGATCGCCGCGGGCGTCGGGCAAGGCAGGGCCTGGAGCGGCGCCTGGATGTCGCGAAGCCCGCTCCCGCCGGACCCGCCGATGGCGACCACGGGCAGGAGGGGCGGAGTGGAGATGGCGGCGTCATCCGCTGGGAGCGCCGGGTCGTCGCACGCTCCGCCATGCAAGGCCAGTCGGCCGTTTTTACGCCGCCACCGGGGCGCGACATGAAACCGTTGCGGAATCAATATCGAAGCAGGGCGGCACATGGTTTGCTCCCGGCGTGGTCCGGAGGTGTCCCATGTCAAAGATGAATCATGATGTCGCGGTTCGCCGCGTCCCTGCCGCGCGGCGAGCCGCCCTCGCCGCACTCAGGGCGGCGGCGGTCGCGTTGCCGGTGGCCCTGGCGATGCCGGCGAAGGCCGCGCCCGTTGTTCTCCTGAACGACAGCTTCAACACCGAGAATGGCGCCGTCGGCTCGGCCGAGTACAGCGGCTTCGCGAACTGGAGCGCGGCCAATGTCGACCTTCTCGCGCCCGGCTATTTCTTCAGCCTTTGCCAGGCCGCCGGAGGCAGCACCCCCTGCCTGGACATGGAGGGAAGCGGCAACGGCTCCCTCACCACGCTCACCGCCTTCGCGCGTCCGGCGGGGCCGGTGAGCATCCAGTTCGACCTCGCCGGCGACCAGCGCGGGCGCGGCAACAACACCGTTTCCGTGTCGCTGGTGAGCACGCTCGGGACGGTCCTGTTCAACGAGGTCTTCTCGCTCGCGGCGAACGCGGCCTTCTCCACGATCACGCGGAGCTTCGACCTCCTCGCGCCCGCCTCGGCGCGGCTGGGCTTCCTCAGCGGCGGCCCCGCCGACTCCATGGGGCTCCTGCTGGACAACGTGATCCTGACCCAGGGCGGAACGGGGACGGGCGGGAACCCCGGCGGCAATCCCGGGCCTGTTCCGGTGCCGGAGCCGGGAAGCCTCGGGCTGCTCATGGTGTCGCTCGCCGGGATGGCGGGGCTGGCGCGCCGCCGGCGAAGCTGAGCCGGCCGCGCGCGGCTCAGAGCCCCGCGAAAAGCTCCGTGGACAAGTAACGCTCGGCGAAGCTGGCGGCGATGCCCACCACGAGCTTGCCGGCCATGGCGGGGTCGCGCGCCACCTCCAGCGCCGCGTGCAGCACGGCGCCGGAGGAGATGCCGATGGGGATGCCCTCCTCCCGCGCGCAACGGCGCGCGGCGACCAGCGCGTCGCGTTCGGAAACACGCATCACGGCGTCCATCAGGCCGAGTTCCAGCACCCGCGGGCAGAAGCCGGCGCCCAGGCCCTGGATGTCGTGGGGCCCGGGCTCATCGCCGGACAGCACGGCGGATTCGGCGGGCTCCACGGCGATCACCCGCAGGCCCGGGCGGCGCGGCTTGAGGACGCGCGCGATGCCCGTCAGCGTGCCGCCGGTGCCGACGCCGCCCACCACCGCGTCCAGCTCCCCCGCCGTGTCCTCCCAAAGCTCCTCCGCCGTGGTGGCGGCGTGGATGGCGGGGTTGGCGGGGTTGTCGAACTGCCGGGGCATCCAGGCGCCGGGCATTTCCGCCAGGATGGCCTCCGCGCGCGCGATGGCGCCGGGCATGCCGCGCAGGGCGGGGGTGAGCACGAGCTCGGCGCCCATCAGCCCCATCATCCGGCGCCGCTCCAGGCTGGCGCCGTCCGGCATCACCACGATCAGGCGATAGCCCTTGGCCGCGGCCACGAAGGCCAGCGCGATGCCGGTGTTGCCCGAGGTGGGCTCCACCAGCGTGGAATGGCCGGGGGTGATCAGCCCGGCGCGTTCCGCCTCCTCCACCATGGCCAGGCCGATGCGGTCCTTCACGGAGCCGAGCGGGTTGAAGAACTCCAGCTTGAGGGCGAGGCGGGCGGGCAGGCGCTCGGCGGCCTCCAGCCGGGGCAGGCGGACCAGGGGGGTGCCGCCGACCGTCTCCAGGATGCTGGCATGCAGGCGCCCGCGCGGCGGCGGGGCAGGCGAAGCGGGGTTGGCGGGCATGGGCAGGGCTTATCATGGCGGGGCCGGGTGGCGTCCATCGTCCACCCCATGCCCGGCGGTGGATTCATACCCCGGACCGGCGGAAAATCGATCATTCCATTTCGTTGACCAAAGGAGGGCGCGGGCCGAATTCTTGGGCATCGAGGATCCATCCAGAAGGAGGCTTGCGATGCACGCGATCCGGTTCCGCGGAACCTGTCGGCGCTGAGTGCGCCGCCCCTTCCCGCCCGCCTTCAGCCGAGATGCAGCACCATGATCCGCAGCCTTGCCCGCCAGCCCTTCCTCACCCTCCGTGCGCTGCTGATGCGCGCCTTCCCGCGCACGCCACGCCCGCCCCGGCAGTCCGAGATCGAGAGTGCCCTGTTGCGCGCGATGGGAGGGCTTTGAGCATGCGCGGCTCCCGGCCGATCAGCGTGGAGGGGCGCTTCGTGGGCGTCGCCGTGGCGCGAGAGGCCGACTGGCTCTTCCTAGCCACCGACCCCGCGCTGGAGGACCTGGAGGGCGCCGCCTTTCCCGATCCGGCGGAAGCGGCGCGGGTGGCGCGTGTGGTGATGCTGCGCGGGCGCGGCCGCCTCGCGGCTTAGGCCGGGCGCGCTACCACATGGTCTCCTTCGCCCGCGCGGCCCAGTTGCTGTCATAGGGCTCGCCGCCGACGCTGCCCGCGCTGAGGGCGGCGAGGATGCGGCCCGGCGTCGGCAGGCTGCCCGGGCGCACCTGAGCCTCCGCTTCCCAGAGGCGGGCGCGCAGGACGGCGCGGGCGCACTGGAAGTAAACGGTCTCCACCGCCACCACGATCACGCTGCGCGGGCGCTTGCCCTCCACCGCGAAGCTTTCCAGCAGGTCCGGCGCGAGGGAAAGATGCGCGCGCCCGTTCACGCGCAGCGCGTTGCCGTGGCCTGGGATCAGGAACATCAGCCCCACGCGCGGGTCGCGCAGGATGTTGCGCAGGCTGTCCACGCGGTTGTTGCCGCGCCGGTCGGGCATCAGCAGCGTGCGCTCGTCCGCCACGCGCACCAGCTCCCCCGGCCGGTCTCCGCGGGGGGAGCAGTCCAGTCCCTCAGGCCCGGCGGTGGCCAGGGCGGCGAAGGGCGAAGCCTCGATCAGCGCGCGGTATTCCGCGGTGATGCGCGGCACCTCCTTCACCGTGGAGGCGTCGTTCGGCGCGCCATAGAGGGCTTCGAGCTGCGCGAGCGTGTCGATGGTGTCGGGCATGTGGGCCTCCCCTGCCCCAGTGCTGCCCTCGCGCGGGGCGCTTCGCAAGGGAGTGCGGGGCGGACGTCACGAAAGCGTCGCACCCCGGCGCGGCCGGTTCCGCCCCGGGCGGGCGCGATCTAGCCTCCGCGCCATGCAGGACCTTCACGGCGTCTTCCCTTACCTGGTTTCCCCCATCGGCCCGGACGGACGGGTGCTGGACGACGTGCTGGCGCGGCTGGTGGAGCACCTGGTCGCCGCCGGCGTGCACGGGCTGACGCCGCTCGGCAGCACCGGGGAATTCGCCTACCTCAACGCGGAGCAGCGGCGCCGCATCATCGAGGTGGTGGTGGAGGCCGCGGCCGGGCGGGTGCCGGTCGTGGCGGGAATCGCGGCCACCACCACGGCGGAGGCGGTGCGCCAGGCGCGGGAGGCGGAGGCGCTGGGGGCGAACGGCATCCTCGCGATCCTGGAAGCCTATTTCCCCGTGCCCGAGGCCGGGGTGGTCGCCTATTTCACGGCGGTGGCGGATGCGGTGGGCCTGCCGGTGGTGCTCTACACCAACCCGCAGTTCCAGCGCTCCGACCTGTCGCTGCCGGCGTTGGAGGCGCTCTCGCGCCATCCGCGCATCGGCTACGTCAAGGACGCCTCCACCAACACCGGGCGGCTGCTCTCCATCATGGACCGGACCGAGGGGCGGATGCGGGTCTTCGCGGCCTCGGCGCATATTCCGGCGGCGGTGATGCTGATCGGGGGCGTCGGCTGGATGGCGGGGCCCGCCTGCGCCATCCCGCGGCAGAGCGTGCGGCTCTACGGGTTGTGCCGCGCTGGCGACTGGGCGGGAGCCATGGCGCTGCAGCGGCGGCTGTGGCGGATCAACGAACTCTTTGCGCGCCATGCCCTGGCCGCCTGCATCAAGGGGGCGCTGGAGATCCAGGGCTTTCCGGTGGGCAGCCCCCTTCCCCCGCAGCCCGCGCTTTCCCCGGAAGGGCGGCGCGAGGTGGAGGCGGCGCTGGCCGGACTGGAAATCCACGCGGAGGATGCGTAGATCGGGCGCATGCAGCCGAACCTCCGACTTCTTCGACAGGACCGCGCGCTGACGGCCGTCTCCGTGTTGCTGGACGTGGCCTTCCACGCCGGGCGCGGGGCCAACGGCGCGGTGGCCGGGGGGGCGGAGGTGGCGGACCGGCTGGGCGCCGCGCGCCGTGGGATCGAGCCGGTCTTCCAGGCCCTGTCCCGCGCCGGGCTGCTCGAGGGCGTGCGGGGGCCGCGCGGCGGCTACCGGCTGGCCCGGCGCCCGCGCGACATCCGCCTGTCCGAAGCGGTGGCGGCCGTGGCCGATGGGGCCGAGGGCGGCAGCGAGTTGTCGGGCGCACTTCACGGCGCGGTGGTGGCGCCGCTCTGGTCGGAGCTGGACGCGGCCCTGCGCGAGCGGTTGGAGGGGCTGACCCTGGAGGATCTTCTCCGGCGGGCCGAGACGGCCGGCCTGCAGCGCCCCTCAGCGGAGCCGCTGAACTTCGCGATCTGAGCCGGGGCCGCCTGACGCGGGCGGGCCCGGCTCGGCCTGCGGCTCCACCTTGCCGCGGCCTTGCAGCCAGGCCATGACGAGCCAGCACAGAAAGGCCCAGCCCGCGCCGCCGCACCAGCCGGCGAGCACGTCCGTCGGCCAGTGGACGCCGAGGTAAACCCGGCTGGCGCCCACCAGCAGCGTCGTCACGACCGCGACCGCGAGCACGTAGAAGCGCGTGCGGCCCAGCGGTTCCACCCGCAGCAGCAGAGCGCCCAGGGTGAGGTAGACCACGGCCGAAAGCATCGCGTGCCCGCTGGGGAAGCTGGCCGTGTAGACCTCCGCCCCGTGCGGCACGAGGTCGGGGCGGGGGCGTGCGAAACCGATCTTGAGGACGGAGCTGACCAGCATTCCGCTGCCCACCGCCACCGTGACGAACAGCGCGCCCGCCCTGCGCCCCGAGAGCAGCATGAAGCCCACCGTCGCGAGGGTGATGTAGCCGAGGATGGCGTGGCTGCCGAGCGCGGTCACGTCGCGCGCCATTTCTTCGAACCACCCGGGCCCGATCGGGTCCGAAAGGTCGGAAGGATTGCGGAGCGCGAGAAGGATGGCGCGGTCGAAGGCATGGGTGTCGCCCTCCACCACCTCCCCCGCCAGCTTGGCGAAGCCGAACAGGCCGGTGGCGACCGCCAGCAAGGCCAGCAACACGCCGCGCTCCTGCCGTGCCAGCCAGCCCCTGACGCCGCGTGGGGCCGGCGGCGGTGCCGCGCCGGCTTCCATCCCCTAGGGTGCCTCCGCCACGTCTGCGACGGCCTGCGTGGTGCGAAGCCCGCGCCCGACATCGGGCCCTTCCAGCACCTCCGCCCGGATGGACATGGTGGTCGGGGTGGCCGCGCCGTGGATCTCGGCGAAGGCGGCCTCCGCGGCGTCGCGCCCCTGGCCGATGCGCACGAGCACGTCGGGCGAAGCCTGGCGCGTCGCGTCGAAGAGCCACCACTTGCCGCCCAGGAAGGCCTCGAACACCGCGTGGAAATCCGGCGGAACCAGGCCAGGCGCATGGGCGGAGACGAAGCGGGTGGGAATGCCCAGCGCGCGGCAGAGGGCGACGGACAGGTGGGCGAAGTCCCGGCAGACGCCGGCGCCCGAGAGCAGCGTGTCCGTGGCCGTGGTGGTCGGGCTCGAGGCCCCGCGAAGATAGGTGATCCGGTCGTGCACCCAGTTGCACACCGCGGTCACGCGCGCATGGCCAGGCGGCGCATCGCAGAACTCGCGCAGGGCCAGGCGTTCCAGCCGGTCGGACTCGCAAAAGCGCGAGGGCCAGAGATGCGGCAGCACCTCGGGCGGCAGCTCCGCCGGGGCAAGCTGCGTGACCTCCCCGGGGTCCGCCACATGCGCGTCCAGCTCCACCTCCGCCTCGTGGTGGATGTGCAGGCTGGTGCCGGCCTGGGCATGGACGCGGAGGTAGCGGTTGCCGGTGGCGGGCACGGTCCAGTGCTCGGTGCGCGTGCCCTCGGGCGTGATCGTCAGCGTTTCGCGCAGGATGCGCTGCCGCGGGGTTTCCGCCGGCTGGACGTTCAGGATCAGGGTGGCAGGGCCATTGACCTGATAGCCGAGGTCGGAGCCGACGAGGATCTTCATGGTGGGCCTGGAACGATCGGGGGTTCGGGGGCGGGATGGGGACGCGGGCACAACGGCGGGCGGCGTGCTGCGATGCGACAGGGCCAAAGATTTCGGCGCGGCAGGGGCTGTGCGGTGCCGGGCGCCATGGGTGTAGGCTCCGCGCACAACGGAGGACTTGCCGATGGACCGACTGCCCGACGCGCCGATGCCCGACACCCCGCCGGCCGGGGAGATGATCTCGCCCCCGCTGTTCGAGCGGCTGGGGCGGCGCGGCTTCGTCGGCTCGGCCGGTGCGGCGGCAGGCTACACGCTGGCAGCCGGGCCGGTGATGGCCCAGACCATTGTCACCACCCCGGCCGACGGGCTGGTGGCCGGCGAGGTGGTGATCGAGGCCGGGGACCGCGCCCTGCCCGGCTACCGCGCGCGCCCGGCCTCGGGCCGCGACTGGCCGGTGGTGCTGGTGTGCCAGGAAATCTTCGGCCTTCATGAATACATCAAGGATGTGTGCCGCCGCCTGGCGCGCGAAGGCTACCTGGCGGTGGCGCCGGACTACTATGTGCGGCAGGGCGATGCGGCAGCCGCGCCGGACGTGGCGGGGGCGGCGGCCATCGCGGGGCGCAAGCCCGACGACGAGCTGTTCCGCGACCTGGACGCGACCCTCGCCTGGGCTGGAATGGACGGCGGCAGCGCGGAGAAGATGGCGATCATCGGCTTCTGCCGTGGCGGCCGGAACGTCTGGGCCTATGCGGCGCAGAACGCGCGGCTGAAGGCGGGCGTCGCCTGGTACGGGCCGGTGGCGGGGCAGGCCAGCGCCCTCACCCCGCGCGTGCCGCTGGACATGGCCGGCGAGATCAAGTGCCCGATCCTCGGCCTATACGGTGAAGCGGACACGGGCATCCCCGTGGACAGCCTGCGCGAGATGGAGAAGCGCATGCGGGAGGCCGGCAAGCGCTTCACCCTGGTGATCTATCCGGGAGCGCCGCACGGCTTCCACGCCGACTACCGGCCGAGCTACCGCCCCGAACAGGCACAGGCCGGCTGGCGGCTGATGCTGGACTTCCTGCGCGGGAACGGGGTGGGCTGAGCAGCCCCGGTCAGGGCGCGCCGGCGGCCCCGAGCCGCCGCAGCATGCCCTGCCCGGCGGCACGGCCAGTGGCGATGCAGGCGGTGAGGAGATGGCCTCCCGTCGGCGCCTCCCAGTCCAGCATCTCCCCCGCCACGAACAGGGTGGGGAGGCGGCGCAGGGCGAAGTCGTCGTCCAGCTCCTCCCAGCGAAGGCCACCGGCGGAGGAGATGGCGCGGTCCAGGCCGGACACGCCGGTGACGCGGAGCGGCAGCGCCTTGACGGCGGCCTCCGGCGGCCCCTCGCCCTCGTGCAGCAGAGCGATGGCGGCGGGCGGCAGGGACAGGTTGCGGCGCAGGTGATTGGAGAGCGACTGGCCGCGGCGGGCGGTGGCCAGGCGGCGGACCACCTCCTCCACCGGCATGTCCGGGCGGAGGTCCAGCGTGACGGTCGCGCTGCCCTCGGCCGCCACGCGGTCCCGGATGGCGGCCGAAAGGGCGTAAACGACGCCGCCCTCCAGCCCCCCCGCGGTGATCACGGCCTCCCCGCGCACGGTGCGGCCGTTGAAGGTGAGGGCGATGCGCTTGAGCGGGCTGCCCGCGAAGCGGTCCCGCAGATGGGCGGTCCAGGGGATCAGCACGCCGCAATTCGCGGGCACGAAAGGCGCCAGGGCCACCCCCCTGGCCGCGAGCAGCGGCACCCAGGCGGCATCCGACCCCAGGCGCGGCCAGGAGGCGCCGCCGAGGGCCAGCAGCGCGGCATCCGGGGCGAGGTGGATCGGGGTGCCGCCGGGCCGGTCGAAGCACAGGGCGCCGTCCGCGGACCACCCCGTCCAGGCGTGGCGGTTGAGGAGGGTGACGCCCCGGGCGGCGAGGCGGGCGAGCCAGGCGCGCAGCAGGGGCGCGGCCTTCATGGCGGTGGGGAACACCCGCCCGCTGGTGCCGGCATAGGTGGGCTGGCCGAGTGCCTCGCACCAGGCGCGGAGCGCCTCGGGCGGAAAGGCACGGATGGCCGGTTCCAGCCGCGCGCGCGCCGCGCCGTAGCGGGAAAGGAACGTCTCGAAGGGCTCGGTGTGGGTGAGATTGAGGCCGCCACGCCCGGCCATCAGAAGCTTGCGGGCGGGGCTGGGCATGCGGTCCAGGACGGTGACCGCAACGCCCGCTTCCGAGAGGACCTCCGCCGCCGCCAGCCCCGCGGGGCCGGCGCCGACGATGGCTATGTTGCCGCGCGCCGCTGGCGCGGGGCCGCGCGGGTCAGCGATCGCGCTCGACCAGAAGAGTCTTGATGTGGCCGATCGCCTCGGCCGGGTTCAGCCCCTTCGGGCAGGTCCGGGCGCAGTTCATGATGGTGTGGCAGCGGTACAGGCGGAACGGGTCCTGCAGCTGGTCCAGGCGCTCGCCCGTGTACTCGTCGCGCGAGTCCGCGATCCAGCGATAGGCCTGGAGCAGAACCGCCGGGCCGAGATAGCGGTCGCCGTTCCACCAGTAGGACGGGCAGGCGGTGGTGCAGCAGAAGCAGAGGATGCACTCCCACAGCCCGTCGAGCTTGGCGCGCTCCTCCTTGGACTGCAGCCGCTCGCTGTCCGGCGGCGGCGCGGTGTCCGCCTTCAGCCAGGGCTGGATGGAGGTGAGCTGGGCGTAGATCTGGCCGAGATCCGGCACCAGGTCCTTCACCACGGGCATGTGCGGCAGCGGGTTGATCCGCACCTCGCCCTGCACGTCCTCGATCGGCTTGAGGCAGGCGAGCGTGTTCAACCCGTCGATGTTCATCGAGCAGGAGCCGCAGATGCCCTCGCGGCAGGAGCGCCGGAAGGTGAGCGTGGTGTCCACCTCGTTCTTGATCTTGATCAGCGCGTCCAGGACCATGGGCCCGCACTTGTCGAGATCGACCTCGTAGGTGTCCATCCGTGGGTTGTCGCCCGTGTCCGGGTCCCAGCGGTAGATCTTGAAGGAGCGCACGTTGGTGGCGTCGGCATCGGCCTTGTAGGTCTGGCCGGTGCCGATCGTGCTGTTCTTCGGGAGGGTAAAGGTCGCCATGGGTTCCGGGCTTCCTAGTAAACGCGTGCCTTGGGCGGGAAGACCTGAACCTCGTTGGTGAGGGTCCGCATCTTCACGTCCCGGTAGTCGAGCCGCACCTTGTACTGGTCGTTCACCCAGGCAAGTGTGTGCTTCATCCAGTTCTGGTCGTCGCGCTCGGGGTAGTCCTCGTGCGCGTGGGCGCCGCGGGACTCGTGCCGGGCCTCGGCGCCGACCACGGTGGTCAGCGCGTTGCCGATCAGGTTGTCCAGCTCCAGCGCCTCCACGAGGTCGCTGTTCCAGATCAGGCTGCGGTCGGCGATGCGGATGTCCTCGTAGCCCTGGGCCACCTTGTCCATCTTCTCCACGCCCTCCTTGAGGAGGTCTGCGGTGCGGAACACCGCCGCGTGGTTCTGCATCGTGCGCTGCATCTCGCCGCGAAGCTCACCGACGGTGGTGCCGCCCTTGGCGCTGCGCACGCGGTCCAGCCGGGCGAGCGCCTTGTCACCGGCACCTTCCGGGAGCGGTGCCTGGGATGCACCGGGCTTGAGCGTCTCGCGCGCGCGGTGGGCGGCGGCGCGGCCGAACACCACGAGGTCGAGCAGCGAGTTGGTGCCGAGGCGGTTGGCGCCGTGCACGGACACGCAGGCGGCCTCGCCCACGGCCATCAGGCCCTGCACCGTCGCGTCCGGGTCGGCGGCGGTCGGGCGCAGCACCTCGCAATGGATGTTCGTGGGGATGCCGCCCATGTTGTAGTGAACCGTGGGCAGCATCGGCAGCGGCTCCTTCGTCACGTCCACGCCGGCGAAGATCTTCGCCGTCTCGGAGATGCCGGGCAGGCGCTCGTGCAGCAGGTCGGCGCCGAGATGCTCGAGGTGCAGATGGATGTGGTCCTTCTGCGGGCCGACGCCGCGGCCCTCGCGGATCTCCATGGACATGGCGCGCGACACGACGTCGCGGGACGCCAGGTCCTTCGCCGTCGGCGCGTAGCGCTCCATGAAGCGCTCGCCCTCGGAGTTCGTGAGGTAGCCGCCCTCGCCACGCGCACCCTCGGTCACGAGGCAGCCGGAGCCGTAGATGCCCGTCGGGTGGAACTGCACGAACTCGTTGTCCTGCAGCGGCAGGCCGGCGCGCAGCACCATGCCGCCGCCATCGCCCGTGCAGGTGTGGGCGGAGGTGCAGGAGAAGTAGGCACGGCCGTAGCCGCCCGTCGCCATCACCGTGGTCTGGGCGCGGAAGCGGTGGATGGAGCCGTCCTCCAGGCACCAGGCCATGACGCCGCGGCAGACGCCTTCCTCATCCATGATGAGGTCGAGGGCGATGTACTCGACGAAGAACTCGCAGTTGTGCTTCAGCGACTGCTGGTAGAGCGTGTGCAGGATGGCGTGGCCGGTGCGGTCGGCCGCGGCGCAGGCGCGCATCACCGGCGCCTTGCCGTAATCCGACGTGTGGCCGCCGAAGGGGCGCTGGTAGATCCTGCCATCCTCCGTGCGGGAGAAGGGCACGCCGTAGTGCTCCAGCTCGATGATCGCCGGCACGGCCTCGCGGCACATGTACTCGATTGCATCCTGGTCGCCGAGCCAGTCCGACCCCTTCACGGTGTCGTACATGTGCCAGCGCCAGTCGTCCTCGCCCATGTTGCCGAGCGCCGCGCCGACGCCACCCTGGGCGGCGACCGTGTGGGAACGGGTGGGGAAGACCTTGGTGATGCAGGCGGTCTTGAGGCCGGCCTCACCCATGCCGAAGGTGGCGCGCAGGCCGGCGCCGCCGGCGCCGACGACGACCACGTCATAGGTGTGGTCCACGATGCGATAGGCTGCCCCGTTGATCCCGGGGCGCGGAGGCTGGCTGATGGCGTTCATCGCGGGCTCTCGTGCGGGTGGGCGCCGTTTTGGGCGCGTGTGTCGTCGCGCCGGATGGCGCGGGAAGCATCGCGCCGGATGGCGCGGGAAGGACAGCGCCGGATGGCGCGGGAAACGTGGTCACGCCCCGAAAGGCGGGGCCGGACGCCCTGGCGGCCGACTTCGGAACTGATATGGGATGCCTTCGCGCGGTGTGGAGTGCCCGCATCGGCGGAGCGGCACCGCGCGGGGCGCATCAGGCGGCCGCCACCGCGAGGCGCAGGATGGACAGGGCGGAGAGCAGCCCCAGCAGCCAGCAGGCGCCACGGATCAGCAGGCCCGCCACCATCGCGCGGCGCTCGGGGCGGATGTAGTCCTCGATCACCACCTGGAGGCCGCCGGCGGTGTGATAGAAGCCGATTCCGGTCAGCAGCAGCAGCAGCACGGCGTTGAAGGGGTGGCCGACCCAGTGGGCGAATTCCTCGTAGGGCGCGCCGGCGCGGATCGCCAGGGAGAAGATGAACCACAGCATCAGCGGCAGCAGCGCGATGGAGGTCACCCGCTGCATCCACCAGTGATGCGTTCCGCTCTTCGCGGAGCCGTTCTGGCGGACGCGGCCGAGCGGGGTCTGGAGGCGGGTCTGGTGGTCGGTGGTGGAGGGGAAGTTCTCGCTCATCTCTCGGTGCCCCTCAGGATGCCCAGGCGATCACGGCGACCACCCAGGTCAGCACCGTCAGCACGCCGGTGGCGATGATGGTGGCCCAGCCCGTGCGATAGGTGGTGAGGATGTCGTAGCCGTAGCCGGCATCCCAGTAGAGGTGCCGGACGCCGGCGAGCGTGTGGTACCAGATCACGGCGGTGAGGCCGAAGAGCAGGATCACGCCGATGAAGCTGCCCATGAAGCCCTGCACCGTGGCATAGGCCTCGGGCCCCGAGGCCAGGGCGGTGATCCACCACACGAAGAACAGCAGCCCCACCGACCACGCGCTGCCGGTGATGCGGTGCATGATGGAGGTGATGCTGGTCATCTGCAGCATGTCGTAGACCTGCAGGTGCGGCGAGAGCGGACGGCGGACCAGGGTGCCGTCCGTGCGCCGGCCGACCATCGTGGCCTCGCGCGCGTCGTGGTGATTTGCTGCCATGGGCCGTCCTGCGGTTGCGTCCGGGCCTGTCACAGTTCGGCAACCGGCCGCCGCTTTTATGGTGCGGCACGGCAAAGCGTCAATTGCGGCGGCGCGCCCGGGGGTGGACAAGGGCGCGCCATATCAAGCATTTGCGAAAGACTCGCAAGTCCATCACCACGTGCCCGGCACCCTGCGCCTCTGCCTCAGCGGTGCCCTTTCCCTGCGCCTCACTGGCGCAAGGCGCCGCGCCGATCCATTTCCTCCGCGATCTGAACGGCATTCAGGGCGCCCCCCTTGCGGAGGTTGTCGCCCGCGCACCAAAGCGCGAGGCCGTGCGGCAGGGCGGGGTCGGCCCGGAGGCGGGAAATAAAGACCGGGTCCTCGCCCACCGTTTCAAGCGGCGTGATGTAGCCGCCGTCGTCGCGCCGATCGAGAAGGGTCAGGCCCTGCGCACCGCGAATCGCCTCCCGCGCCTCCGCCTCCGACACGGGACGGTCGAAGCTGGCATGCACCGCGACCGACTGCCCGATGAAGACCGGCACGCGCACGCAGGTGGCCGTGACGGCGATCTGGCCGCCCAGCAGGCGCGGCAGCTCCTCGGCGATCGCCTCCTCCTCCTCGGTGCGGCCGTCCTCGCCGAAGGCGCCGACATGGGGGATCAGGTTGAAGGCAATGGGCTTGGTGAACTGCTCGGGATTGGCTTGGTCGTTCACGAAAACGCCGCGGGTCTGGCTGAACAGCTCGTCCATCGCGTCCCGGCCCGCACCGGAAACCGGCTGCAGCGAGGTGGCGACCACCCGGACCAGGCCGCCGATGGCCTGCAGCGGGTGCAATGCCAGGGCGAGCAGGATGGCACCCGCCACCGGATTGGCCACCACGCGCGGGTTGGCGGACAGCGCGCCCGGATTGACCTCCGGCACCACCACCGGGATGTCCGGCCCCCCGGCCCCCGTGGCGTCGATCACCGTGCAGCCGGCCGCGGCCGCGCGGCGGGCCAGCAGAACAGGGGCGGGTGTGCCGGGCGCCATGAAGAGAAGGTCGGTGGCCGACCAGTCGTGCCGCTCCACCGCGGCCACCACCACGTCCTGCTCGCCATGGGACATCGTGCCGCCCACCGCCCGGCCCGAGGCAAGGGCCGTGAGCGAGGCTGTGGGGAAGTCCCGTTCCGCCAGTGTCTTGACGATTTCGCGCCCCATCTGGCCGGGCGCCCCGGAAACGGCAATGCGATAGCTCATGTGACGCAACCCTCCCGCCGGCACCCTCCGCCGGGAACGGCGGGCCGCAGATGGGCCGATCCCGCCCCGCGCGCAAGCGGGGCGGGGTCGGCGCGATCCGCCGTCCTTAGGGTCAGGCGGAGCGCACGGCACGCAGGAAGCCTGCTGACTTCTCCCGGAGGATGGCGGTCTGCCCCGCCAGCGCCTCGGTGGCCGTGAGCATGGCCCCGGCGGCCGTCCCGGTTTCGTCGGCCGCGGCCCGCACGCCGGCGATGGCCTGGTTCACCGTGTCCGTGCCCCCCGCCACCTGGGCGGCGCTCCGGGCGATCTCCCGCGTGGTGGCGCCCTGCTGCTCCACGGCGGCGGCGATGGCCGTCGCGATGCCGCTGGTGCGCTCCACCGTGGCGCCGATGCCGCGGATGGCCTCCACCGCACCGGCAGTCGCGGCCTGCATCTGCTGGATCTGGACGGAAATGTCCTCGGTCGCCTTGGCGGTTTGGGCCGCCAGGGTCTTCACCTCGCTCGCCACAACCGCGAAGCCGCGCCCGGCCTCGCCCGCCCGCGCCGCCTCGATCGTGGCGTTCAGCGCCAGCAGGTTGGTCTGGCCGGCGATGTCGCCGATCAGTCGCACCACGTCGCCGATCCGGGCGGCGCTGGCGGACAGGCCGCGCACGGTGCCGTCCGTGGCGCGCGCCTCGGACACGGCCAGGGCAGCCACCTCGGCGGCCTCGGTCACGCGGCGGGTGATCTCGGTGATGGAGGCGGCCATCTCCTCGGCCGCGGCGGCGACCGACCCCACCTCCCCGCTGGCGCGGGAAGCGGCATCGGCCACCTGCGCAGCCTCCTGCCCGGAGCGGCCGGCGGTGTCATGCACCCCGCCCGCGGCGCGGCGCAGGGCCTCGACCTCTCCCGCCAGGTTCTCCACCACGGCGCCGACCTCGGCTTCGAAGGTATCGGCCAGGCGGGCCTCCTCCGTGGCCAGCCGCCAGGTGAGCATGGGCCCCGCATAGGCGCCGGTGCCGGTCCGGATGGCGGAGGCCTGAAGGTCCACGACGTCCGCGCCGATGCGCAGGCGGGCGCGGTGGGGAAGCCGCGCGGGATCGGAGAAGACGCCGACCTGCCCGGACAGGCCATCGAGAGGCAGCGAATCGAGGACGCGGCCGAGCACCGGCCCCTCCAGGCCGAGGCGGGCGAGCACCGCGGCCATCTCCGCGTTCACGTGGGTGATGCGCAGCGCGGGGTCGGCTGCCATCAGGCCGAGCGGCATCTGCTCGATCATCTGGGCCTGGGCGAAGGCGCGCCCGACCGTGCCGCGCAATTCCTCCAGCGCGGCGGCGATCCGCCCGGTTTCGTCGCGGCAGGCGCGGTCCGCGACCTCGGCACGGCTTTCACCCGCGGCCGTGTCGCCCGAGGCGATGGCCTTCACCCGCGCGGCGGCGCGGCGCAGCGGCGCGCCGATCGCCCGCGCGCTGGCCCAGGAGGAGCCGAGCAGGATCAGCGCCACGGTGCCGCCGATCCAGAGCAGGACGCTTTCCACGTCGTCCATCGTGGCGTTCATCTCCGCGCGGTGCTCCGCCTGGTCGGCCTGGAGGAGCCGGACCGCTTCGTCGAGCGCGGCGCGGGTCGCCTGGGCAGCGGGCTCGGCCTCATCGCGCCGGATCGTGGCCAGTTCCGCCACGGCCTTGAGAATGGTCTCGGCCCCCTCCGCCAGGCCGCCCGCGATCGTGGCAAGGCGCGCCACGTCCTCCTTCAGCCGGTCGGACATCGCGAAGGATTGCGCGCCGCGCAGATGGACCCGCTGCTGGGCAAGGGCACGGCGGGTGCGTCGGGCCTGGGCGTCGTCGCCGGTGATGAGGTAGCGCTGCACGGCCAGGCGCGCCTCGTTCACGCCGTTGCTGAAGGTGATCACGCGGTTGCGGATCTCGTCCATCTGCGCGCGGTCGGGCACCTCGAATTCGAGCGCGCCGAGCACGGCCTCCATGCCCTGGTCGAATTCGCCGTTCACACGGTAGAGCCGCTCGTCGCGGGCCTCGATCATGCGGGCGCGCGCCTCCAGCATGCGGTCCAGGGCCGCGCGATAGGCAGCGATGGCCGGCAGGGCGGCGCGTGCGGCCGCCTGCGCGGCAGGCAGGCTGGTGGCCGCCGCCGCCTCTCCGGCCAGCCCGGCGGCGGTGGACAGGGCGGCGGTGCCGGCGCGCGCCGCCTCCCGCGCGGCGGGCAGGGTTTGGGCGCTGTTCAGTTCCCCCTCGGCCACCGGGGCCTGTGCGGCGTGGATGGCCGCGCCCTCCACAAGCCCGACCACGCGGGCGGCGGCGGTGACGATTTCCCCCTGCCGGCCGATCTCCCGCAACTCCATCCAGACGAGGCCAACAAGCCCGGCGAGGAGCGACAGGGTGAGGCCGGCGGTGGCGCCGAGCTTCCGGGCGACCGACAGGTTCTGAAAGGAACGCATTTTGCGGCACGGGCCTCCTGAGGCGGGTTGCCCCATCAGGCGCCGAAAACACTAATCCCCGGATAAGGCCGCCCACGCCGGGGTCGCCACGTGGAACGCGCCGGACGCGAAACCGCGCTTGCGGCCGGCGCGCCGAGGGCGCAGATCGCGCCGCGTGCTGCACATGATCAAGCTGGCCGTGGGGCCCAAGGACGTCGAGGCGATGGAGCGTGGCCAGGCCCTCCGCGCCCGCGAGGCCGAGGGGCTGCGCCATGTCACCCGCATGACGCCGAAGCGCGCGCCCGAGATCCTGCAGGGCGGATCGATCTACTGGGTGGTGGCGGGGGTGCTCCGGGTGCGGCAGCGCATCCTGGCCATCGAGTCGGTGCGGCGGGCGGACGGCACGGCCGCCACCGCGCTGGTGCTGCAACCGGGGCTGGTGCCCGTGCACCCGCGGCCGATGAAGCCCTTCCAGGGCTGGCGCTACCTGGAGGCAGCCGCCGCGCCGCCGGACATCGCGGAGGGCGAGGCGGTGGCGGAGGGGATCGACGAGTTGCCGCCCAGGCTGCGCCGCGCGCTCTCCGACCTCGGGCTGCTCTGAGGAGCGGCCCACCCGTGACCTCCGGCGCGGCCCGTGCTACGGCCGCGCGACGCCATGGCCCGCATCCCATGTTCCGACGGCTGACGCGCCATCCGCGCTTCCTTTCCCTCGCGGCCCGGCTGCTGGGGCTTTACGTCGCCCTTGCCCACCGGACCACGCGCTGGACCCTGGCGGCGGAGGGCGCGACGGAGGCCCTGCGGAACGGCGCGGCGGACGGGCCGATCATCCTCGCCTTCTGGCACGAGCGGCTGACGCTCGGCCCCTCGCTCTGGGTCACCATGCGGGGCTTGGTGCCGGGGCTCGCCCCCAAGCGGCCGCAGGTGCTGGTGTCCCGCCACCGGGACGGCGTGTTCATCGGCAACGTCGTCGCGCGCTTCGGGCTGGAAACCATCCACGGCTCATCGAGCAAGGCCGGAAGTTCCAAGGGGGGCAGCGCCGCGCTGCGCGCCATGCTGCGGGTGCTGCGCGCGCAGGGTGTTGTGGCCATCACGCCGGACGGGCCGCGCGGCCCCCGGCGGGTGGCTGCGACGGGGGTGGGGCAGTTGGCCGCCTTCTCGGGCGCGCCCGTCTTCGCCTATGCCGCGGCCACCACGCGCTGCATCCGCCTGCGCTCCTGGGACCGCAGCGTGGTGCCCCTGCCCTTCGCCCGCGGGCTGATGATCCTGCTTCCGCCCTTCACCGTGCCGCCGGATTGCGGGGAAGCCGGGCGCGCCGCCGTGGAGGCTTGGCTGACCGAGGCATGCGAGGCCGCCGATGCCTGGGCCGAAGCGAGCCGGGCCGGAACCGGCACCGGGGCGGCGCTGGCGGCGGCCCGGGCCCTGGCCGGGCGGCCCCCGCCGGTTCTGCTGCCCACCCTGGCGGCGCCCGACGAGGCGCAGGGCGCTTGAGCGTGCTGCCGGATGGCGGCTGGCGCGCCGGGCTGCCGCTCGCGGCCTGGCGGGCGGTGACGACGCTGGGCGCCCCCCTGCTGCCCTTCTGGCTGGCGGGCCGGGCGCGGCGCGGCAAGGAAGACCCGGCCCGGCTCCGCGAGCGCCGCGGCGAGGGCGCGGCGCGGCCGCCGGGACCGCTTCTTTGGCTGCACGGCGCCAGCGTGGGCGAGAGCCAGTCCGCCCTGCCCCTGGTGGAGGCCCTGGCGCGGGTGCGCCCCGACCTTCACTTCCTGCTGACCACGGGCACGCGAACGGCGGCGCAGGTTCTGGCCGAGCGCCTGCCGCCCGGTCTGGCGCCGCGCGTGCAGCACCGCTTCGTGCCCCTCGACGTGCCCGCCCATGCCGCGCGCTTTCTGGACGGCTGGCGGCCCGACGCCGCCGTGCTGATCGAGAGCGAGATCTGGCCCAACCTGATCGGGGCAGCCGCGGCGCGTGGCGTGCCGATCGCACTGGTGAACGCACGGCTTTCGGCGCGCTCGGCCCGGGGCTGGGGGCGCCTGCCGGCGGTCGCGCGCCGGCTGTTCGGCGCCTTCGCCCTGGTCGCCGCGCAAACGGAGGAGGACGCGGCACGGCTGCGCGCGCTGGGCGCCGCGGACGCAAGGGCGTGGGGAAACCTGAAGTTCTCCGCCCGCCCCCTGCCCGCCCCGGAACCTGAGCTCGCCGCCATGCGGGCCGCGATCGGCGCCCGGCCCGTGCTGCTGGCCGCCAGCACCCATCCGGGCGAGGACGCGCAGGTGGCCAAGGCGCATGGCCGCCTGCGCGCGCGCCTGCCGGGGCTGCTGACGGTGATCGCTCCCCGCCACCCCGAGCGCGGCCCGGCGCTCGCGCGGGAACTGGCGGAGGCGGGCGGGATCGCGCTGCGCTCGGCAGGGGAGATGCCGGGGCCGGGCACCGCGATCTACCTGGCCGACACGATCGGCGAGCTCGGGCTGCACTACCGCCTCGCCGGGGCGGCGCTGATCGGCGGGTCGCTGGTGCCGCATGGTGGGCAGAACCCGCTGGAAGCGGCACGGCTGGGCTGCCCGGTTCTGCTCGGCCCGCACACGCAGAACTTCACGGCCATCGCGGACCGCATGGTCGAGGCCGGGGCAGCGCTGCGGGTGGACGGACCCGAGGCGCTGGCCGAGGCGGCGGGCAGCGTGCTAACGGAGCCGGACCGGGCCCGGTCCATGACGGAGGCCGCCGCCCGGATCGCGGCGGATGCCGGGGCCCTGCCCGAGCGCATGGCCGGCGCGATCGAGGCCCTCCTGCCCGCCTCTCCCCACCAAGGGGACGGGGCGCGGCCGGCAGCATAAGGACGACCGACGGCACCATGCGTGCCCCCGATTTCTGGACCGGGGATGGCGGCGGCATCGCGCCCCTCCTGCTCTCCCCCCTCGCGGCGCTCTATGCGGCGGCCACGGCGCGCCGCGTGGCGAAGGCCGGGTGGCGCGCGCCGGTGCCGGTGATCTGCTGCGGCAACGCGACGGCGGGCGGGGCGGGCAAGACCGGCCTCGCGCTCGACATCGGCATGCGGCTGGCGAACCGCGGGGTCGCCGTGCACTTCCTCACCCGTGGGTATGGCGGCAAGCTGAGCGGGCCGGTTCGGGTGGAGCCCGGCCGGCACGACAGCGAGGCGGTGGGCGACGAGGCCCTGCTGCTGGCCGCGGAGCGGCCGACCTGGGTGGCCAGCGACCGCGCGGCCGGCGCCCGCGCGGCGGTGGAGGCCGGCGCGCAGGCCATCGTGATGGATGACGGGCTGCAGAACCCGACGCTGGAGAAGGACCTTTCCTTTCTGGCAATCGACGGCTCCTATGGCTTCGGCAACGGGCGCGTGATCCCGGCGGGGCCGCTGCGGGAGCCGGTTTCGGCGGCGGCCTCGCGGGCGCAGGCAGCGGTGCTGATGGGCGAGGACGAGCACGCGGCCCTGACCCAGCTTTCCCCGGGCCTGCCGGTGCTGCGGGCGCGCACCGTGCCGGGGCCGGAGGCGGCGCAGCTCGCGGGCCAGGCGGTCTTCGCCTTCTGCGGCATCGCCAATCCCCGCAAGTTCTTCACCACCCTGTCGGAGGCCCGGGCGATCATCGCAGGGCGTGCCTCCTATGCGGACCACTATCCCTACGATGCCGGGGACATGCGCGAACTGCTGGCTGAAGCCGACCGGCTGCGCGCCGTTCCCGTGACCACGAAGAAGGACTTCGTGCGCATTCCTGCCGCCTTCCGCGCGCGGGTGACGGTGGTGACGGTGACGCTGGCCTGGGACGAGCCGGCGCGGCTGGAAGCCATGCTGGACCCCCTGGTGTCGCGGGTGCCGGTGCCCGCCTGAGGCGCGGCCGGGCACGCAATCGCGAATAACTCCCGATCGCGTCCAAAGCACTGATTTCGCTTGCCCTTCCCTCCGAGCCCACAGCAGGGCTACCAAGGCGGGATGAAACGCTTCGAGGACCTCTCCGAGCCCGAGACCCTGGCGCTCGCGATCGCCAACGAGGAGGAGGATTCGCGCATCTACGCGACCTTCGCCATGCGGTTGCGCGCCGACTTCCCCGCCACCGCCGCCGTGTTCGACGGCATGGCGGACGAGGAGGGCGAGCACCGCAACGCCCTGCTCGCGCTGTACGAGCGCAAGTTCGGCCGCGAGTTGCCGCTGATCACTCGCCAGGACGTGCGCGGCTTCCTCAAGCGCAACCCCGTCTGGCTGGCCGAGGAGCTGCGGATCGACGTGGTGCGGCGGCAGGCGGCGATCATGGAGCTGGAGGCCGGCGAATTCTATTCCCGCGCGGCGGCGCGCGCCCGCGATACGGAGGTGCGGCGCCTACTGGGCGACCTGGCACTGATCGAGAAGAAGCACGGCGCACTCGCCGACCGGTTGACCGAGACGCACCTGACCGAGGCAGCGGTGGCCGGGGAGGACGCGACGGCGCGGCGGCTGCTGGTGCTGCAGGTGGTGCAGCCGGCGCTGGCCGGGCTGATCGACGGATCCGTCTCCACCCTCGCGCCCATCTTCGCCGCCGCCTTCGCCACGCAGTCCACGCACGAGACCTTCCTGGTGGGGCTCGCGGCCTCGGTGGGCGCCGGCATCTCCATGGGCCTGACCGAGGCCATGTCGGATGATGGCGCCATCACCGGGCGGGGCCGCCCCTGGATCCGCGGCCTGGCCTGCGGGCTGGCCACGGCCATCGGCGGCCTCGGCCATACCCTGCCCTACCTCATCCCCGACTTCTGGACGGCAACGATCGTGGCCGGTGCCATCGTGGTGCTGGAACTGATCGCCATCGCCTGGATCCGCTGGCGCTACATGGAGACGCCCTTCGGCGCGGCGCTGGTGCAGATCGTGCTGGGGGGCCTTCTGGTGCTGCTGGCGGGGATCGCCATCGGCAGCGGCTGAGGCGCTAGCCCGCGGGAGAAACCGAGGGCCGTTGCGATGCGATAACATCGCATGCGCCTCCTGCCCTTGCTGGCTCTCCTGCTCGCCGCCTGCACCGCTTCCCCTCCCCCGGCGCCGGAGCGTCCGCCAGGCGGTTCAGGCCTTCCGGGACCCGGTGCCGCGCGCCTGGCCGCGGCGGCGGAGCGGGAGTGGCGGGACTGGGGCTCCATCGCGGTGGAAGGCTGGCCCGCGGCGCCGGAGCGCGTGCCGGATGCCTCGCCCGCGCTGTTCGAGCGGCTGATGGGATACTGGGCCGCCACCCCCGAGGGGCCGGAGGTGATCGAGGCCCACCGGCACTTCCGCGACACCATTACCGCGCCCCCGGCAGAATCGGCCTCGCTCGATCCGGTCTCGGGCCTTCCCTTCACCGTGGTTCCGGCGAACGTGTCGATGGCGGCCTTCAATACCCCCGCCTGGTCGGCGGCCTTCGTGAGTCACGCCATGGCGGCGGCCGGACTGCCCTTCAGTCCTTCGGCGAGCCACGCGCTCTATGTGGACCGCCTGATCGGCAACGCGCTCGCCGATCCGGAGGGCGCCGGCTTCCTCCCGCACGCCCCTGCGGAGCGCGCGCCGCGCTCGGGCGACCTGGTCTGCGCCGACCGCTCCGCGGCACCCCTGGCCGACTGGCAGGCTCGCCTGGCCGAAGCCGGGTGGTTCCGCCCCATGCACTGCGACATCGTGGTGCGGGCGGAGGGCGGCGCGGTGGAGATGATTGGCGGGAACGTGCTGGACGTGGTGCTGCGCCGCCGCGTGCCGGCCGACGCGGAGGGACGCCTGCTGCCGCCGCCGCCCGAGCGCGCGCCGTTCTTCGTGGTGTTCGAGAACCGGCTCTAGGCGGCAGCGCTCAGCCGCCGAGGTAGCGGCCGCGCAGATGCGCCATGAAGTCCGCGGCCTCCAGCGGGCGGCCCGTCGCCGCGCGCATCAGGTCCTGGAAGCCGAGGCGCGAGCCCTGGCCGTGGACATGGGCGCGCAGCCATCCGAGCAGGGGTGAGAAGTCACCGCGCGAAAGGGCCCCGTCGAGGCCGGGCACGGCCGCGCGGGCGGCGGCCATGAGCTGGGCTGCCGCCATGGCCCCCAGCGTGTAGGAAGGGAAGTAGCCGAAGGCGCCGTCGTGCCAGTGGATGTC
Organism: Muricoccus vinaceus; assembly: GCF_042433125.1. Lineage (NCBI taxonomy): Bacteria > Pseudomonadati > Pseudomonadota > Alphaproteobacteria > Acetobacterales > Roseomonadaceae > Muricoccus > Muricoccus vinaceus. The sequence continues at coordinate 45,298 of NZ_JBHLVZ010000114.1, read as the reverse complement.
CTGCAGGCATCCGCGGCGGTCGTCGGGCGGGGTGATGCCGAGCAGGGCCCGCATCCCCTCTGCCCATGCCCCGGGAAGGTCCGCCACGGGCAGTTCGCCCGCGATCAGCGCCCGCTCCAGCCGGAAGCGCAGGATCACATGGGCGGGATAGGTCAGCTCGTCCGCCTCCGTGCGGATGAAGCCGCGCTCCACCCGGCGCCAGAGGCGCGCGAGGTTCTCCGCGGCATAGGGCGCGGGGTCGCCGCCGAAGGCCCTGTGCAGCTCGGGGCCGAGCCAGGACAGGAAGGCATCCGACCGGCTTGCCTGCATCTCGATGATCAGGCTCTGCGACTCGTGCGTGGCCATGCCGGCGGCCTCGCCCACGGGTTGGCGGGCCCAGGCCTCCGGCAGCCCGCGCTCGTACAGGGCGTGGCCGGTCTCGTGCAGGATGCCGAGCATGGCCTGCTCGAAGCTCTCGGGCACATAGCGGGTGGTGATGCGCACATCCGTCGGTGTCCCGCCGCAGAAGGGGTGCAGGCTCTCGTCCAGGCGCGCGTGGTCGTAGTCGAGGCCCAGGCGCTCGGAAAGGCGGCGGCCCAGGGCACGCTGGGTCTCGGTGGCGAAAGGTCCCTGGGGACGGACCGGCGCCGGGCGCGACGCCTGGATCTCCTCCGCGCGCGGCAGGGCCTCGCGCAGGAAGGCCTCGTAGGCGGAGAAGACCGGCTCCACGTCGGCGGCGCCGATGCCGGGCTGGAAGCTGTCCATCAGCGCGTCGTAGGGCGCCAGGCCCGTGGCGGCCGAGAGTGCGGCGGCGGCCTCCCGCTGGAGCGCGACCACCGTTTCCAGCGCCGGGCGCACGGCCGCGAAATCCGACGCCGCGCGCGCCTCCCGCCAGATCTTCTCGCAAGCCGAGTTGGCACGGGCGATGGCCTCGACCAGCGCGGCCGGCACGGCGGCGGCGCGCCGGTGCGCGCGGCCCATCAGGTGGAGGTTGGCGGCATCCCAGTCCCCTCCGGCTTCCGCGGCCGCGAGGTCGTCGGCGACCTCGGGCGCCACCAGCATGGCGTGGGAGACTCCCGCCAGCACCGCAAGCTGCTCCCCCCGCGCCGCGCCGCCGCCGGGCGGCATCATGGCGGAGGCGTCCCAGGACAGCATGGCCGAGGCCTCCCCAAGCGTCGCGATGCGGGCGAAGCGGTCCTTCAGCCGGGCATAGGCCTCGTTCATGTCTCGTCCTTGCGGATGGCCCAGGCGACCAGCACACCCACCAGGGAGGCGGCGAGCCCATACCAGGTGATGGCGTAGCCGAGATGCGAGTTGGGCGGGCGCGGCATGGTCTGCGCGGGCTGCGGCAGCGCGTCCGGCGCCGCCCCCGCCGGGGCGAGGGCGACCAGGAGATCGGGCATCACGGCGGGCAGTCCGAGCGCCAGGCCGATCGCACGGGCATCGGCGGTGTAGAAACGGCGCCCCGCCACATCGTCCGTGGCGGCGAAGTAGTCACGGTCCTGCGGGGGGGAAACGTAGCCGGTGACGGCAATGGGCCCCTCGGGGCGGGTGATCGCGGCGCCGCGGCGCTCCAGGGGAACCCAGCCGCGATCCACGAGCACCGTTGGCCTCCCTTCCCGTTCGAGCGGCGTCAGCAGGTGGGTGCCGAGTGACGCGCCGCGCACCTCCACGCCCAGGATGGCCTCGAGGTCGTAGCGGAAGCGCCCGCTGGCCTCGACCTTGGAGAAGGGTTGGGGCGTGTCGGACAGGGGCAGCGGGGGACCGGCCTCGGCGCTGGCGATCTGGGCCAGCAGGTCGGTTTTCCAGTGCAGCCGCCGGACCTGCCAGGTGCCGAGGACGAGAAGGATGACCAGAACGGGGATGGAGGCGAGGACGGCCGGGAGGATTCGCCGGGCGCGGGGCGGCATGGGCGGCCTTTCAACGACGAACCCCGCCCGCCCGGCCGATGAATCGGCAGGCCGGACGGGGTTCGCGAGAGCAAAGGGGAGGCGTCAGTGCTGGGCGATCTCGCCCGCGCCCCACAGGTAGACGCAGATGAAGAGGAACAGCCACACCACGTCAACGAAGTGCCAGTACCAGGCAGCGGCCTCGAAGCCGAAGTGGCGCTTGGGCGTGAAATCGCCCCGCCAGCCACGAATGAGGCAGACCGCCAGGAAGATGGTGCCGACGATCACGTGGAAGCCGTGGAAACCCGTGGCGAGGAAGAAGGTGGAGGGATAGACGCCGCCGCCGGCGAAGGCGAAGGGCGCCTCGGAGTACTCGACCGCCTGAAGGGTGGTGAAGAAGAGCCCAAGGCACACCGTGAGGGCCAGGCCCTGCAACATGCCCTTGCGGTCGCCCTCGATCAGCGAATGGTGCGCCCAGGTGACGGTGCAGCCGGACAGCAGCAGGATCATCGTGTTCAGGAAGGGCAGGCCAAAGGGATCGAAGGTGTGGATGCCCTTGGGCGGCCAGATCGCCGTCTCGGCGCCGGCCACGTGCTCGGGGTAGAGCGCGAAATGGAAATAGGCCCAGAAGAAGGCCACGAAGAACATCACCTCGGAGGCGATGAAGAGCGACATGCCGTAACGCATGCCGATCCGCACGATCGGGGTGTGAACGCCGGGCTGCTTGGACTCGCGCACCACGTCGCGCCACCAGAAGAACATGGAGGCGAGCGTGCCCACGAGGCCGAGGCCGAACATCCAGTGGATGTTGTAATGCGACCAGAGCACGATCCCGAAGAGCAGCGCGCCTGCCGAGAAGGCGGAAACCAGCGGCCAGGGGGACGGATCCACCAGGTGGTAGGGATGCTTGTGCGGCGGCGGCGGCTCGGAGCTGTCGATCGCCATGCCGGCCGTGGTGGTGTCGAGAGCCATAGCGCGTCCTGGTGAAGTGGGGTCGAGCCCCCTTTGGTGGCCTGGGGCCGAGGCCCCTTCGATCAACACGGGGCCGAGGGCCCCGGGCGTGCGATGCATCAATCCCGCAAACGGCCGCGGTGATCAAGGGTTGGTGGGGCGGGAGCGGCGCCCGCCCGGGCGCGCAGGCCCACCCCTGGGCTCAGCGCGTGACCACGGGAGGTCCGGCGTTGCGGCCGACATGGGGGCCAGCGCTCGCCAGCGCGCCGGAGCGCTCCGCATCCGCCATGGTGCGGAAGAAGGTATAGCTCAGCGTGATCGTACGGATATCGCGCGTGTTGGGATCATCCGCCATGGCCGGGTCCACCCAGAAGGACACGGGCATCTCCACCTCCTGCCCGGCCTGCAGGGTCTGCGCGTCGAAGCAGAAGCAGGCGGTCTTGTGGAAATACTTGCCCACCACCTCCGGCGTCACGTTGTAGGTGGCGACACCCTCCACCGCACGCTCGGCCGGGTTGGAGGCGCGGTAGAAGGCCAGGCCCTGCTCGCCCAGATGCACCGGCATGGCGTTCTGCGCGGCCTCGAAGCGCCACGGCAGGGAGGGATGGGTGTTGGCGGCGAAGCGCACGGTCACCTGCCGCTGCACCGCGCCAGGGGCCGCGGGCCCGCCGGTCTGCACCGTGCCGTTGTACCCAGTCACCTTGCAGAAGGCGGCGTAGAGCGGGACGGCGGCGAAGGAGAGCCCGACCATGCCGAGCACGGTGGCGCCGGCCGCCAGGGCGATGCGGCGGTTGCCAGCCTGCTGCGCTTGCTTCAGCCGGCCGGGTTCGCTGGATTCGGGCATGGAGGATGCGCCTTGCGGAAGGGGCGTCAGGGACCGGGCGTGGTCAGCTTGGCGATGGTGATGAAGAAGAAGATGACCACCAGCGCGATCAGCACAACCAGCATGCCGATGTTGCGGCCACGGCGGCGGCGGTAGAACTCGACCTCCTCCTCCTTGCTCATGGAGGGGGCTTCGACGGGAAGCTGGGGCTGCGGCATCAGAGGATCCCCGTCGTGCGCAGCCAGTGGTCCAGCGTCAGCGCGCCGAGCAGCCCGGCCAGGTGGAGAAGGGAGAAGCGGAAGGCGGCACGCGCCGCCGCGTCCCGGACCAGGCTGACCCCCGTTGCATCCTGCGGCTCGCGCAGCACCCGCCAGGCGTGGAACAGGAAGCCGGCCCCGAGCGAGATGGCGTAGACGCCATAAACCCAGCCGGCCAGGCCCAGCAGCGTCGGCAGCAGGCCCAGGGGGGCGAGCACGACGGTGTAGAGCATGATCTGGCGCCGCGTTTCCCGCGCGCCCGCCACCACCGGCAGCATGGGCACGCCCGCACGCTCGTAATCCTCGTGCGCCCAGAGGCTGAGCGACCAGAAATGCGGCGGCGTCCAGGCGAAGACGATGGCAAACAGGATCAGCGGCAGGACATCCAGGTGGCCGGTGACGGCGACCCAGCCGATGATCGGCGGGAAGGCGCCGGCGGCGCCGCCGATGACGATGTTCTGCGGCGTCCGGCGCTTCAGCCAGACGGTGTAGATGAGAACGTAAAACAGGATGGAGCCAAGCAGCCAGCCGGCCGCGGCCCAGTTGGTGGCCAGCCCCATCAGCGCCACGGAAAGCCCGGCCAGGATCACGCCATAGGCGAGCCCGGCCTCGGGCGCGATGCGCCCTGCCGCCATCGGGCGCCGCGCCGTGCGGCGCATCAGCGCGTCGATGTCGCGCTCGTACCACATGTTGATGCAGCCGGCCGCGCCCGCGCCCACGGCGATGCAGAGGATGGCGACGGCACCCAGCACCGGGTGGATATGGCCCGGCGCCACCAGCAGCCCGACGAGCCCGGAGAAGACCACCAGGGTCATCACGCGCGGCTTCAGAAGCGCGAACCAGTCGCGCAGCTCCGACCAGTCGGTTGTCGCGTGGAGGGGGGAAACGGCGAGGGGGGCCGTGGCCCCCCTCCTCATCAGGTCACTCATGGTGACGCTCCATATCGTCCCGGCCAGTCCGGCTGCAACCGCGAAGCAGCGGGATCAGCGGATGTGGGGCAGTTCCTCGAAGGTGTGGAACGGCGGCGGGGAAGAAACCTGCCACTCCAGCGTCGTCGCGCCCTCGCCCCAGGGGTTCGCCGCAGCCTTTTCCTTGCGGAGGAAGGTCAGGACGACCACCCAGATGAAGAGCAGGAAGGACAGGGCCGAGATGTAGGACCCGATCGAGGCCACAAGGTTCCAGCCCGCAAAAGCGTCGGGATAGTCCGGGTAGCGGCGCGGCATGCCCTGGGCGCCCAGGAAGTGCATGGGGAAGAAGGTGATGTTCACGCCCACGAAGGTCGTCCAGAACTGCACCTTCCCCCAGAACTCCGGGTACTGGTAGCCGCTCATCTTGCCGATCCAGTAATAGAAGCCGGCATAGATCCCGAACACCGCGCCGAGCGACAGCACGTAGTGGAAGTGCGCGATGACGTAGTAGGTGTTGTGCAGGATCACCGTCACGCCGGCATTGGCGAGCTTCACGCCCGTGACGCCACCGACCGTGAACAGGAAGACGAAGCCGATCGCGTAGAGCATGGGCGTGCGGAAATCGAGCGAGCCGCCCCACATGGTCGCGATCCAGGAGAAGATCTTGATGCCCGTCGGCACCGCGATGATCATCGTGGCCGCCATGAAGTAGGCCCGCGTGTCCACCGAGATGCCGGAGGTGAACATGTGGTGCGCCCAGACCACGAAGCCCACCACGCCGATGGCCACCATGGCGTAGGCCATGCCCAGGTAGCCGAAGATCGGCTTGCGGGAGAAGGTGGACAGGATGTGGGAGACGATCCCGAAGGCCGGCAGGATCATGATGTAGACTTCGGGGTGGCCGAAGAACCAGAACAGGTGCTGGAACAGCACGGGGTCGCCGCCGCCCTCGGGCTTGAAGAAGGAGGTGCCGAAGTTGCGGTCGGTGATCAGCATGGTGATGGCGCCGCCGAGCACGGGCACGGACAGCAGCAGCAGGAAGGCGGTGACCAGCATCGCCCAGACAAACAGCGGCATCTTGTGCAGCGTCATGCCGGGCGCGCGCATGTTGAAGATGGTGGTGATGAAGTTGGCGGCACCCAGGATCGAGGAGGCGCCGGCCAGGTGGAGCGCGAAGAGCGCCATGTCCATGGACGGGCCCGACTGGTAGGTGCTGTCCGACAGCGGCGGGTAGATCGTCCAGCCCGCGCCGGCGCCCTGGCCGACGAACATCGAGCTGACCAGCAGCATGAAGGCCGGCACGATCAGCCAGAACGAGATGTTGTTCAGCCGGGGGAAGGCCATATCCGGCGCGCCGATCATGATCGGCACGAACCAGTTGCCGAAGCCGCCGATCAGGGCGGGCATCACCACGAAGAACACCATCACCAGCCCGTGGGCCGAAACCATGGCGTTCCAGGCCTGCCCACCGGAGAAGATCTGCATGCCCGGCTCCTGCAGCTCGATGCGCATCAGCACCGAGAGGGTGACGCCGACGCAGGCGGCCACCACGGAGAAGAGGATGTAGAGGGTTCCGATGTCCTTGTGGTTCGTGGAGAACAGCCAGCGGGACACAAAGCCCGGGGCATGGTCGTGGTGGTCGTCATGCCCGTGATGGGCGGTGTCTGGGGCGGCGTGCGCCATGGTCTCTCTCTTCCTGTCAGGCCGCCTTACCGGCGGGCCTCCACGGAGGGGGTATCAGCGGCGGCCACGGAGGTGGCGCGGTCGCGCTCGGGCCAGCCGGGACCCGTTCCCTGGGCGAACTTGGTCTTCGCCTCGGCCGCCCAGGTGTCGAACTCGGCCCTTGGCACGGCGCGCACGGCGATCGGCATGAACCAGTGGTTGTTGCCACAGATCTGGTTGCACTGGCCGTAGAAGGTGCCTTCGCGGTCGGCGCGGAACCAGGTCTCCAGCGTGCGGCCGGGGATGGTGTACTTCTGCACGCCCAGGCTGGGCACGAAGAAGGAGTGGATCACGTCATGCCCGGTGGTCAGCACCCGGACGGTGGCTCCCACCGGGATCACCAGGGGATTGTCCACGGACAGGTTGCGAAGCTGGCCAGGGCGCAGCTCCCCCTCGGGGACCGGGTAGCTGTCGAAGGCGAAGCTGCCGTTGTCGGGGTACTCGTAGTGCCAGTACCACTGCCGGCCCTGCACATTCACCGTCATGTCCGCATCCCGCGCCCGGTCCTCGTAGTAGATGAGGCGGAAGGAGGGGATGGCGATCACCAGCAGGATCAGCACCGGGACCACCGTCCAGGCGATCTCCAGCACCGTGTTGTGGCTGGTGCGCGAGGGGTTGGGGCTCCGCACCGCCGCGTAGCGCCACATCACATAGGCCAGCAGCCCCGCCACGAAGATCGTGATGGCGATGATGATGTAGAGCACGAGGTCGTTGAAGTCGTGGATGGCCGCCTTCACCGGCCCGAAGGCCTCCTGCAGGCCCAGGCCCCAGGGTTGCGGGGCGCCCAGCGCCTCGCCGCCCGGCGTCGGGGCAGGCGATTGCGCGAAGGCCCCGCCCCCGCTCAGGAGCATCAATCCCAGGGCTGCCCAGAGCGCCCCAGCTTTCGAGAAAATCCGCAGCATTCCGCCGTCCTGATCCGGTGTCCCGCAAGCCGCGCACCGCGCGTCCGGCGGCCACGCGCCGCTCCACTGAAACCGCCCCGGCGCCTGCGCGCCGGCCAGCCCCGCGGGTGGCGGGGCATGGCGCCGGCGACACTAATCACGCGTTGCCGTGCCGCACAAGATTGGGTGGCCCCGCCGCGCCGAAAGAGGGGGCGGGAACTTTCCCCGCCCTGGTCCTTCCGGTGAGCCGCGGCTCAGCCGGGCGCGGCGACCTCGCCCTCGGTCTCGCCCTCGGGTCCGGCCTCCGTCACGTGGTCCACCATGTCCGTCAGCATGGAGCGCACGTGCTGGTCCATCACGGCATAGAACACCTGCCGCCCGCGCCGGTCCGCCTGCAACAAGCGGGCGGCGCGGAGCAGGCGGAGGTGGTGGGACACGAGGCTGCCGGAGATGCCGATGCGCTCCGCCATCTCCCCCACCGAAGCCGGCGCGTCGAGGCAGGCCAAGATGATGCTGAGCCGGGTGGGGTCGCTCATCAGCCGGAACATCTCGGCCAGCTCCACCACCTGGTCGTCGCCGATCCTGCCGCGCACCGTCCACCTCACTGCTCTCGCGGCCGAGTCTCCGGTGGCGGGAGGCTTCTGTCCAGGCCGCGAAGCCGGAGCGGCGCCTGCCGGTGCGCCCCCCCCCCGGGAAGAGGCTCGCCCCAAGGCTCAGGCGGTGACGGCTTGCAGACCGGCCACGGCGGGGCGGCGCCAGGGGGAGTCGCGCTCGGCCCAGGCGGCGCCGCCCCGGGCGCGGGACCACCGCTCCATGGCGCGCTGCGCGTGACCGGACACGGCGATCGGCGGGGCGGGACCGCACAAAAGGCGCTCCCAGGTGCGGGTGTGGCGCGACACCACATCGGCGCCGTCCCTCAATGCTGCCACGGCCCGATAGGCCCAGCGCGGCGAGGCGGCGCGGCGGGGATCGGCCAGCAGCACCGGGGCGCCCGGAACGTCCAGCGTCGCGGCCCAGGCAGCGGCGCGGCGCACCAGCCGGAGCATGTCGCCCGTCTCGCCCTCCACGCGCAGGTGGAAGGGGTAGTCGGGGGCGAGGGTCCGAACGATCCCCAGTGCCTCCGAGGGCTCCGCCGCCATCACCAGGACCGCCAGCGCGCCATGGGCCACCGGCAACCCGCCCGCCGCACGCGAGCGGGCCAGGGTGAGCAGCAAGGGCTCCAGTTCCGCAAGCCGCCCCCGCGCGACGGACACTGCAACAATGGCCGTGGGCGCCACCATGCCGGCCCGGACGGCGCGCAGGGTTGCCCCCGCACCCACGGAATGGGTTGCGGACCGATTGGCGATCCCCCGCCGGACCCAGCCTCCCGGGCCGGAGTGGCGGGGATGAGCCGCCGAGGCTCTGCGCGTCTGATCCATCCGGGGAGTTGAACCGCACCAGGATTTAGCCTCCGTTAACGCCCGACAGCCTCTCCGGTTCCTTCCCCGTCGTTCCCGGTCACTGCGATGGGCCGTATCCGTTCGGGGGGATTTCGTTGAGCGCGCCAGCTTGGCAGCCCGCCTCCCCTTCCCCCGGCAGCCGCTCCGCGCCATCTGGCGGGAATGCGCAGACGCCGCCTCCTTTCCGCCCTTCCCCTCCTGCCGATGCCCTTGCTGTTGCCAGCCAGTGCGGGCGCCCAGGGGCAGGCGCCGGCAGCCTCCGCCCGCGACAGGACGGATCTGCAGCGGGTGGAGGCGTATCTGAACGGCCTCACCACGCTTCGTGCTCGCTTTATCCAGATCGCCCAGAACGGTGCGACGGCGCAGGGCACGGCGCTGATCTGGCGGCCGGGCCGGATGCGCTTCGACTACGACCCGCCGGAACCCCTGCTGCTGATCGCCAATGCCGGCCAGTTCATGCACTACGACAAGGAGCTGCGTCAGCCCTCGATTGTGCCGGTCGGCTCGACGCCGCTCGGCATCCTGCTGCGGGAGCGGATCGCGCTGTCGGGCGACGTGACGGTGGCGGGCGTGCAGCGCGAGCAGGGATTGCTGCGCGTGACGCTGTTCCGCACCGGCAACCCGGCGGAAGGGCGGATCACCCTGGTTTTCGCCGATAACCCCATGGAGTTGCGCCAGTGGCTGGTCGTGGACGGGCAGAGCCGCACCACCCGGGTCACCCTGTCCGCCATCGAGACCGGCATCCGGCTGGACCGCGCCGTCTTTGACTTCAACGACCCGCGCTTCATGGCCTCGCCAGTGGACAACAATTAAGAAAAATGAGGCGCTGCGGGCACGTGCGGTGGAATTGGTGTGCGGTGCAGCGGTTCTGCCTTGAAACTGACACGGTGCAACTGCGACATAGCATCCCATGCGGCCCTTGATCGGCATCTCCTGTTGCGTGAAACCCTTCGGTCCCACTGGGATGCCGAACCACGCTGCGTCTGACCATTACGTGCGGGTCGTGCTCGGTCCGGTGGGCGGGATGCCCGTTCTCCTTCCCGCCGCCGGGGAAGAGGTGTCGCGTGAGCTTCTCTCCCGCCTGGACGGGCTGCTGCTGACCGGCAGCCGCTCCAACGTCTGCCCTGTCCATTACGATGGCCCCTGCCATGCGGAGGGCACGCCGGAGGATCTGGCGCGGGACTCGACCACCCTGCCCCTGATCCGCGACGCGGTGTCCGAAGGGGTTCCCCTGCTGGCGATCTGCCGCGGCTTCCAGGAGCTGAACGTCGCCCTCGGTGGTTCGCTGGACCAGCGCATCCAGGACCTGGACGGGCGGATGGACCATTCCACGCCCAGCGACCAGACCCTGGCGCGGGTCAAGACCGGCAAGGCCCACTCCGTGCAAGTGGCCTCCGGCAGTGGCTTGGCGCGCCTCTGGGCCGGGCTGGATTTCGATCCAGCCGCGGTGCCCGTGAACTCGCTGCACAACCAGGGCGTGGCCCGCGCCGCGCCACGGTTGCGGCCGGAGGCCTGGGCACCCGATGGCACCATCGAGGCTGCGAGCATCGATGGTGCCCCGGGCTTCGCCGTGGGCGTTCAGTGGCACCCGGAATACGATTGGGAGCGGGATGCCCTGTCCCGCCGCATCTTTGACCGCTTTGGCGAAGCGGCCGCAACTTTCGCCGCCCGGCGCGCTTCCTTTGGTTTGGCAGTGGCCGCGGAATAGGCGTTTCACTGGGCTTCGGGGTGCCGGCCTTGCTGGCACTCACGCGTCTGTGTTCGCTTTTTCCGCGAGGCGCTTTGCATTTCCCCTGTGGATATTGGTAATCTTTGGCTGCTGGTGATGAGCCAGTGGTGGCCGGCCTCCCCTGCCGGCTCGCCCGACCTAAGACTAAATCCGATCGGAAAATAGCGTACCGGCGCCCGGTGACCCCCCTCACCGGGCGCCATCTTTTTGCGGCCCGAGTCGCGTCCGCGTTTCCCTTGGGCGGCTTTCCGCCTCACCCGCGCAGCCCTATACCGTCGGCCGTTCCCGGAACCGGATCGGACCCCCAGAACCATGGCCGACTACGTCATCGCCCCGCCCGCCGTCGCGGCCCTGCCCGTGCATGGGGGCGGCCTGTTTCCCGTGCGCCGCATCTTCTGCGTCGGCCGCAACTATGCCGAGCATGCCCGCGAGATGGGCAGCGACCCCGACCGCGAGCCGCCCTTCTACTTCACCAAGCCCGCCGACTCGATCGTGGTGAACGGCGCCGACATGCCCTACCCGACCGAGACGAAGGAGCTTCACCACGAGATGGAGCTGGTGGTCGCCATCGGAGTCGGAGGGTCCGACATCGCCGAGGCCGACGCGCTGAACCACGTTTGGGGCTACTGCGCTGGCCTCGACATGACCCGCCGCGACCTGCAGAACGCCGCCAAGAAGACCGGCCGCCCCTGGGACATGGGCAAGGCCTTCGATCACTCCGCTCCCCTCGGAGAGCTGGTGCCGGCCGGATCGATCAATCCGGGCAAGGGGCTGATCGAGCTGAAGGTGAACGGCCAGGTTCGCCAGACATCCGACCTGTCCAAGATGATCTGGGCCGTGCCCGAGGTGATCGCCAACCTGTCCCGACTGGTCCAGCTCTCCCCAGGCGACCTCATCATGACGGGCACGCCGGAAAACGTCGCGGCCGTTCAGAAGGGCGATCTTCTTGAGGGCACGATCGAGGGCGTGGGAACGGTCACGGTCCGCATCGCCTGATGCCGAAGGGCGCCAAGGGGGCCACGCCGCTGCGCGTGGCCACCTGGAACATCAACTCCGTCCGCCTCCGCGCGCCGCTGCTGACCGGTGTCGTGGAGGCGCTCGCCCCCGACGTCCTCTGCCTGCAGGAAACAAAGACGCCGGACGAGCACTTCCCGCACGAGGCCGCGGAGGCGCTCGGCTTCGCCCACCGCATCATCACGGGCATGAAGGGCTACAACGGCGTCGCCGTTCTTTCCCGTCGCCCGCTGACGGTGCTGCCGGATGGGCGCGACTGGTGCGGGCGCGGGGACTGCCGGCACCTGGGCGTGGCCGTGGACATGCCCGGCGGACCGGTGGAGGTCCATAACTTCTACGTTCCCGCCGGCGGCGACGTGCCTGACCCCGCGGTCAACCCGAAATTCGCGCACAAGCTGGACTTCGTGGCCGAGGTCACCGCCTGGACCGCCGCACGGGGCCCGGCGAAGCGCGCCGTCCTTGTCGGCGACCTGAACATCGCGCCGCTCGAGCACGACGTCTGGAGCCACCGGCAGATGCGCGACATCGTCTCGCACACCCCTGTGGAGATCGAGGCTATCACCCGCTGGCAGGAGGCAGGCACCTGGCACGACGCGCTGCGGCACTTCGTGCCGCCGGAGGAGAAGCTCTACACTTGGTGGTCCTACCGCGCGAAGGATTGGCGCGCGGCCGACCGGGGCCGGCGGCTGGACCATGTCTGGGTCAGCCAGGACCTTGCGCCCGGCCTCATCCGCCACGCCGTGCTGAAGGATGCGCGGGACTGGGTGCAAACGAGCGACCACGTGCCGGTGATGGTGGAGGTCGCGGCCTAGGGAGGCCCACCCTTCAGCCTTCCGCCGGATCGTCGCGCAGCTTCTCTGTCTCGAAGCGCCGCCTGTAGGCCAGGGGGAGGCTGTCGCCGAGGCCATGGAAGATCGTCACGGGCTCGATCTCCCGGCTATGGGGAATACCCTGGACGTCCCCCTTTGTGTGCCGCCGCCGAGCAAGGGGCAACCGCACGAAGGGGGGAGCCGTGCTTCCTAGAAATCCGCATGAGCGTTTTCACGGGAACTGACCATGTCCCCATGAAGCAACTCGGACAGCAGGGCAGGCACGAATTCAAGCCACTCGTCGTCCTGCTCAACGATTTCGTCGTTCAGGCAGAATCTTTCGATGCTGGAGTCGCGTGCCAGGACCCTGTCACGGAAGCGCTGCCTTTCATGCTTGCTGTCTGATCTTTTGAACAACACGTGGTTCGGTTCATACCGGAGCTTCGCCACGCCCCGAGCGTGCAGAAAGTAGTGGTACATCATGTTGACGGTGAGCCCATAGGCCGACCGGAATTTCTGCTTGTGAAGCGGGATTAAATCGTCAGAGAAAATCCGGTGAAAGTTCTGCCACTCCGACTTCAGGAATGGTTGGCTTACATGCGAGATGGCATTGACCGGTTTAACTCCGCGAAGCCACATGCGACAGCGTTGCCGTCGCCCCACTTCGTCCGTCTCGGGCAACTTGCCGGTGGTGAATTCCGGCAAGGGAAAGCGCTTGCTCAAAGCTCGGATTGCATTGGATTCCATCGCGCGATAGGTCGATTTCGGCCCGCTCGCCGCTATCCAGTGAGCTTGGCTGACCAGCGGCCGTCCCCGCGAGTCGAAAAAATCCGACGGAGCATGCCGCTTTGCAAAAAAGTAATCGTCGTTCGAGTAGATGTAGTGCTCTGATAATCCGGGTATTCTGTGGATATAGAGCTCCACCAGATCCGACTGAAAGCAAGGCAAGGTTTCCTGCGGCAGGATCGCGTTCTGTTCGATATAAGTGACATTATCGAAAGCGGACAGCCATCCTGGTGGGGAACCGCTGCCAACGACGTAAGTATGCCTCACAAAAGGGACGAACTTCGCTGCGTTCCGAATGCTGGCTTTCAGCTCACCATTGTCTTCCACCCTGACGGAGCCGCTCCTGTAAACCTGATCGGTCTTGACCTCCGCTTCCGCATAGCGGCAACGGAGAGCCATCAGATCCTCGTCCGCGGAGTTCACCCAAGTATAAACATGGTCGATGTCCATGGTGCTTCACTCATCAGAGAAAAAACAAGTTGTCTGTTTCAGCATTCTTCAGAATACCTCCTGCGCTATCACCCGCAGGGTTTTTGCCTGACCAACGGCGCCGAATGCTGGGAGCGATCATTCTTTCATTCCGCCTCCAAAGCGCTTGAGCCTGGTGGTTGAGCCCCAGGGCCAGCCGCAGCAGGCCACGAAGCGGCGCCCCGGGCACCGGGAACCCTGTCATGGAAATGTAATACTCGGGCGTCCGATGGCCAGTGCCTATGAGGGACCGCCGCTTATTGTGCTTGCACCGCGGGGCTTAGACGCCACGGCGTTCAAGACCACGGCGGTGGCGGGCACATGCCGGGCCGGTGCAAGGTTTTCCCGCGGTCGCCTCCACCCAACGTCCTGACAAGCCCGGCCTCTCAGCCGGGGCGCCGCCTGCGTGGTGAAGGGTGGGTCCGGCCTTCCGGACCTTGCGCGCACTGGAACTCCGGGGGGGTTACCCGACTCCAGCGCGGAATGGCGGCGAACCCGCTCGTGACCGAGATGCACACGGCCTCTGGCCAGAGGCGCTCGCAGAGGTGGACGCCGCCGCTCCGGAGCGGTGACGGGGTGACGGCAGCAGCGAAGGCACCTTCGCGGAAGGGAATGGTGTTCGGGTGTTCACGCGGGACCTGCCGCATGGTGCGGCTCCACGCAGAATGTCGCCCGGCCCGGAATGGGAGGCCGGGCGACGAGAGATCCGCTCAGGCCGTGCGGTCGGCCATGGCCGGGGACGAGGCATTGGCGAGCGCCGCCTGGGCTGCCGCCAGCCGCGCCACCGGCACGCGGTAGGGCGAGCAGGAGACGTAATCCAGCCCCGTGTTCTCGCAGAACTGGATCGAGGCCGGGTCACCACCGTGCTCGCCGCAGATGCCGAGCTTGAGGCCGGGCTTGGTGGCACGCCCCTTCTCGGTCGCGATCTGCACCAGGGCACCCACCCCGTCCACGTCGATGGAAACGAAGGGGTCCTTCGGCAGGATGCCCTTCTCCACGTAGAAGGGAAGGAACTTGCCGGCGTCGTCGCGCGACAGGCCGAAGGTCGTCTGGGTCAGGTCGTTGGTACCGAAGGAAAAGAAGTCGGCGCTTTCGGCGATCTTGTCGGCCAGCAGCGCCGCGCGCGGCAGCTCGATCATGGTGCCGACGAAGTACTCGATCGTCGTTCCCGCCTCGGCGAAGACCTCCTTGGCGACGCGGTCGATCTGTTCGTGGCTGATCTCCAGCTCGCGCTGGGTGGCCACCAGCGGCACCATGATCTCCGGCACCGGCGCAAGCCCCGCCTCCTTGGCGACGATAATCGCCGCCTCGAAGATGGCGCGCACCTGCATCTCCGCGATCTCCGGATAGGTCATCGCCAACCGGCAGCCGCGGTGGCCGAGCATGGGGTTGGCCTCCGACAGGTCGCTCGCCCGGCGCTTCATGGTGGCGAGGTCCGCGCCCAGGCTCGCCGCCACCTCGGCCAGCTCTTCCTCCTTGTGGGGAAGGAATTCGTGCAGCGGCGGGTCGAGCAGACGGATCGTGACGGGCAGGCCCGCCATGATGCGGAACAGCTCCACGAAGTCATCGCGCTGGAAGGGCAGCAGCTTGGCGAGCGCGTCGCGCCGGCCCCCCTCGGTCTCGCTCATGATCATCTGGCGCACGGCGCCGATGCGGGCGGGATCGAAGAACATGTGCTCGGTGCGGCAGAGGCCGATGCCCTCCGCGCCGAACTTGCGGGCGGTGTCGGCATCGAGCGGCGTCTCGGCATTGGCGCGCACGCGCAGGCGGCGCACGCCATCGGCCCAGCCCATCAGCGTCTCGAAGTCGCCCGACAGCTTGGGCTCCACCATGGCCACCGTGCCGGCAAACACCTCGCCGGTCGCGCCGTCCAGCGTGATGGTTTCGCCCGCCCGCACCTGCACGCCGCCGGCGGCCAGAACCTGGGAGGAATAGTCCACCACCACGCCGCCCGCGCCCGCCACGCAGGGTCGGCCCATGCCGCGCGCCACCACCGCCGCGTGGCTGGTCATGCCGCCGCGGGTGGTGAGGATGCCGCGCGCCGCGTGCATTCCGTGGATGTCCTCGGGCGAGGTCTCGATACGCACCAGGATCACGCTCTCGCCCTTGGCGGCGCGGGCCTCGGCCTCGTCGGCCGTGAACACCACCACGCCGCTGGCCGCACCCGGGGAGGCCGGCAGGCCGCGGGTGAGGAGGGTACGCTTGGCGCTGGGGTCCAGCGTCGGGTGCAGGAGCTGGTCGAGCGAGCCCGGGTTCACCCGGCGCACGGCCTCGGTGCGGTCGATCAGCCCTTCCTCCGCCATGTCCACGGCGATCTTGAGGGAGGCCGCCGCCGTCCGCTTCCCGTTGCGGGTCTGCAGCATGTAGAGCTTGTTGCGCTGGACCGTGAACTCGATGTCCTGCATGTCCGCGTAGTGCTTCTCGAGCTTGTCGCGCACCGCGACCAGCTCGGCATAGGCCGCGGGCATGGCGGCCTCCATGCTCCGCTCGCCGGGCTTGGCGCGGGCTTCGCTCATCGGCTGCGGCGTGCGGATGCCCGCCACCACGTCCTCGCCCTGGGCGTTGATCAGGTACTCGCCGTAGAAGACGTTCTCGCCCGTGCTGGGGTCGCGCGTGAAGCACACCCCCGTCGCGCAGTCGTCGCCCATGTTGCCGAACACCATAGCCTGCACGTTCACGGCCGTGCCCCAGTTGGCGGGGATGTCGTGCAGGCGGCGGTAGGTGATGGCGCGCTGGTTCATCCAGGAGCCGAACACCGCGCCGATCGCGCCCCAGAGCTGGGCGTGCGGGTCCATCGGGAAGTCGGCGCCGGTCACCTGGCGCACCATGTCCTTGTACTCGCCGGCGACGCGCTGCCAGTCCTCGGGCGAAAGCTGGGTGTCCTCCACCACGCCGCGGGAGAGCTTCGCCTCCTCGATGATTTCCTCGAAGCGGTGATGGTCCACGCCGAGCACCACGGAGCCGTACATCTGGATGAAGCGGCGATAGCTGTCCCAGGCGAAGCGGGCGTCGCCCGAGGCCGTGGCCAGGCCCTGCACGGTGGTGTCGTTCAGGCCGAGGTTCAGCACCGTGTCCATCATGCCCGGCATGGAAACCCGCGCGCCCGACCGCACGGAAACCAGCAACGGGTTGGCGGCATCGCCGAACTTCGCGCCAACAGCGGACTCGATGCGCTCAAGCGCCTCCTTCACCTGCCCTTCGAGGTCGGCGGGATAGGTGGAGGCGTTGGTGGTGAAATAGGTGCAGACCTCGGTGGTGATGGTGAAGCCGGGGGGCACCGGCAGGCCGATGGAGGCCATCTCCGCCAGGTTGGCGCCCTTGCCGCCCAGCAGGTTCCGCATGTCCGCGCGACCGTCGTTCCGGCCGGCTCCGAAGCCGTAGACCCAGCTTGTCATAAACCTGTTCCTTCAAGCCTCGATGCGCGCAATGTCGGCGAGCTCGTCCATGGCCTCGCGCAGCAACGCCAGCAAGCCTAGCCGGTTCTCACGCAATTCCCTATCCGGGTCGTTAACGGTTACACGGTCGAAAAAGGCATCCACGGGGACCCGCAAAGGCGCCAGGGCAGCCATGGCTCCCTCGAAGTCCTCCCGGGCCAGCGCGGCCTTGACCGCCGGGCGGGCCGCCTTGAGGGCGGCGGCCAGAGCGATCTCCTCGGGCGCGCGGAGCAGGTCCGGCCGGATGGCGGGGGCGAAGCCGCGCCCGTCCTTCTTCTCCTCGATGCGGAGGATGTTGGCGGCACGGCGATAGGCCGCCAGCAGGTCGGTTCCCTCCGCCGTCGACAGGAAATCGCGGAGCGCGTCGGCCCTCGCCAGCAGCCGGTTCAGGTCGTCGTCGCCCGAGGTGCCGAAGGCGGCGGCCACCAGATCGTGGCGCAGCCCCTCGGCCCGCATCTGCACGCGCAGGCGCTCGGCCAGGAACTCCACCACCCCCTGGGCGAAGGCCGCGACCATCGGCGGGTGAAGCGAGCCGGGGCCGGGCTTCCATCCGGCGTTCATCCGTTCGGCGGCCACGGCCATGCCGAATTCAGGGGTCGCGGTGGTGCCCTGGGCCATGGGGTAGCCGAAGAAGGCTTCCGCCACCGCATCGGCCAGCGGCAGGCGCAGGCCGTTCTCCCGGACGATGCGGATCACGCCCAGCGCCGCCCGGCGGAGGGCGTAAGGGTCGCCGGAGCCCGTCGGCCGCTCGTCGGCCGCGAAGAAGCCGGCAAGCTGGTCCAGCTTGTCGGCCAGCGCCACGGCCACGGCCACGGGCTCGGAGGGCGCCGCATCACCGGGGCCGAGCGGCCGGTAATGTGCCCCGATGGCTTCCGCCACGCGCGGGTCCTCCCCCGCATGGAGCGCGTAGTAGCGGCCCATGACGCCCTGGAGCTCCGGGAACTCACCCACCATGCCCGAGGCGAGGTCGGCCTTGGCCAGCCGCGCGGCCCGGGCCGCCAGCGCCGGATCGGCGCCCACGGCCGGCGCGATGTGCCGCGCCAGCCGCTCCAGCCGGCGCACCCGGTCTCCCTGGGTGCCGAGCTTCGCGTGGAACACCGCCTGATCGAGCTTCGGCAGAAAGGAGTCGAGCGGCTGCTTGAGGTCGAGGTCCCAGAAGAAGCGCGCATCCGACAGGCGGGCGCGCAGCACCCGCTCGTTGCCCCCCACGATCGCCGCGCCGCCATCCCTCGCCGCGATGTTGGCCACCAGGGCGAAGCGCGCGGCCGGGCGGCCATCCGCGTGGCGGAGCGCGAAGTAGCGCTGGTTCACGCGCATCGTCGTCCGCATCAGCTCCGGCGGCAGGTCCATGAAGCCGTCGTCGATGCGGCCCAGCAGCGGCACCGGCCACTCCACCAGCCCCGCCACCTCCGAAAGCAACCCGCGGTCCGGCACCACCTCCAGCCCCTCGGCGCCCGCCAGGGCGGCGATGCCGGCCTCGATCATCCGCTCGCGCTCGGCGGCGTCGGGGATGACGGAGCGCTCGCGCAGCCCTGCTTCGTAGGCCGCGGCGGAGGTCACGGCGAAGGCGCCGGGCGACTGGATGCGATGGCCCTCGGTGAGGTCGGCCGAGCGCAGGCCATGGGCGGCGTCCCCGCCATCTGCCAGGGCCAGGGGCACCACGACGCCATCCAGCAGGCAAAGGATTCGCTGCAAGGGACGGACCCAGATCAGGTCGGACGTCCCCCAGCGCATGGATTTGGGCCAGGGGAAGCGGCGGACCAGCGCGGGCACGGCCTCGGCCAGCACCGCCGCGCTCGGGCGGGGGGCGTTGCGCAGCCGCAGCAGGAACGAAGCGCCGGACTTCTCGGGCCGGGCCAGGATGGTCAGCCCGTCCGCCTCGTAGACCGGCGCGTCCGAGGCCCCGGCCGCGGCGCGCATGGCCGCCACGGCGGCCTCGGGCAGCGCGTGCTTGCGGGCGAAGCCACCCAGCGCCGCTTCGGGGGCGCCGAGGCGTGGCCCCTTCTCCTCGCGCTCGCTGGCCGGGGTGGCGGCGGGCAGGTTGGCGACCAGCGCGATGCGGCGCGGCCCGTGCAGGGTGCGCGCCCCATCGAGCGCCAGCCCCACGGGCTTCAGTGCTTCCCCCAGCAGCCGCGCGAGGTCCTCGGCGGCGCGGGCCTGCATGCGGGCCGGGATTTCCTCGGAGAGGAGTTCGAGCAGGAGTTCGGGCATCAGGGGGCCTCCCCCGCCAGCCAGCCGTCGCAGCAGCGCTTCGCCAGCGCCCGCACGCGGCCGATATAGGCGGCGCGCTCGGTCACGCTGATGGCGCCGCGGGCGTCCAGCAGGTTGAAGCTGTGGCTGGCCTTGATGCACTGGTCATAGGCCGGCAGCGGCAGGTCCGCGTCGCAGAGCGCGTTGCACTCCTCCTCGGCTTCCGCGAAGTGGCGGAAAAGGACCGGCACATTGGCGTGCTCGAAGGAGTAGGCGGAGAACTCGCGCTCGTTGCGCAGGAAGACGTCGCCATAGGTCAGGCCGGCGGCGTTGAACTTCAGGTCGTACACGTTCTCGACGCCCTGGATGTACATGGCGAGCCGTTCCAGCCCGTAGGTCAGCTCGCAAGAGGGAATGGCGCAGGGAATGCCGCCGACCTGCTGGAAGTAGGTGAACTGCGTCACCTCCATGCCGTCGCACCAAACCTCCCAGCCCAGGCCCCAGGCTCCGAGGGTGGGGCTTTCCCAGTCATCCTCGACGAAGCGGATGTCGTGCAGCATGGGGTCGATGCCGATGGCCTTGTAGCTCTCGATCAGCAGCGACTGCGGGTCGGGCGGGCTCGGCTTCATGATGACCTGGTACTGGTAGTAGGCGCCCAGCCGGTTCGGGTTGTTGCCGTAGCGCCCGTCGGTCGGGCGGCGGCTGGGCTGGACGTAAGCCGCGCGCCAGGGCTTCGGGCCCAGCGCCCGCAGCGTGGTGGCGGGATGGAAGGTGCCCGCGCCCATTTCCATGTCGTAGGGCTGCAGGATGGCGCAGCCCTGGCGCGACCAGAAGGCGTGGAGCGCCAGGATCATGTCCTGGAAGGGCAGTGGTCCGCCCTCGTCGGCCGATCGTGTCCGTGGCTGTATCTGGGCGGGCGCGGTGCTGGTCATGGCGGCGCCGGTATAGGGGCGCCCGCCATGGCCCGGCAAGGAAGCCCCGGGCGCCGGGCTTCAGAGACCGAGCCTGCTCCAGGCGGTGCGCGCCTCGATCGCCGCCAGCGCCCCCTCCGCGGCGCCCGCCGGCGTCCAGCCCTCCGCGCCCGAAAGAAGCCGCCAGGGCAGCCGCGGCCGGCGGGCGCCGAGAGGGACGATCTTCGCGTCCTCCCCGAAGCGCCGCGTCACCTCGCCGCGCAGATCGCCCAGCCGGTCCACGAGGCCGAGTTCCAGCGCCCTGCGGCCGGTCCAGAAGCGGCCGCTGAACAGGGGTTCACCATCCTTGCGCAGGCGGCCGCCGCGGCGCTGCTCCACCCA
This sequence comes from Muricoccus vinaceus, assembly GCF_042433125.1. NCBI lineage: Bacteria > Pseudomonadati > Pseudomonadota > Alphaproteobacteria > Acetobacterales > Roseomonadaceae > Muricoccus > Muricoccus vinaceus. Next base: position 24,727 of record NZ_JBHLVZ010000114.1, on the reverse strand, counting down.
TTCGATGAACTCGCGATGCAGCCCGGCCATCAGCTCGCGCAGCCGCTCCTGCTGGGCCGGGTCGGCGGGGCGGAAGGGGTCGAGGAAGGACTTGTCCTCCCCCGCCGTCACCAGCCGGCGTTCGATGCCCAGGCGCGCGATCGCCTCCTCGAAGCCGAAGCCCGAGGAGATCACGCCGATGGAGCCGATGATGGAGGTGGGGTCCGCCACGATCTCGTCCGCCGCGCAGGCGAGCCAATAGCCGCCCGAGGCCGCCGCGTCCTCCACGCAGGCAATCACGGGAACCTTCTTCGCGCCGGCCAGCTGCCGGATGCGGGCGGCGATCAGCGAGGACTGGGCGGGGGAGCCGCCGGGGGAGTTGACGGAGAGCACAACGGCAGCGAGCCGCTTCAAACCGAAAGCGCGCTCCAGCACCGGGTCCAGTGCGGCGGCGGAAAGGGTCGGGCCAGCCAGGCCATTGGCCCGCGGGGCGATCAGCCCCTGCAGGCGCACCACGGCGATTCTGGGTGAACGGTCGAGAAAGGAGAGCTTCATGCGGCCAAAGGTCGCGCGGCCCGCCCCGGGTTCAAGGCGCCCGGCCGGACACGCCCGGCGGGCACCGCCCCAATCCCGCCGCATCCGCCACCGTGATGCCGCTTGCACCGCGCGGCGCTTCGCGCGATTTCCGGTGCATGACCGTTACCAAGCACGACATCCGGGCGATCCTGGCGGTGGCTGCCGCCATCGGGCTGATGGTGGCCTATCGCCACGTCTATGTGGAGCCCCGGGCCTGGGGGGCGCTTTGCCTGGACATGGCCCAGGCGCCCTTCGCCTGCCGGCCGAGGGCGGCGCTGCTGTGGCTTCAGCATTGGCAGCTCTGGGGCGCCGGTGCCCTGGCGCTTGGCTTCTGGGCCTTCATCGGCGCGCCCTTCGCAGTGCGGGCGGCGGCGGTGGCGCTGGGCGTCATCGCCGTGCTGAACTTCAACGCCACATGGGGCATGGTCGGCGCGGCCCTGGGCGGCTGGGCCTGGGTGGAGGCGAATGCCCGCACCGTTGCGCGCCCTTCCTCCCGGGCGGGCGCCCGCGGCTGAGGAGCGAAGGCTGTTGGCGGCCTGGCCCAAGCCCTGGCGGCCTGTGGAGGGCGGGATCGAACTGCGCGTGAAAGCCCAGCCCCGCGCCCGCAGGGAAGGCCTGCAAGGTCTGGCGGCAGGAGTGGATGGCCCGAGGATGCGGATCGCCGTGAATGCGGCGCCCGAGGATGGCCGGGCGAACCGTGCCCTCTGCCTGGTGCTGGCTGGGGCCCTGGCGGTGGCGCCATCCCGCGTTTCCGTGGTGCAGGGCGCAACCTCGCGCGAGAAGACGCTGCGGATCGAGGGGGATGCCGGCGCACTGGCGGTGAGGCTGGCCGCCTTGGGCTGAGAGGTTCAGACAGGACCCATCCGCACGCGGGGATGCGCCGGCCTTTCACCCGCGAAGGGTTTCCGGCCGGCGCCCCGCCCTGGTGGATCCTAGGCGAGCTTCGAACGCTCAGGCCGCCATGCGGTTGACCTTGCCCTCGGCGATCGCCGTCAGTTTCTTGTCCGTGGCCTTCTCCTCGGCCAGGTTCTCCTCCAGCACCGCTGCGCAATCGGCGCGGCCGAGCTGGCGGGCAAAGGCGATGAGCGTGCCGTAACGGGTGATTTCGTAGTGCTCCACCGCCTGGGCGGAGGCCAGCATCGCGGCGTCGAGCACCTCGTTGTCGGCCACGTCGCCCATGATTTCCTCGGCTTCCTCAAGGATGCCGTCCATGGCGGCGCAGGTGACGGCCTTCACGGGCTGGCCATGCATCTGGAACACCTTCTCCAGCCGGACGATCTGGTTTCGCGTCTCCTGCAGATGCAGCTCGAACCCCTGCCTCAGCTGCGGGTCCGTCGTCTTCTCGATCATCTTGGGCAGAGCCTTCGTGATCCGGTTCTCGGCGTAGTAGATGTCCTGGAGGGTGTGAACGAAGAGGTCGTCCAGGGTTTTGATCGGCTTGGAGAATAGGCCCATGGGGATCGCCTTCCGTGTGGTTGCTTCGGGGGGTCGATGAAGGGCCGCCCGCCCGGCGACGCCCAGAGAACGCCGAACACGGGGAGTCCGTTGCGCCCGCCGGAAGGCTTCGCGGCCCGGTTCGGATTGCAGGTGAAGTCCCGCCCCTGCCCGGACCAGACTGCCGCCTCGCCTCTGGAGGGGGAGAACCGATGGCAGCCATCACGGAGCCGCTGGTGCTGGACCTCGTGGAATGGGTGGCCCGCCAGCCACGCCCCTATGCCGAGGTGATGGAGGCTTGGCGAACCTCCTGCCCGCGCCTCATGGTCTGGGAGGAAGCGGTGGAGCGCGGCCTCGTGCTGCGCGCCGAACCCGTGCGGGTGACGCCGCGCGGCCTGCTCGCCCTGGCCGAAGGCGGCCGCGCTGCGGCCCTCAGGCCCGGCTGAGCGGCCCGACGCGCAACAGCGGCGGCAGCGCCAGCCCGGCCGCGCAGGCGGCCCAGCCCAGGGCCTGGAGGTTGTGCGGCCCCTCCACCGCCGCGCTGGCCAGGGCGCAGGCGAGCAGCACGCCGCCCGCCAGCCATTCCGCCCAGCCGCCGCCGCGCCGCGGCAGGTCGCGCAGCAGCGCGCGGGCGATCACCGCCACCAGCGGCACGGCGAAGGTCGGAAAGGGGAAGTCGCGGTAGCGCGGGTCGAAGACCAGCATCAGTTGCAGCAGCGCCGCCGTGAAGGTGAACAGGAACAGCAGGTCCTCGAAGGCGAAGGCGCGCCAGTCGCGGAACCACATGCGGCCGCGGAACAGGGCGCGGATGTTGGCGCTGGCCTGGGCGCCGTTGCGGGCGGGCTCCACCGGGTCGCCCGAGAGCCGCGCCCCCGCGCGCCGCAGCAGCAGCGCGGCCAGCACCGCCTGCCCCAGCAGGTTCACGATGCCCGCCAGCTTCAGGTGCTCGTCGAAGGCATAGGGCCAGGTGCCGCAGAAGGCGAAGGCCAGCGCGTTGCCCAGCGCCGCCGCCAGAACCGCCAGCGGCCAGCGGGGCGCGCGCGGCCAGAGCCGGGCGGTGGCCGCGAACATCGCGCCCGAGAGCGCCAGTGCGGCGGCGGCGTACCAGGCCCACCACGGGTTTTCCCGCACCGGGCCGGACAGCTCGAACTTCGGCGCGCGGTCGGCCGTCCAGAGGCCCCAGGCCGCGCCCACGGTGCCCTCGTTGCGGTACTTCCAGACTTGGTCGAAGGCCTCGATGAAGTTATAGTCGAAGCCCTCCTCCTGGCTGAGCCGGATGAAGCGGCGCATGAACACCGCCTGCTCCACGCGGGACGGCATGGCGGCCTCGCGCCAACGTCCGGCGCTGGGCCAGCCGACCTCGCCGATGGCGATGGGCTTGTTGGGGAACAACGCCTTCATGCGGCGATACACGTCGCGCGTGTGGGCCATCGCCCGGTCCACGCCCAGCGGCTCGTCCTCCCAGTAGGGAAGGATGTGGATCGTGACGATGTCCACGTGCTCCGCCAGCTGCGGGAACTGCGCCCAGAACTCCCACACGTCGGCATAGGTCACGGGCTGGCGCACGGCGGCCTTCACCCGGTCCAGCTGGCGCGCCAGCTCCTCCACCGGCAGGTCGCGGCGCAGCAGCACCTCGTTGCCCACCACCACGCGCTCCACCACCTCGGGGTGGCGGTTGGCGGTCGCGATCAGGGCGGCGATCTCGCGGTCGTTCTGGCGGAGGTCGCGGCCCAGCCAGGCGCCCTTCCACATCTTCACGCCGTGGCGCCCGGCGATCTCGGCCACCTCGTAGTCGCCCTCGATGCTGGCATAGCTGCGGATGGCGCGCACCCGCGGCGCGATCAGGGCGATGTCCTCCTCCACCTGCGCGGCGGTGGGGAACACATCCCGCAGCGGGCTCTGGCCGTCGCGGAAGGGGGCGAAGGAGACGCTGTTGAACCGGTCCGCCGGCATGGGCACGTCGCCGGCCTGCTCGCGGTTGGGGAACCACCAGAGAAGGATCGTCACCAGCACGGCCAGCGCCAGCACGGCCGCCAGGGCAACGGCGGAGCCGGCGGCGGGGGCGCGGAGCGCGGCGGCGGCGAGCGGGGATCGGGGCGCGGGCATGATGGATCGGGTGTAGCGGCGGGCCATGGCCCCTGGAAGGCGGCGCCCGCCGGAATGCCGCCGCATTGGGACCGCCCATTGGAACGCTTCCGCTCCGGCCCCAACTGCCCCTGACGGTATTCGGGAGACACGGCGTGGCACGAACGGGCGCGAGAGACGGGCTGACGGATGCCCAGGTGCGGGACCTGCTGCTCGCGACAAGGCGGATCGCGGTGGTCGGCGCCTCGGACAAGCCGGGCCGCCCCTCCAACGGCGTGTTCGGCTTCCTGCTCGGGCGCGGCTACACGGCCATCCCGGTGAACCCGGCCCTGGGCGGGCGCACCGTGCACGGCATGCAGTCCGTTTCCTCCCTGGAGGAGGCCGGCCCGCTGGACATGGTGGACGTGTTCCGCCGCTCCGAAGAGGCGGGCGCGGTGGTGGACGAGGCCATCCGGCTGGGCGCGAAGTCCGTCTGGCTCCAGCTCGGCATCTGGGACGAGGCGGCTGCGGCGCGCGCGCGGGCGGCGGGCATCACCATCGTCATGGATCGCTGCCCGGCCATCGAATGGGGCCCTCTCGGCCTCCCCCCGCGCGTGCCGGCGGGGGCTTAGATTAAACTCTTGAAAGGTTTGCCCCGCCGGACCATCTCGCGACCGTCGCGGGCACTCGCCCGCAACTAGGAGCCATGAGGGACATGACCGAGGAAGAGCGCCGCATTATTTCCGGCTACGTGGAGCGCGTCTCAGGCGCCGCCGCCGCGCAGCCGGCCGCGACCTCCACTGGGCCCTGGGGGGCGCGCAGCGTCCCGAACACCCAGCAGGCCCCGAACCTGCCCCCGGTGGACCCGGAGGCGGACCGCCTGATCGGGGACCTGTTCAGCCGCCATCCGGAGGCGCGCTACCGCATCACCCAGACCGCCTTCGTCCAGGAGGCCGCTCTGGTGCAGGCGCAGAACCGCATCCAGGAGCTGGAGTGGCAGCTGGAGAACACCGAGCGCCAGGCCCAGGCCACCCAGCAGTCCCGCGGCGGGCTTTTCGGCGGCATGTTCGGCGGCGGGCAGCGCCAGCAGGTGCCGATGACGCCGCGCCCGCAGCCGATCCAGCCTCCGATGGGGGCGATGACCCCGGGCATGATGCAGCAGGGCGGCGGCGGAAGCGGCTTCCTGGGCACGGCGCTCACCACCGCGGCGGGCGTCGCCGGCGGCATGGTGCTCGGCAACATGATGATGGGGATGTTCTCCGGCGGCGGGGCCCATGCGGCCACCGCGGCGGCCGGCGCCACCCCCGCGGCGGATGCCGGCGGGGCCGGTGGCTTCGGCGAGCAGGCGGTGAACACGCCGTCCTCCTCCCCCTGGACCGATCCCGGGGCGGCCGGCAACGACGCCTCGCCGGTGTCGGACCAGGGCGGCTGGGGCGGCAACGACGCGGCCGGCGCCAATGACGCCGCCGGCTATGACAACGGCTCCGGATACGACGACGCCGCCGGCTACGACGATGCCGGGGGCTTCGACGAGGACATCTGAGCCATCAGCGGCGCTCATGGATCGACGGGGTGAACCCTGGCGGTCCTGATTGACGGAATCATGGGGCGCGGCGCAGCCTGCGCCCCATGAGCGATTTTCGATGAGTGATTTCAGGGGCCGCGTTCCCGATCTCGACCTCGACCTGCTGCGCTGCTTCGTGCAGGTCGCCGAGCGGGGCGGCTTCACCGCGGCGGCCCCCGCCCTCGGCCTGACCCAGTCCGCCATCTCCCTCAAGATCCGCCGGCTCGAGGAACTTCTCGGCAAGCGCGTGCTGGAGCGCACCAGCCGCTCCGTCGCCCTCACCCCGCAGGGGGAAACCCTGCTGGCCTATGCCCGCCGCATGCTGGCCCTCAACGAGGAAGCCGTGCGGCGGCTCGTGGCGCCCCCCGTGTCCGGGCGGCTGCGCCTGGGGGTGGCCGACCACTTCGTGCCCCGCAACCTCGCCCCGCTTCTGGCCCGCTTCGCCCGCTCCCATCCCGGCATCCGGCTGGAGGTGGAGGTGGGCCGCTCCCACGAGCTGCGCCGGTCCATGGAGGCGGGGTCGCTCGACCTGGTGCTCGGCAAGCGGCGCGACGGCGAGAGCGAGGGCGCGCTGCTCTGGATCGAGCCGGTGGTCTGGGCCGCCGCCCCTGGCTGGGCTCCGCCCGAGGGCCGCCCCCTGCCGCTCGCCATGCTTCCCGCCGGCTGCATGTTCCGTGACCGCGCCCTGGCGGCGCTCGCCCGCGCGGGGCTCGGTTTCGAGATCACCTACACCTCCCCGAGCCTGCTGGGTGTCGCCGCCGCGGCGCAGGCGGGGCTGGGCGCGACGGTGATCGGCGCCTCCGGGCTGCCGGAGGGCCTGGCGCCGCTGGCAGGGCTGCCAGGGCTGGGCTCGGCGGACATGGCGGTGTTCGGCGACCTCGCCGGCCTCGCCCCGCTGGCCGGCCCGCTGGTGGAGGCGATCCAGGGCACCGTGGCCCGCGCGGCGCCTCTGGCCGCCTGACCGAACGCCGGCCCGGCCTGAGAATCCCGCGATTGACCGGCGCGCGGGCGCGGGCGCAGTTTCCGCCCATGCCCGACGCCCAAGCCCCCGCCCAGCCCGCCCCCAACCGGGACTGGCGGATCATCGGGCTGATTGGCACCGGCCACTTCCTTTCCCACTTCTACATGCTCTGCCTCGCGCCTCTCTTTCCGATTTGGCGCGAGGAGTTCGGCGTCTCCTACGCCGTGCTCGGCCTGTCCGTCGCGCTGATGAGCGCGGTCACGGCCCTCGGGCAAACGCCGGTCGGCTTTCTGGTGGACCGCTACGGCGCGCGCCCCTTCCTGGTGGGAGGCACGCTGATCATGGCGCTCTCCATCGCCGGCATGGCCTTCGCGCCGAACTACTGGGTGATCCTGGCGCTCGCGATCACCTCGGGCATCGGCAACTCGGTGATCCATCCAGCGGACTACGCCATCCTCGGCAGCAGCATCGGTGAGAAGCGCATGGGCCGCGCCTTCGCCATGCACACCCTCACGGGCAACCTGGGCTTCGCCGCGGCGCCCCTGCTGATCGGCCTGATGACGCAGACCCTGGGCCTGGGATGGCGTTACGCGCTGCTGGCCGTGGGATTGCTGGGCGTGCCGGTTGTGGCCGCCATCGTGCTGCAGTCGCGCATCCTGCAGGACCAGGCGCGGCCGAAGACGCGCGGCGCCCCGGTCGGGCGTCCGGTGCTGCTGTCGCGCACCATGCTGATGTTCTTCGCCTTCTTCCTGCTCTCCGCCATGGCCGGGGTGGGGGTGCAGTCCTTCCTGATCGCGACGCTGGACCGCCTGTGGCAGACACCGCTCGACGTCGCCTCGCTCACCCTCACCGGCTACGTGGTCGGCGCCACGGGCGGCGTGCTGGTCGGCGGCTGGTATGCCGATCGCTATTCCAGCCACTTCACCTTCGTCACCGGACTGACGGCGCTCTCCATCAGCCTTTTCCTGCTGATGGGGCTGGTGCCGCTGCCGGGCGCGGTGCTGCCCTTCGTGGCGCTCGTCGCCGGCGGTTCCCTGGGGGCCTCGCGCACGCCGCGGGACGTGATGGTGAAGCACGCGGCGCCGCCCGGGCAGATGGGCAAGGTCTTCGGCTTCATCTCCTCCGGCCTGCCGCTGGGCGGTGCCATCACGCCCGTGCCCTTCGGCCTGATGCTGGACAACGGCCTGGCCTGGCTGGTGCTGCCGGTGGTGGCGCTGCTGCTGATCTTGTCCCTGTTCTGCGCGGGATCGGCGCGCGGCGAGGCGCTGCGCACGGCGAAGGCCCCCTCCCCCCTTCCCGCCGAATAGGCCGGGGCTTGGCCGCACCCTTTGACCTCGTTCTCGAGGTGCTGGGCTGGATCGGCACGGCGGCCTTCGCCACCGCCGGCGCCCTCACGGCGGCGCGCAAGCGCATGGACCCGGTGGGATTCCTGCTGGTGGCGGGGATCACGGCCTTCGGCGGCGGAGCGTTGCGCGACCTTCTGCTCGGCCTTCCCGTGGCCTGGCTGCGGCGGCCGGATCTGGCGATCCTGGCGGCCTGCTTCGCCCTGGCGGTGTTCTTCCTGGCGCCCGTGCTGAAGCGGCGCGGAATGGGCCGCGCGCGGACCCCGCGCGTGACCCTGCTGCTCTGGGCCGATGCGGCGGGCATGGCGGTCTTTGCCGTGCTGGGCGCGGAGGCCGCACTGCGCGCCGGTGCGGCGGCCTGGGTCTGCGTGCTGATGGGCGTGATGACCGCCAGCTTCGGCGGCGTGATCCGCGACGTCGTCTGCGGGGAGATCCCCCTGATCCTCAGGCGGGAGATCTACGCCACCGCCGCCGCGGCGGGCGCGGGCGGCTTCGTGGCGCTGGAAGCGCTCGGCGCGGGGCGGCCCCTGGCGGTGGGGCTGGGCGCCGCGCTGGCCTTCGCAATCCGGGCGGCGGCGCTCGGGCGGGGATGGTCGCTTCCCGTCTATGGGGGGCGCGGGGTTTGAGGCCAATTCACCTTGTTCAAGCCGTGTGTCAGCGGTCGCGCATGCCGATCAGCGCCACGTTGTTTCCGCACCCGCCCACACCACAACTCGGAACGAGTCGCGATTATTGGCACGCATGCTCGTCACTCCCGTCTAGTTTTCGATAAGATTCTGAATTCAATCGATTGTTTCCGCTGGCACGTTTCCCTCCATAGAACATTTGCGAGGAGCCAAGAAGGCTTCCGCCGAAGGGAAACACATGAACTTCAAGACAATCGTGACGCTGGCGGCAGGCATGGCGATGAGCCTCGCGGCCCTGCCCGCCTCGGCCAGCGTGATCTTCAACTTCGTGCAGGCCGGTCCGGCCCGCGGCACCGAGTACGGCACGGGTGACCCGACCATCGTCCCCCTTCGCTTCAGCGGGCGGCTGATCGTCTCGGACGAGGAGTACCGTTCAGGCTTCAACCTGGGTGCCAGGAATGGCAGCGGGACGGACTCGCCGGTGGGCGGCTACAGCCCGGAGGTGATCGCCACTTTCCCCGATTTCCAGTTCACGCTCCAGAATCCGGACAAGAAGGTCGTGGTGGACAACACCTACCTGTTCGGGCGCGGCCCGGTGGATGTCGTCTCCGGCTACAGCTTCACCAGCTCGCCCTTCGGCCTGCCGGTGGGCGGCGCCAGCATCATCGGCGGCGGCGACAATTTCACGCTGAACACCTTCGCGAACGGCACCTTCACGGTGCGGCTCGGCTCGGACTACCGCCTCGATTTCGGTGGCTGCATCAACGACTACTGCGACCTGAGCGGCCGCGTCGTGGCCTCCGGATCGCTGCCCGTGCCGGTGCCCGAGCCCGCCTCCATGGCGCTGTTCGGCGTTGCCCTGGCCGGGCTGGGCTTGGTCCGGCGCAAGCGGGCGGCGTGACACCAGGAGTGTCGTAAAGGGGGTTTCCCCGCCAGGCGGGGAGGCCCGGGACGGGGGGGCACGCACGCCCCCCTCTCCATTCCGGCGGTTTCGTCAGTCCCCCCGGTTGGACACCGGCAGCGGCCCCACCGGAAGCGGCTGGGGCCCGGCGCCGGCGATGGGCTGGCTGCCCATGGCGTTGCGCAGCTTCACCGGGTCCAGTTCTCCCTCCCAACGGGAGATCGCCAGGCACGCGACGCCGTTGCCGATCAGGTTGGTCAGCGCGCGCACCTCGCTCATGAACTTGTCGATGCCGATCAGCACCGCCAGAGCCGCGATCGGGATGTCGGGGATCACCGAGAGCGTCGCGGCCAGGGTGATGAACCCCGCCCCCGTGACGCCCGAGGCACCCTTGGAGGTCAGCATCGCCACCAGCAGGATCGTCATCTCCTGCCCGAAGGTCAGGTGGGTGTTGGTGGCATAGGCCAGGAACATCGTGGCCAGGGTCATGTAGATGTTGGTGCCGTCCAGGTTGAAGGAATAACCCAGCGGCACGGTGATCCCGACGACCTTCGGCGAGGCGCCGAGCGCCTCCATCTTGCGCATCATCTGCGCCAGCACGCTCTCGGACGAGGAGGTGCCGAGAACGATCAGCAACTCCTCCTTGATGTAGGCAATGAAGCGGAAGATCGAGAAGCCGCAGAAGCGGGCGATGGTGCCCAGCACCACGATCACGAAGAACAGCGCAGTGAGGTAGAAGGTGGCCACCAGTTCCGCCAGCCTCGCGAGCGAGCCGAAGCCGTAGGCGCCGATGGTGAAGGCCATGGCGCCGAAGGCACCGACGGGCGCCGCCTTCACCACGATGGAGACCACGCCGAAGAAGATGGCGCCGAGCGAGTTCACCGCGTGGGAGATCGGCTCGCGCAGGCGTTCGGGAAGGCCGTTGATGGCGAAGCCCGTGAGCACGGCCAGCAGCAGCACCTGCAACAGGTCGCCGTTGGCGAAGGCGCCGACGAAGGTATCGGGGATGATCGCCATCAGGTGGGTGGCCACGCTGTCGTTGGCCGCGCGTTGGGCATAGCCCTGGATGGCCGTCGCGTTCATCTGGCTGGGATCGATGTTGAAGCCCTCGCCGGTGCGGAAGATCTTGGCGACCGCCAGTCCGATGAACAGCGCGAAGGTGGAGACCACCTCGAAGTAAAGCAGCGCGCGCAGTCCGACGCGGCCGACGCTGCGCGCGTCCCGCACCGAGGCGATGCCGTGCACGATGGTGAAGAACACCACCGGTGCGATCACCATGCGGATCAGCTTCACGAAGCCATCGCCGAGCGGCCGCATGGCCTCCCCGGCATGGGGCCAGATCACCCCGACCGCGATGCCCAGCACGATGGCGATGAGGACCTGCACATAGAGCAGGGAAACTGCGCGTCGGATCATGAGGCCCTTCCGTTCGGCAAGGGCCTCGCCTGCCCCTGGCCTATTCGGGGGAGGCATATGACAGGTGACTTATAGAAGACAATTGAATCGGCGGGCGGACGGCCACGCGGGCAAGTCATGGCTCACGCTTCGTCTTGCCGCCCGGGTTAAAATACGGTCATGTAACCACGACGGTACTTAGGGCATCACTTCAAGGTAGCGGCTGGTGCCCCGCTGGCGTGCCCGTTCAACAGCTCCGGCACAGGACCGCTACTGGCATCGGAGGCGACGTTGATCGTCGGATGCACGGAAACCGGTTTGCCGTTCGGACGGCGCTGCATGGACCAGTTGGCCTGCATGCGGACCTCCGGATTGGGCACGGTCCAGCAGGCGCCGTCCGCGTCCATGAACACCACCCACATCAGGTGGGATTCCGGCCCGTAGTCGATCATGAAATGGGCGAGCCCGGGGCCGCGGCTTGTTTCCATCGGCAAGGGCGGATCGAGCTGCAGGATCATCGCGAACGAACGGGGATCAATCGCGCCCGGTTGCCGCAGGCGCGATTGATCTATTCGGCGCGGCGCAACTTGACGGCCTGCGGAACGGACAGGTCGCTCACACCGCGCCGATACCCAGCAGCTCCGCATAGCGCGGCGTGGCCTTGAGGCCTGTGCCGGTCAGGATCACCGCCACCCGCTCCCCGTCGCGCACCTCTCCCCGGGCGGCCAGCTTCCCCAGCGCGGCCGCGGCCTGGGCGCAGGTGGGTTCCACGTATATCCCCGTCCGCGCCAGGGCGAGCGAGGCCTCGGCGATCTCCTGTTCCTCCAGCAGCACGCCGCCGCCCCCGCTCCGGCGCAGCGCAGCCAGCACCTCCCTGGGGCGGATCGGCTGGGCGATGGCGGTGCCCTCCGCGATGGTCGGGCGGGGCGGCACCGGCGGCAGGCCCAGGGCTTCCCTCGCCAGCGGTCCGCAATGCGCGGGCTGGGCGGCATAGAGCCGCGGCAGCCGGGAAATGGCGCCCGCACGCAGCAGCTCCCCGAAGCCGATGTCGCAGCCCAGCACGTTGGACCCGGCCCCGCAGGGGATCACGACGGCGTCCGGCGCCTCGAAGCCCAGGTCCTCCCACAGTTCGTAGGCGAGCGTCTTGGTGCCCTGGAGAAAGAAGGGGTGCCAGTTGTGGCTGGCGTAGAAGAAGGGGGAGGCCGGATCCCTTCCCTGGCGCAGCGCCTCCTCGGCACAGTCCTGGCGCGAGCCGGGGGTAAGCTGAATCTCCGCCCCCGCGGCGCGCGACTGGACGGTCTTGGCCGGGGATGTGCTGTCGGGCACCAGGATGCGGGCGCGCAGCCCACCGGCGGCCGCGTAGGTGGAAATGGCGGCGCCTCCGTTGCCGGAGGAATCCTCCAGCACGGCCGTCACACCCTGCTCCCGCAGCAGCGAGAGCATCACCGAGGCGCCACGGTCCTTGAAGGACCCCGTGGGCATCAGCCACTCGCATTTCAGCAGGGCATCCACCCCGTGCAGGCGCCGGGGCAGCAGCGGCGTGCGCCCCTCCCCCATCGTGATGGGCTCGCGCGGGCGGAAGGGCAGGGCCGCGGCATAGCGCCACAGCCCCGGCGCGGCGGGCTCGATGGCCTCGCGGCCCACGCCAGGCAGGTCGGTCAGCAGCAGGGCCTGCCCCTCGTCGCCGCACCAGCGGGGTGTCTCGATGGGCCAGGTGCGGCCGCTGAAGGGGTCGAGGTAGGCGGGCACGGATTTTCCTCAAGCAGGACAGGCCGGGGCAAGCTGTCTTGCGGGCGCGCGGCCCGCAAGGGATACCGTGGGCATGATCGATCGAACCGACGCCGAGGACGTGGCCACGCTGGCCCGCGACCTCATCCGAATCGACAGCCGCTCCTTCATCTCCAACCTGCCGGTCGCGGAACGGGTTGAGGCGGCGCTTGCCGGCTTCGACCTGGAGCGGCTGGACTACGCGGACGCGGCCGGGGTGGCCAAGCGGGCCATCGTGGCGCATCGAGGGGGCCCCGGCGGGATGGCGCTGTCCGGCCACATGGACACCGTGCCCGACACCGGCTGGGAGGAGGACCCCTTCTCCGGCCGGGTGGACGCTGAAGGCCTGATGCACGGGCTGGGCGCCGCCGACATGAAGGGCCCGGTGGCCGCCTGCATCGTCGCCGCGCGCGGCCTGCCCAGCCATGTCCCGGTGACCCTGCTCATCACCACGGACGAGGAAACCACCAAGGCGGGCGCCGCCCTGATCGTGGAAAAGTCGGACCTTGCCCGCCGCGCGAAGCTGCGCGGCATCATCGTGGCCGAGCCCACCAACCTCGAGCCCATCCGCGGCCACCGCGGCACCGTCAACTTCGAGGTGGTGGCGACGGGAAGCCAGGCACATTCCTCCACCGGCCAGGGGATGAACGCCAACCTGGCGCTGATTCCCTTCCTGGCCGAGATGCGTGCCCTTCACGACCGCCTGCGCTCGGACCGCTCCTTCTGGGACGAGGCCTACGAGCCCCCCTTCCCCGACCTGAACATCGTGATCGACAACCACGGCACCGCCATCAACGTCACCGTGGCGCGCGCCACGGCGCGCATGAAGTTCCGCTATTCCCGCGGGCTGGACCCGGCACCGGTGCTGGACGCGGTGCGGGATGCCGCGGCGCGCGCCGGACTCGAACTGAAGATGGTGGTGGACGGATCCCCGCCGGAACTGCCCGCCGACCACCCGCTGGTCCGGGCCGCCGTGGCCGTGACGGGACGCCCGGCGCGCACCGTCCCATTCGGCACGGATGCCACGCGCCTGAACGCGCTAGCGCCCTGCGTGGTGCTGGGGCCGGGAGACATCGCCTTCGCGCACACCCCGCGCGAAAGGGTGCCCGTGGCGGCGCTGGGCGCGGCAGTGCCGCTGTTCCGGCGGCTTCTCACCGAAGGCTGACCTGGGCCGGGTCCGGCCCACTCTCGGATTCGTGTTGCCTCGCCCTGGCAAAGAATCAACCGTCGCTGTCTGCCGCGCGTTGGGGTGTTTCGACAGAAGGAACGTTGACTCCGCCCGCACCGCGCATCGCCGTCGGGCGGCAGGTCGGCTTCCCCCCGAACCCGCCAAGCGAAGGATGGTTTTCATGCAGGAAAGCACGCGCGACCTCTACGTCACCGGTCTGGTCAACGCCCGCGCCCTCGAAACCCAGGCGATCGAGCTTCTCTCCCGGCAGGTGGAGCGGCTGGAGAACTACCCGGAAATGGAGGCCGCGCTTCGTCGCCACATCACCGAAAGCGAGCAGCAGCGCGAGCGCCTCGACGGCATCCTGGCCTCCCTCGGCTCGTCCAATTCTTCCATCAAGGATTTCGTCACGGGCCTGATGGGCAACGTGGCGGCTCTTGCCCATGCGCCCATGCAAGATGAGGTGCTGAAGAACAGCCTCGCGAACTATGCTTTCGAGCACTTCGAGATCGCTTCCTACAAGTCGCTCCTCGTGCTCGCGGACATGGCAGGCGACACCAGCGCGCCGACCGCGCTGACGCAGTCGCTGCGCGAGGAAGAGCGCATGGCGCAGTGGTGCGAGGACAACCTCGAGGCCACCGTGCGGACCTTTGCGACGCGTGCGGCGCAGGGCCAGAAGGCGGGAATCTGATCCGCGCGACGGCGGCCATGTCCGGCCGCACCATCTGAACAGCGGAGAGAAAGCCATGAACACGTCCAACCTGCTCGACCGCCGGATGCTCGGCCTGGCCCTCGCGGGGGCCGGCCTCGCCGGCTGCGCCGCCTCGGCCCAGCCCGGCATGTCCGCGCGCGAGATCGCGTCCAGCACCGACCCCGTTTCGATGCGCACCACCGCGGTGCAGGGCGGCGCCTTCCTGATGCAGACCGCGCAGCTCGGCGTCACAAAGGCCCAGCGGCCTGAGCTGCGCCGCTTCGCGCCCTTCGAGGTGAGCGAGCAGCAGGGCATCATGCAGGCGCTGGCCGTCACCGCTTCGGCGGTGCCCCCGCCCCCGCCGCCGGCCGAGAAGGCCGCCATGCTGCAGCAGCTGCAGTCCGCCAACGGTGCGGAGTTCGATCGCCTGTTCCTGATGGCGCAACTTCAGGGTCACCAGGAGGCGCTGACGGTTTACAACGCCATCATCCAGACCAGCGGCGGCCCCGCGACGGACAGGGCCATCGCCATCCTGGCGGCGGACCGCATCCGTGAGCACCTGGCCTTCCTGCAGGCTCTCTCGTCCCGCGCCTGATCCGCGCGGCACCGGATCGGAAGGATCGCGTCCAGGCGGCGCGGCCGGTGGAAACACCGGTCGCGCCCCTTTCGCATTCGGCCATGCTTCATCCCATGTTGGTGCGCCCCCGCATTTCCAGCCCTAGCGCTTCCGCTGCAGGCGGGAGTTCAGGGCAGATGCGGACGGACGAGACACCCTTCGAACAAGCGCTGCGCGTCACGCGCGAGAACGAGGCGCGCATCCGGCAGCAGCGGGCGCTGATCGCGCGGCTGGAAGGGCTGCACCAGCCGCAAGCGCTGGCCGAGGCAAAGCGCGTGCTCGGGACGATGCAGAGCAACCAGCGGATATTCAGCGCCCGGCTGCGGATGGTGTTCGACACCACGGCCTGAACGCGCCGCGCCGCGCCCGACGGTGCGCTAGAGCGCCGCCATGTCCTCGAGCACGCCTGCCGCCCGTGCGCGGATCGCGCCCAGGCGGGCGGCGTCCATCCGGTCCAGCGCGCGCACCACCGGCCCCATGCGCGGGTTGGCCGCGAAACGGTCACGGTGGCGGGCGACGAAGTCCCAGTAAAGGCTGTTGAAGGGGCAGGCCCCCTCCCCCGCGACCTCGCGCACGTCATAGGCGCAGCCGCGGCAGTAGTCGCTCATGCGATTGATGTAGGCGCCGCTGGCGGCATAGGGCTTGGAGCCCATCAGCCCGCCATCCGCGTGCAGCGCCATGCCGTGCACGTTGGGCAGCTCCACCCATTCATAGGCATCGGCGAAGACGATCAGGTACCACTCGTTCACCGCGTCCGGGTGCAGCCCCGCCATCAGCGCGAAGTTGCCGGTCACCATCAGGCGCTGGATGTGGTGGGCGTAGGCGTGGTCGCGCGTCTGCCGCACCACCTGCCGCACGCAGTTCATGCGCGTCTCGCCCGTCCAGAAGAAGCCGGGAAGCGGCCGGGAGGCCTCCAGCGCATTCAGCGCCCGGTAGCCGGGCATGCGAAGCCAGTAGACGCCGCGCACGTATTCCCGCCAGCCCAGCACCTGGCGCACGAAGCCCTCCGCGGCGGCCAGCGGCACGTGCCCCGTGCGATAGGCCGCCTCGGCGGCCGCGCAAACCTCCCAGGGCAGCAGCAGGCCCAGGTTGAGGCTGGTGGACACCAGCGCGTGGAACAGGAAGGGCTCGCCGGCCGCCATCTGGTCCTGGTGCAGGCCGAAGCCGGGAAAGCGCCGCCCGACGAAATCCTCCAGCGCCCGCACGGCCTGCGCCCGCGTGACGGGCCAGCCGAAGCCCTCCAGCGCGCCGAAATGGCCGGGGAAGCGCCGCTCCACCAGCACCATGACCCCGCGCGTCGTCTCATCCGGCTCCACCACCGGGCGGGGCGGCACCGGGGGCAGGCGGCGCAGCGGCGCGCGGTTCTCCCGGTCGAAGTTCCAGGCGCCGCCCAGCGGTGCGCCGTCCGCCTCCATCAGCACGCCATGGGTGCGGCGCATGGCGCGGTAGAAGAACTCCATGCGGAGCTGGCGCTCGCCCGCGGCCCATCGGCGGAACTCGTGGATTGAGCAAAGGAAACGGTCGTCCTCCAGAATGTCCACGGGCAAGGCGAGCGCCTCCTCCCAGCCGCGCATGGCCTCCAGCAGGCGCCATTCGCCGGGGTGGGTGACCACCACACGATCGGGCCGCAGCTCGCGCACCGCGCGGCCCACCTCCCCCTCCAGGCTGCCGGTGTTGGCGGGATCGTCCAGACGCACATAGCGAACCCGCGTGCCCAGCGCCGCCAGCGCCTGCCCGAAATGCCGCATGGCCGAGAGAACGAGCGCGATCTTCTGCTTGTGGTGGCGGACATAGGTGCATTCCGCCTCCACCTCGGCCATCAGCACCGTGTCGGCGGCGGGATCGAGGTCGCGCAGCCCGGCCAGGCTTTCCGAGAGCTGGTCCCCCAGCACCAGCCGCAGCGTGCCGGCCACGGGGCGCGGACTACCGCGTGGCGCCGGGCTCCCACAGCACGTCCTGCCCGGTGTTCAGGCTGCGCGCCAGCACGAACAGGTGATCGGACAGGCGGTTGAGGTAGCGCACGGCATCCCCGTTCACGGGCTCCGCCGCGGCCAGCGCCACCACCGCGCGTTCGGCCCGCCGCGCCAGGGTGCGCGCCAGATGGGCATGGGCCGCCGCCGGGGTGCCGCCCGGCAGGATAAAGGAGCGCAGCGGGGGCAGCCCCTCGTTCATGGATTGCAGCTCCCGCTCCAGCCGCAGGCACTGCGCCGCGCTCACCCGCAGCCCACCCTCCGTGCCCGGCACGGAAAGATCCGCGCCCAGGTCGAACAGGTCGTTTTGGATGCGCCCGAGCATCGCGTCCTCCTCCTGCGCGGTGTGCAGGCGCAGCATCCCGACGGCGGTGTTGGCCTCGTCCACGGCGCCGAGCGCCTCGATGCGCGGGGCATCCTTGGAAACGCGCGCGCCGTTGCCGAGCGATGTCTCACCCGTGTCGCCGCCGCGGGTGGTGATGACGTCGAGCTTGACCATGCCAACTCCTTGCCCGGGGCGCGGGTCGCGTGCGGGGTGAACAGGTCTAGTCCAGGCGGAACACCACGCGGTAGTCCCGGCTGCCCCAGACCGCGATGCCGTCCCGGAGGGAGGGGATGAAGCGGCAGCGCCGGATGCCGCTGCGCGCGGCCTCGTCCAGTGCGAAGGACCCGCTCGGCTCGGTGATCCGCGCCTCCACGACACGCCCGTCATCCGAGACGCGCAGGCGCAGGTTCACCGCGCCCGTGATGCCTCGCGCCCGCTCGGAGGGTGGGTAGCCGATCATGTCCTGGCAACCCGGCTGCGGTGCGCCCACCGCGCGGCTTTCCCCGGGCGCACCGGCGCTGCCTGCGCCCAGGCGAATGGCCCCGGTCGTGGCCAGGGGCACCTCCACCATCCGCATTGGCGCGCCGGGAGCGGCCGGCGTGGCCACGGGGGCCGGCGGGGCGGCGGGCGCCGGGCGCGCGGGGGCGGGCGGCGGCGGTGCGGCGGGGGGCGGAAGCGGCAGGGCTTCGGTTGGCGCGGGATCTGCGGAAGGGAGGCGAGGCGCCACCGGCCGCATGGACGTGGCCGCGGGCGGCGCGGCCTGGGCGGCCGCGGCCTCCGGGGCGGGAACATCGCCTGGTGCCCCGCCGGCGGGCGCAACGCTTGGCGGCGCCCTGGAGGCAGCCGCCTCCGCCGGCGCTTCCGCCGGCGCGGAAGGGGAAGGTGCCTCAGGGGCGGGTGCCGGCTCCGCGAGGGAAGCGGGCAGGTCGGTCGAAAGCTCCGGTGCCCCCTCCGCCGCGCCCACCGGTCCTTCCCAGACCATGGGGGTACCCTCCACCACCTGTGGTTCGGGCAGGGTTTCGGGATCGATGCTGACGAACAGCGCGGCCAGCAGGGCGGCGTGCAGGACGGTGGCCAGCCACCAGGCCCAGGACCCGCGCCGCGCCCGGCGGCCCCGTGGGCGCAAGGCCGGGGACGCGACGGGGGCGAAGTCCCAGGCCGTGGCGCTCAAGCGCGGTGCCTCGGGGCCATGTTCCGGCGGGCGCGCGTCACAGCACGACGACGCCGCTGTGCTTGGCCTTTCCTTCGGGCTCCACGTGGATGGTGATCACCGCGCTGCCCAGCGCCTCCTTGAGCGCCGCCTCGATCCGGTCGCAGATCACATGCGCCTCTGCCACCGTCATGGCGCCGGGAACGACGAGGTGGAACTCCACGAAGGTGATGCGCCCGGCGCGGCGGGTGCGGAGGTCGTGCGCCTCGATCGCCCCCTCCGCCTGCGTGGAGACGAGGCCGCGGATGTTGGTCAGGTCTTCCGTGTGCACGGCCTCGTCCATCAGGCCCCCAACGCTTTCGCGCAGCAGCCTGGCGCCGGAGAAGAGGATCATCACGGCGGTGGCGGCCGCCAGAAGGGGGTCCAGCCAGAGGATGCCCGTGGCCGTGACCAGCCCCACGCCCAGGATCACGCCCGCCGATGTCACCACGTCCGACATCAGGTAGTGCGCATCCGCCACCAGCGCCGGCGATCCCAGCCGCTTGCCCCGCCGCCTGAGGATGGTGGCCCAGGTGGCGTTGATCAGGGTGGCCACCGCCGAGAGCGCCAGGCCCAGCGCGGGCTGGTCGGGCGCGCGGAGCCGGAACCAGGCCTGGTACGCCTCCTGCAGGATCATGGAGGCCGCGACCAGGATCAGCGCCCCCTCCAGCACCGCCGAGAAATACTCGACCTTGGCGTGGCCATAGGGATGGTTGTCGTCCGCCGGCATGGCGGAATAGCGCACGGCCGCCAGGGCCGCGGAGGCGGCGGCGACGTTCACCACCGTTTCCAGCATGTCCGCGAAGAGCGCCGTGCTGCCCGTCAGCCACCATGCCGCCCCCTTGAGGGCGAGCACGGACAGGCCGACCCCGAGGCTGGTCCAGGCGGTGCGTTCGGTGGGGCTCATCCGAGGGGGGCTCATCCCCGCCGACATACCCCGCCCGCCCCTAGACCGAGAAGTACTTCGCCCGCGGGTGGTGCAGCACGATCGCGGAGGTGGATTGCTCCGGATGCAGTTGCCATTCGTCGGAAATCGCGACCCCCACCCGCTCGGCCTTCAGCAGCCGCAGCAGCGGCTCCTGGTCCTCCAGCTTCGGGCAGGCCGGATAGCCGAAGGAGTACCGCCCGCCGCGATAGCCCTGGGACAGCATCTTCTCCATGTCCCGCGCGTCCTCGCCGGCGAAGCCCCATTCGGCGCGGATCCGCTTGTGGACGTATTCCGCCATGCCCTCCGCCATCTCGACCGAGAGGCCGTGGAGGTAGAGGTAGTCCTGGTAGCGGTTGTCCTCGAACCACTCGCGGGCCATGTCGCTCGCCTTCTGGCCGACGGTGACGACCTGCAGGCCGATCACGTCCCGCTTCTCCGGGCCGTCGTCGATGTCGCGCACGAAATCGGCGATGCAGTCGCCATCCGCCTTGGGCTGGCGCGGCAGGGTGAAGCGGGCGGCCTCGGTTACCCCGTCCTCCTCGAAGAGCACGAGGTCGTTGCCCTGCCCCGCGCACTTCCAGTAGCCGTAGATGGCCTGGGGCTTGAGGATGTTCCCCTCCTCGGCGATGGCCAGCATCCGCCGCAGCACCGGGCGCAGCTCCTGCTTGGCCCAGCCGATGAAGTCCTCCAGCGAACGGCCCTGCTTCCGGAACCCCCACTGGAATTGGTACAGGCTGCGCTCGTTGATGAAGGGCACGATGGCCTTGGGCGGGGCCTCGATCACCTTCGCGCCCCAGAAGGGCGGCACCGGGACGGGTTCGTCGGCGGTCTCGCGCCGCCGCCGCTCCTGGGCATAGCCGATCTCGACCGGCGCGAAGCCGCGGGCATCCGCCACGCCGAGCGTCCGGCGCTCGTTCCGCCCCTTGCCGGACCGCTTGGCCTGCAAGGCGGCGAGGTAGTCGTCGAAGCCGTTGCCCATGACGCGGTCCATCAGGTGCAGGCCGTCGAAGGCATCCCGCGCATAGGCCACGCGGCCGCAGGCATAGGCCTTCACGCAGTCGTCCTCGACGTAGTTCCGCGTCAGCGCCGCGCCGCCGAGCATGACCGGAATATCGACGCCCTGGCGCGACATCTCCTCCAGGTTCTCGCGCATCACCACCGTGGACTTCACCAGCAGCCCCGACATGCCGATGGCATGCGCCTTGTGCTCGCGGGCGGCGGTGACGATGTCGGCCAGCGGCACCTTGATGCCGAGGTTGACCACCTTGTAGCCGTTGTTGGTCAGGATGATGTCGACCAGGTTCTTGCCGATGTCGTGCACGTCGCCCTTCACCGTGCCGAGCACGATGGTGCCTTTCTCCTGGCCTTCCACCTTGATCATGTGCGGTTCGAGATAGGCCACAGCCGCCTTCATCGTCTCCGCGGATTGCAGCACGAAGGGAAGCTGCATCTTGCCCGCGCCGAACAGCTCGCCCACCACCTTCATCCCGTCCAGCAGGATGTCGTTGATGATGGCCAGCGGCGCGATGCCGCGGCCCAGCGCGTCCGCCAGCTCGTCGTCCAGCCCCTTGCGGTCGCCGTCCACGATCCGGTCCTTGAGCCGCCCCTCCACCGTCTCCGCCTTGGCGCGCTTGGCGGTGTCGGCGGCCTTGCGGCCCGAGAAGATCTCCAGCAGCTTCTGCAGCGGATCGTAGCCCTCCGCGCGGCGGTCGAAGATCAGGTCCTCGGCCACCCGCACCTCCTCCTCCGGGATCAGGTGCAGCGGCTTGATCTTGCTCACATGCACGATGGCGCCCGTCATCCCCGCGCGCACCGCGTGGTCCAGGAACACGCTGTTCAGCACGTGCCGCGCCGCCGGGTTCAGCCCGAAGGAGATGTTGGACAGGCCGAGGATGATCTGGATCTCCGGGAAGCGCTCCCGGATCATCCTGATCCCCTCCAGGGTCCACTGCCCGAGCTTGCGGTCGTCCTCGTTGCCCGTCGCGATGGTGAAGGTCAGCGGGTCGATCATCAGGTCGCTCTGCGGCAGCCCGTGCCTGGTGCAGGCGAAGTCCACCAGCCGCTCGGCGATCCGCAGCTTGTCCTCGGCCGTCTTGGCCATGCCCACTTCGTCGATGGTCAGCGCGATGACGGCGGCGCCGAACTTCTTCGCCAGCACCAGCCGGTCCCGCGCATGGCCCTCGCCGTCCTCGAAGTTGATCGAGTTGATGATGGGCTTGCCGCCATGCAGCTTGAGCGCGGCCTCGATCACGGGCGTTTCCGTGGAATCGATCACCAGCGGCGCGTTCACGCTGCTCGTGAAGCGCGTGATGACCTCGTTCATCTCCGCGACCTCGTCGCGGCCGACAAAGGCGGTGCAGATGTCGAGGGAGTTGGAGCCTTCCGCCACCTGCTCGCGGCCGATCGCGACGCAGCCGTCCCAGTCATGCGCTTCCTGCCGCTGGCGCCAGATCTTGGAGCCATTGGCGTTGCAGCGCTCGCCGATGGAGAAGTAGGCGTTCTCCTGCCGAAGCGCCGTCGCGCCGTAAAGGCTGGCGACGGAGGGCATCCAGACGGGCTTGCGGGTGACAGGCGCGGGCCGGGCGCTGCCGCCGCCGAGGCGGCGGAGCATGGAGTCGAGCGCCTGGATGTGCGGGATGGAGGTGCCGCAGCAGCCGCCGATGAGGTTCAGCCCGTCCTCGGTGACGAAGCGCTCCATCCAGCTTGCCATCTCGGCGGCGCCGAGAGGGTAGTGGGTGTGCCCGTCCACGAGCTCGGGCAGGCCGGCATTGGGTTGGACGGAGAGAAGGCCGCGCCAGTTCTGCGACAGCCAGCGGACGTGCTCGGCCATTTCCTGCGGGCCGGTCGCGCAGTTGAGGCCGATGAGGGGAACGTCGAGCGAATCCACCACCGTTGCGGCGGCGGCGATGTCGGGGCCGACAAGCAACGTGCCGGTTGTCTCGACCGTGACCTGCACGAAGATGGGGATACTGGCCTTCGCCTCCGCGATCGCCGTCTTGGCCGCATTGACGGCCGCCTTGATGAAGAGCGTGTCCTGGTTGGTTTCGGTCAGGATGGCGTCGCAGCCGCCGGCTATCAGGCCGCGGCACTGCTCGGTGAGCGCCGCCTCCAAGGTGTCGTAGGCGATATGGCCCAGGCTGGGCAGGCGGGTGCCGGGGCCGATGTCGCCGATGACCCAGCGCGAACGCCCGTCGGAGAAGCCCTCGCTCGCCTCCCGCGCGAGTTCCACCGCGCGTTTGTTGATCTCGTGCGTGCGGTCCGTGAGGTCGAATTCGCCGAGGGTGATGGGGCTGCCGCCGAAGGTGTTGGTCAGCACCATGTCGGCCCCGGCCTCGAAGTAGCCGCGGTGAATGTCCCGCACGAGGTCCGGTCGGGAGAGGTTGAGGACCTCGGTGCAGTTCTCCTGGTTCCAGTAGTCCTTCTCGATGTCGAGCGTCAGGGACTGGACGCGGCTGCCCATGGCGCCGTCGCAGAGGAGGACACGGTCGCGCAACGCGTCGAGGAGGTGCGGTCGGGACATGGGTGTTCTCTCAGGCGGGCTGCACGGCGGTCGCGCGATGCGCGGACCACAGGCGGACATTCAGGGGGCCGGGGACTTCGACCGGGGGGGACAGAGAGCAGCCGGCGGCTCCGAGCCAGCCGGCCAGCTGGGCATCGTCGAAGCCCGGCCAGCGATGGGCGTGGCGCTCCATGAGATCCGCGCGGGCATGGGGGGCCAAGTCCACCACCAGCAACACGCCCTCGGGGGAGAGAACGCGGGCGGCCTCGGACAGGGCGGCAGCGGGGTCCTCGGCGTAGTGGAGCACCATCTGCAGCGTCACGGCGTCGAAGGAGGCGTCCGCGAAAGGGAGCCGGTACATGTCCGCCTGCCGCACGGCACAGTGCGAAGCCAGGCCACGCTCGGCCAGACGCCCGCGGGCCAGCGCCAGCATGTCCCGGCTGGCATCCACGCCCAGCGCTGCGTCGCAGCGATCGGCCACCAGTTCCAGCAACTGCCCGGTGCCGGCGCCAACATCCAGCAAACGCGCGATGCGGGGCGGCAGCGCATCACACAACGCTCCCTCGATGGCGGGGGCGGGCAGGCCCAGGGCGCGCATCTCGTCCCAATCGGCGCCCGCGCTGCGAAAAGCTTCCGACGCCGCGCGCGCGCGCTCGGCGCTGAGGCGGGCGGCCAGCCGCCGGTCGGCCGCCAGCAGCGGGTCATCCTCCGGCAAGCGGGCCAGAATGGTATGCGCCAGCCCCGCTCGGGCCGACAGGGCGAAGTAGACGTTTGGCCCCTCCGGCATCCGCTCCAGCAATCCGGCTTCTACCAGCAGCTTGAGGTGCCGCGACAACCGCGGCTGAGACTGGCCGAGGGCGGCGCAAAGGTCGGTCACGCAGAGCGCCCCGCGCGCGCAGAGGGCGAGCAGGCGAAGGCGGGTCGGCTCGGCGGCGGCGCGAAGCTGGGCCAAAATTTCGTCCATGCCCTTGATCATGACATAACGATATCTTTATGTCTATCGAGAAGGAGCGCCTCTACCATGCCTGTCTTTGCGGATGGCCGTATTCCCGTCGTGTCGGTCGGGGACGAGGCGGCCATGCGGGCCACCCTCGCCGCGCATCCCGGTTCAGCGATCCTGGCGGAGGCTCCTCCACCGGACCTGCCGGAGGGAGCTGTCGCCATGGCGAGCTTCGACCTCTACCTGTCCTCGCACCCACAGGCCTGCACGTGCTGTAACGGTCGCACGCCGCTGGCGCAGGCGATGGATCGGCTGTTCCTGGCGAGGGTGCGGGGGCAGTCGCCCTGGTTCAACCGCGTGGTGGCCTTCGTGCCCGGCGAGGACGCTCGCGCGGCCCTGGCCAGTGCGTTGCGCGGAGACGCGGTGGTTTCCAGCCGTTTCCGGGCTGCAGACTTGTGAAAAGGCTGGAGGTCGCAGGCGTAGTTACCTTGCGGGAATCTGGTTCAACGCCCGCTCGGTTCCTAGCCTGCACTCTACGTGGGCAAGGTGCTGAACCAACGCTTCTTTAGAGGAAAGGCCATCATCCCGTGTCGGGGAATGAGCACCACGACGATGGGATGAAAGAACTGAAGCTTCGGCGGGTGCGACAGGCTCGCTGACTTCAAAGCAGCGGTGAGTGGACGCAGGCTATGCAAAAAGGTGCATTCCCTGACAAGCGAAGTCTCGCACACTCTTCAACGGCGAACCCCCACATGCTGTTTATGAGCATGTGGGGGTTTATGTTGTGTACG
>NZ_JBHLVZ010000113.1:0-93658 GCF_042433125.1 Muricoccus vinaceus | reverse complement strand
CATCCACCAGGGCCCCTCGTCCAGAGGCAGGGCCCGCCACTTCGCGCCGTTGTCGTGCCGCCAAAGAATGGCCCCGATGGTCCGGCGCAGGTGCTGAGGTGGCACCTTGGTGTGCGGGCGGCAGGCCTCGACAAGAGGCTCTAGCACCGCCCACTGCTCGTCCGTCAGCGCCATCCCGTTCTCCAGAAAGCCGGAGAACGCAGGCACCTTGCCAAGGATTCAGGCGCTAACAGGCCCTAGCTCTGGTCCAAGCAGAAAGAATAGGGTGCCATGAACCTCTCGCGTCAGCACAGGACGGAGGTAGCCCATTCGGCTCCACTGTGGCGCGGGCTACGTCACGCCATCGCCCCTGCCCTCGCCCTTTGGGCAATCATTGGACTATCGATGCCTGCTGCGTCGGAGCAACGCTCGATCTTTAGCCAACGCCCAGGTCCCGGCGCGGTTCCGGGCTGGCCTTGCCACCTTCCTGGCTGCCATCCTCCCCGCCAAGCCCGCCCGACATCGCGCCCTGCGATCGGAGAGCAGGCCGTCGGAGGAACCCACGCCCCATGAACGCCCTCTCCCGCCGCAGTGCCGTCTTCGGCGCGGCCTGCGCCTGCTTCGGTGGCCACGGCCTCGTCGCCAGCGCCGTCGCCCAATCCCCCCAACGCTGGAGCCCGCCCGCCAGCGCCGACCGCTGCCCCTCCCGCTGGGGTGCCGCGGACCGGCGCGGCTCGATGAACCTGATGACGCCCGAGCGCGCCAAGCGCGCGGCCGCCCTGATCCGCACAGGTGAAATTGTGGAATGCGGCCAGACGCTGAACCAGCAGATGCCCTTCTTCGGCACACGCCGCTTTGACGTCCACCTGAAGCAGACCTTCATGAACCCCGAGGGTAACCGCCGAGGGTCCAACGAGGAGCTGGTGGTGGGCGAGATCGGCCAGGTTGGCACCCAGCTGGACGCCTTCCCACACCAGACCATCGGCGAGGAGGGCTACAACTGCGTGCAGATTCCCCGGATTATGTCGCGCGGCGGCTTCACCGAGATGGGCGTGAACACCGTGGGCACGATCTTCACCCGCGGCATCCTGATCGACGTCGCCGCCCTCAAGGGCGTGCCCACCCTGCCCGACACCTATGAGATCACGCCCGAGGACCTGCAGGCCGCGCTCGCTCGCCAGAACACGCGGATGGAGGAGGGCGACGCGGTCATCATCCACACCGGCTGGGGCCTGCTCTGGGGCCGGGAGAACGCGCGCTTCGTCGCCTCCTGCCCCGGCCTCGGCGTGGCGGCGGCGGAATGGATCCTCCGACAGAACCCGATGCTGATGGGCTCTGACAACTGGCCGGTGGAGTGCTCGCCCTCCAAGACCATGCCCGATGCCAGCCTGCCGGTGCACCAGCTTGCCCTGGCCGTCTACGGCGTGCACCTGCTGGAGAACATGAAACTCGACGTGCTGGCGCGACGCGGTCAGCATGAATTCGCCTTCGCGGTGCAGCCCCTGAAGGTCCAGGGCGGCTCCGGCTCCACTGTGGCACCCTCCGCGCTGTTCTGAGGCGACCGATCCGGGGGCAGGACCCGCCCCCGGATCATCCATGCGGCATCAGGCAGCCACCGCATCGCCCCCGCGTAGGGCTGCAGCCTGGCGAACACGGCCACCACCAGCGCCTGCGCCAGCACGAAGCCCCTGCCGAGCAGATCCTTTACCCCGGCCGAATGCCGGAACTACCTCGCCAACTCCGGCTACGCGTTCGAGTAAACTGGAGAAGCTCTAAACGCGGCCGCATGGGCAAGGAGGCGCGTCATGGGCAGATGAAGTCGAAGCCAGGACAGGCAGCGGGCATGGCCGTAAGGGGCGCGACCCCATGGGGACCAACTTGCAGAGCTTGATCCGAGATCAGCTGACGCGAGCTGTCAGCCTGGCGATCTCGGTGTGGATCACAGCAGCAAGCTCGGCGCGGATCGCGAGGGTGCTGCCTACGTCTTCTCGGATTGGTGCCTCGGTGAGGACGAGGGAAACTTGCTCTTCCAGCTGCCGAAGCATTTCACCCGGGTAGGAAAGGTACTCAGGCCGGAGGAGCATTGTTTTCAACGCCTGCGAAACGGTCTGACGCAGCTGATCGCGCCTTGGCTGGCTCCACGTGTTTTGCATGCCTCATCTTTCCGAAGTTGCACGAGCAGAACGCGGGGAATTAACAAAGGTTAAGAACAACCTGAAGTAGAGTTCTTATCCATTCAGCACGCCTCACAAAGTGCTGACACGAACTGCCATAGCCGGAACGGTCAAAGCAATCCTTCAAAAATGATTGGATGAAGCATGGAAGCCGACTTTGATCAGCAAAATCCTTCCAAGGCCAACTTGGCCGATGACGCACTGGAATTGGTTGTCGGCGCAGCGAAATACCTAGCCGATTTTGCACGTGATCGGCATCTGCACGAGGCTGACGCCTTGCTCATGGAAATTCTCACCCTTCTCCTTGCTCGTAAGAACGGGCTATCTCAGTAGGCAAGAGCCCTTGGCTTGTCAGGATCCGATCCTGCGCAGCCTACCTGAACCCGGACCCGCCCATGGTTCACGAACACCTCTACCGGCCGCCGCCCTGCTCCCTCTGGCCTGAGGATCTGCTGCAGGCTACCGGCGCCGCCTACCGCGAGACACGAGGCGCGGGCCTGGAGCCGTTGGCCTGCCTTGATCGGGCGGAAGCGGTCTACATCGCCGCTGGCGGCGTCGCGATGGGCGCACGGGACGTGGTGGTGGCCATAATTGCTTCCCTCTCGGCCGAGCGTGGGGACTGGTTATGGGGTCCGGCACAAGAGTGGCTGGAGCGGTACTCTCCTGCGCATGCAGAGCCAGCTTGGGCCGAGGCGTAGAGCGCGCAGTGACCAGCTACTGTTGGGAATACAGATGACGTGAGATGATGACGCATCTCAGTAGGAAAATATGCATGCTGTTCCACACCATGGTCGGGTCCAATGACATTGATCGGTCCAAGCGCTTTTACGACACCGTCCTCGGCACCCTTGGGGTGGGAGAAGCGACGCTGAACGTGGCCGATAGTGGTCATACCCGGCTTATCTACCGTGGTCAGGATGGTACCGCCTTTATCGTCACTCAGCCCATCAACGACGAGCCTGCAACCGTCGCCAATGGTGGCACCGTTGCGTTCCAGTGCAACTCGCCTGAGCAGGTAAAGCAGTTCCACGACGTTGCGGTAGCGTCCGGCGGCACGTCGATCGAGGCTTCCCCCGGACCTCGGGAGACAGCTTCCATGGGCACGATCGAGCTGGCTTACGTTCGTGATCCTGATGGCAATAAGCTTTGCGGCATTCACTTCCCGAAGTGATTTGAGGCGTCGCTTCGGGCCTAGCCGATGGCGAGATGGCGGCTTGGACGGCCAAAGGCGTTCAGCCGTGATCGAATTTTGCCGCCGCTCGACCATTCCCGTTACACCATCGTTTGCAGGAAGACCCTGTAGGCAGCTTGGCTCGCAGGCGTCGTAGCCTCCCGTCCTTTGTCGGAGCAGGGCTGAGATGGCGCGACGCAGGCTGTGGAAGCGCGGTCCAGCGCATTGGCTAGGAGCTTGGTCCGCTCGTTCCGGGCGGTCTTGTTCACCCCTCCCCCTCCTGCGCCTTCGGCATCCGAGCGGCCGCGCCCTCGCCACCTTTGGGGACGAGGAGAGTACCATAGGCCAAACCCTCCAGCAGGAGACGTAGCCCGTCTTCCTGCACCTTCCTTGCCGCCTCCCGTGGCGAGAACCACTCCCGAGCCCGCTGTGACCGCTCTGGCCAGTCCTCCAGCACTTGGTCAACCCACATTGCGAAGACCTCAACCCGGCACGGAATCACACGGCCTCGGGACATGCACTTGCGATAGCGATAGGTCCCGAACGGACCCGCTTGCACCTCGCCGCGGAGGCCTGCTTCCTCAAAGGCCTCCTTCGCAGCGACCTCAGGCCCCGTCAGACCCTGTTCGGCCCAGCCCTTCGGCAGCACCCAACGTCCGGTGTCACGGCTGGTCAGCAACATGACCCGGAGTCGGTATCCGTCCTGCCGAAGCGGCACGGCCGCAAACTGCAGTCCACCCCCGCGAAGAACCTTCCCTGGCATGGTCTCTTTTATTGTCGCTTCTCAATCGCCGTCAGGCTTGGAACGAGGCTCCGCCGCGTGGAGGCCTTTTCGCATCCGGACGCCCGCGCCGCCCCCGTTCTCGGGGATGAACTCCACGCCGGCCTCCTCCAGCGCACGGCGGATCGCTGCGGCGTTCGCCGGCATCATGGTCAGCATCCCGTCCGCCGGCTCCGCGCGCCGGATGGTCACCACGCTAACCCCGGCTCGCTTCGCTAAATCCTCTGCCGTCCAGCGCAGCAGCGCGCGCGCCGCTCGAAGCTGACCAGTATTGATATTTTCCATGTCAGCAGATATTTCTCATTGCATTCGCCGTAGCAGGTGATATAAATAATGTCACCGCAGACGAAGCAACGCAAGGGAAACCTCCCCCGTGCTCTCCACCATCTCCCATCTGAATCCCGCTGTCACCGCAGCCGCCGAACTGTTCACGGATGGCCGCCTGACGGATGCGGTTCTGCAGAACGTCGCCACCATGCGCGGCCTGCCCCTGTTCATCGAGACCGGCGCCGTCCCGACCATCACCGAGCGCGCCGAGGCTGCGCAGATCGAGCTGGGCCGCGCCTCCGCCGACCACCGCATTGTCACCGCCCTTTACGCCGCCGCCCGTCGCCGTCTCGGCATGGCCAACCAGCGCCCGGCCGCTGACCGCCGCGCCGCTCAGACCGCTGCCATGGGCGCCCTCAACAAGGCCCGCGCCGCTCTCCGGAAGGCGGACGCCCGCCTCGCCGCCGCCAGCGCCGCCCTTGCCGCTCTGGCTTCGTGAGGGACGCGGCTATGACCCCCTCCACCGCCCTGGACACCGCCCTCCGCGAGATCGACGCGACCGCCGACCTAGACCTGGCCAAGCTCGACACCATGAGCCCCGGCTGCCTGCGGGCGCTGTTGGCTGGGATGATTGAGCAGACCCGCGAGGTCCACGACGGTCTGCTGGCCGAGGCCACCCGCTAATGCGCCCCCGCCAGTCTCCCCACGCCGCCGACCAGGGCGGCATCTTCATCGTCCTGGGTGACGACGGCCGCCATGTTCTGCTGGGTCGCGCCGTTGAACCCGACGCGGCCGAGGTCGCGACGATCGGCGCCAAGCTGGCCGAGGCCGGGCGCGGCGGATGGGTGGTCCGGATGCGTGGGGACTACTGGCACCGGAGCCGCCACGTGCGCCTGGACCTCATCCAGGAGGCCGCCTCCTCCCCTACCCCATTCGATCAGGCCGAGGCCGCCTTCCAGGCCCGCCGCAAAGGCACCCTCGCGCCCTGACCCGATCCCGTGCCCGGCGGGTGATCCGGGCGAAGCGGCCGAGCGGCGGAGGGTGCAACCCCGCCGCCCGGCCTGACCACCAACTCTGCAAACCCACGAAGGAAAGCCGATGGCTACCGCGAATCCTACCTTCACTGATGGGGCAAGAAGAAGACGGCCCGAAAGCATGGCCGCCATGGTTCTCACCCCGGCCGTGCGCGACCGCATGGAGGCGCAGATCAGCGCCTTTCTCGATAGCGCCAACTTCCTTCTCGACATGCTGGACGCGGCCGACGCGCAGCACGCTGACAAAGAGCCGGACAGCGACGGCGAGGCCGAGGCGGACGAGGCCAGCACCCAGCCGTCCACGCTCTCCCCCGACCGCGCCCGTGCCATAACGCACCGTCCGAGCGCCCGCCAGATGCGCGCTGCCTATCGCCGCAACGGCGACCCCATCCCTTCCAACCTCCGCCGCTTCAACGGCGTCTTCGGGAGTGCCGGCGCGTGAGCCGTCGCAACCTTCTGAGCGGAATCGCCGCCATGTCCATTGGACCCGCCGCCGTGCTCGCCACGCACGCCACCGCCGCCACGTTGAACAGAAGATCGGCGCCGGACCCGGATGCCGAACTGATCCGCATCTGTGAGGCGCACCCGTCCATCATTGCCGCGGTCAACGACTATGGCTCCGGTGAGGACGACTGCCCTCTCTGGCAGGCCTATGAGCGCAGCCGCGACGCCATCCACGCTGCCGTCCCGGTGACGTTGGCCGGCATGGTTGCGAAGGCCCGCGCTGCCAGAGCCGAGGCACTGAACCCCAAGAACGGCACGGTGAGCCCGAGCGGCACGCCTGCCGAGATCTGGGCCTGGGACCTCGTGCAACACCTTCTACGCCTGGAGGGCTGAACATGAGCCGCCGGACCCTGCTGGGCGGCCTTGCCGCCATCGTCGCCAATCCGACTGCAGCGCTGCCAGTGCAATCCGCAGCCGCAGACGCGCTGGATAGAAGACCGGCGCCCTCCCCCGACGCCGAGGTGATCCGCCTCGCGCACGAGGTAATCGAGGCCGAAGCTGCGTGCCTTGCTGCCTACGCCGTACCGAGTTCCACCCCAGAGGAGGAGCAGGCGCGCGAGCCCGAACGGGACCGCCTGATCAACGCCGTCTGTGACAAGACGGAGGCCCTGGCGCCCCTGCCCGTTGCCACCCTGGCCGGGGTCCTGGCCAAGGCACGCGCAGCCCTTGCCGTTGCTGATCGAAACCCGGCGGACGGCGAGATCAACGTCAAGGACTACGCCGAGTGGCTGGCCTACGCGGCCTTGGAAGACCTGGTGAAGGTCATGGGAGAGAGGGCATGAACCGCCCGAGCCGTCGCAGCATCCTGGGTGGCGCTGCCGTCCTGGCTGCCCCCCCTCCCCTCCGCCAATGCCAACGTGACCAACCCGGACGCGATGCTGATCCAGACTTGCGCGCGCTACCTGGAGCTGGAGAGCATCATCAACGACCGCACGCATCCCGACGCACGGAAAAACGCGGACCAGATGCCCGAATGGCCGGAATACGTGGCCACCGAACGCCTAATTGAGACAGCTATCCCCCAGACTGCGGCTGGCGCCGTAGCCCTAGCCCACGTCGCGCTCCAGTGCTCGGAGGGACGAGAGGTGAACTGGAGCGAGACCACCCCCTCCCGCATCGCTCACGCCCTGCTGCTGCGGCTCGCCGGAGGTGCAGCATGAGCCCGGCGCGTCGTGGCCTGCTGGCGGCAATCGGGGGTGCTGCCGTCGCGGCGCCCGCCCTCGCCAGCACACAGCGCATTGGCAGGGTTGAACAACTCGTCCGCCGTCTCCCCGCCTTGGATCAGGCGGCGCAGGCCGCGGAAGATCGGTGGATGGCGTGCAAGGGACCGGAGGCGGAGAAAGACCACATTCGCAGCCAATGGAACGAAGCCACGATCATCGTTTTTGACACCGAGGACGCCGCCTTGGAGGCAGAGCCCGAGACAATCATGGACGCGCTGCTTGTCATCGCCCTCGCTTCCACCCATGCCGACCGCGCGGCCGACTTCGATACGAACTACGGGGACACGGCAGAGCGGCTGATGCGTGCCGCGCGCCACAACCGTCGCGCCGCTGACTTCCTGGCCGCCGCTACCGGCCACGACCTCCAGGCGGTGTTGGGCAACCAGTGCACGCTCCGGCGGGAAGTGGCATGACACAGCGCGCCGTGATCGCCGCTCTTCTGGCAAACGGCACCACCTACCGCGGTCTCGGGGAGGCGCTGGGGATCGACCCCGGCGCCGCTCGGATGCGTGCCAGGCGGGCCGGGTTGCGCACCCTGCACCGGACCCGCCCGCCAAACCCCGAGACGCCCCGCCGCCTCCAGGTTACCCGGCGGATGCTGGCCGAGGGCTGCGAGATCGAGGCCGTGGCGGAGCGGCTGGGCATGACAGTCCCGGCGGTGCGAATGATGTTGAGGAGGGCGGCGGCGGAGCTCTACCGACCGGCTACTTGCTCCACCGAGCAGGGGTCACAGTGGCCATGACCTGCTTCCTTCCCTCCCGCCCAACCTATCCTGGCGCCGTCCCCGCAGACAGCGTGACCCCAGTAGTGCCTGGCCCTACCTCGTCCACCCTCAGCGGCTTTGCTGGCGCGGCGCAAGCTTTGGCGGCGGGAGAAGCTCAGATGAGAGATGCCATCATCGGCCCGAACAGCTATCTTGCTTGTGGTGGGGCAGGGCCGGCCAGCCCGCGCGGTTTCCGCACTGCGCAGCCCCGCCACTTCCCATGCGGACGCGCCAGCGGAGGCGCAAGTAATGCCCGACGATCAACGGAAGCGAGACTACGCGCTCCTGCGCCAGATTCGCGAGGACGCCACGCCCGAGGAGCGGGACCGGATTGCGCACGCGTTCACTGCTTTCCAGGCAACGTTCAACAGCGCGTTCCATCAACTTTCCCTTGCGTCAGACTGGGAAACCGCGACGGCTTGGGCACGGATGACCGTCTCGGCAGCGACCACCATTCAGGACGGCGAAGAGCGACCGCTGATCCTCCCCAGCGGGAAGGCGCTTGTTCACTCACAAGACCGGAAGGCGGACGACGCGCTCCTCGACCTAGTAGAGAAAGAGCGGCAGCGCGCGAAGCAAGAGCGTCGAAAGCCAAACCTTACTTCCGTAGCGCGGGAGGCTTGCGCAACGATCCCGAGATTCCAGAATACGACCGAGATATCGGTAAAAAGGCACATCAATCGTCTGCTGAAGCAGGCCGTCGAACTCGCGGCAATGCCGTCACCTTTCAAAGACCTGTTCTCCAATCCCGACCGCGACATTTAGCGTCGCTGTTCCGTGCTCGGTGTGTCGCGCGACACGCCGGCTCCAAAACGAGCAGACATTTGTCATCTGCTCGGATCTCAGAACGTCGAATATCTGGATGGCATACCGCAACGCCCCGCTTGGGGCCATAACGGAGGTGCCGATGCGCAGTGCCCTAATGACCACGGCGGCAGCCTTACCGCCCGAACCCGATCTTTCCGTTCTGCCCCGCTATGTGGATCGCCAGCGCGGCGCCGAATTCGTGACGCGCTACTTCTTCCCGATTTCCCACCGGACGATGGAGCGTTGGCCGCTGACCGGGAAAGTAGTGAACGGCCGGCTGGTATTCCTTACCGCCGATCTGTTCGCGATGGCCCAGGAAAAGATGGATGCCGCCCCGACGATCAAGGGCGGCCCCGCCACCGCGAACCGCGCCGCTTAACGAAAACCCCCGCGCGGCGGGCGGCCGGCGGGGGCGGAACTGATGTTAGCGGTGGTCTGGACAACCCCGCTTTTAACGCATCGGGACTGCTTCGCCAACGCCTTTCCGCGCCTCCATCCTCACGGAGGACGCAATGCGTTCTGACGCTCCCACCACCGGTAAGAGCGGCGCGTTGCTGCCTGCCTACCGGCTCTACCGCAAGACTTCTGCCAAAGGCGCACCATACTTGACGGGCCGCTTGGGCGGAGTTCGTGTGCTCGTGATGCCCAAGCGCGAGGGCGACGAAGGCGAGCATTCGCATACGCTGCTGCTGGGCGCAGTCAGCCAGCGAGAGGGCGGAGAGGGCAGCCGATGAAGCGCCACCTCTCTGCCTTTGACGATGGTCCAGACCTTTTTGCCTGGGCAGACACGCAGCATGCCCGCCAGCGAAGGGCGGTGCCGCCTCGTGTGATTCTGCTGCCCGACGCCGCAGCGCCCGATGGTTTGCCGAGGGCCGGCCTGCTGCACCCAGGAGCACGGCTGCCGGTGCTGTTCTCCTCACTCCCTGCGGCACTGGCCGCGCTGCACGCGATGGAGACGCCAGCATGACGCCGTACAGCGATGCGCGCGAGGCGCGCTCTCTCACCATCCTCCGCAGCCGTGGCCGCCGCCTTGCCAAGCTGATCCGCCACGGCGCGATGGAAGGCTACGACAGCGCCAGGACCTATGACATGCACACCATAGCGTTCGATGGCATGGACGGCCTGCACGATCATCTGGCCGCACTGGCGCACCGACCGGAACACTGCGTGGTGCGCGGTGCGATCCTCGATCCCACTCACACGAAAGGGGTGCGCCGCCTGGTGCATCCCAACCGGGAAACGGGTGAACTGCCGACGCTGCGCGATGCGCCCCGCGCGTGGCTCGCCATGGACTGCGATGGCATTCCTGCACCGGAAGGCATGGACCGGCGCGATCTGAAAGCCTGCGGTATCCTGGCGCGGCTGACCATGCCGAACACCTTCCACGGCTCCGCCTGCATCGTCCAGGCTACCGCCGGCCACACCATCAAGCCCGGACTGCGGCTGCGTCTTTGGTTTCTGCTGGAGCGGGCGCTAACAGGTATCGAGTGCCAGCGTTGGCTGCGCGGGGTGCCGGGGGTGGATCCTTCCACCCTTCGTGCGGCGCAGGTGACCTACACGGCTTCCCCGGTTTTTGTAGACATGGCCGACCCCCTGCCGCACCGGCTGACGATGTTGGAAGGGGGAGAGACGGTGCGGTGCCCTACTTCGGCCGAGGTGGCACCAGCGCCCCCACCTCAACCTGACGCGAATGCGACAGCGCGCACGATGAACGGCGACCGCTACGTACGGGCCGCCTTGATGCGCGCATGCACCGCCATCGCCACAGCTCCGGTGGATTCTCGCCATCCCACCGCCGTTGCCGAAGCGTGGGGGCTCGCACGCTTCGTGGTCGCGGGGCTGATGACCGCTGACGAGGTGGTGCGCGCGGTGGATGGCGCGCTTGAGCAGGCCGGGAAACCGAAGGGGGAAGGTGCTGCCATCGCGGCCTGGGCCGTCTCTCAGCGTACCGATAGCGGTAACCTTTCACCGGGAGGGCGCGGTTGATGGACTCCCGCATGGATCCTAATGATCTGCCGCCGGATGACACGGGCACGACAGAAGCGGAGAGCAGCAGCAATCGCGCCGAGTTGGCCCTTGAGCTCGTGCGGCTCGCTGGGCTGAGCGAGGCCGAGTACCAGTCTGAGCGGAAGCAGGCTGCTTCCGCTCTGGGCCTGAACCTGACTGCCTTGGATAAGCTGGTAGCGCAGGAGCGTCGCCGACGCCGCCAGGAAGAGGCTGCCGCATCGCGTCGGAAGGCTCCGCCCGCCCCTGGGCAAGTTCGGTGGCCCGCTAGCTTCACGATGAAGCAGAGTGAGGGCCTCTATGCCGATGCAGGGGAACAAGGCCTGATCTGGCTCTGCGCACCGCTGGAGGTGTTGGGCGGTGCCCGTGACGCGGCCGGCGAGGGTTGGAGCCTTCTGCTTCGATGGAAGGATGACGACCTCCGCACCCATACATGGGCGATGCCTAAGCGCTTGCTGGTGACGCAACCCGGCGAGCTGGAGGCGATGTTGCTGGAACGCGGGTTACGCCTTTCACCCCATCCAAATGCACGGCTCTACCTTCGCGAGGCCTTGAGCGGGGTGCAGGCAGGTTCGCGCGTCTCCCTGGTCTCGCGGGCAGGGTGGCATGTTGCGGGGGAGCGGGTCGCCTATGCGATGGCGGATGGCACCGCTTACGGTGGCGGTGGGGAGGAGGTGGTTCTAACAACCGCGGATGCGGGCGCCGCGGCTCGCCTTGCCGCTTGCGGTACGTTGGCAGGGTGGCAGGAGGGGGTGGCAGCGCCCGCCATCGGGAATCATCGCTTGGCGCTCTTCATCGCCGCCAGCCTCGCGCCGCCCCTGCTCGAAATCCTTGGCGCCGAGGGCGGTGGTGTGCATCTGCTGGGTGGCAGCTCCACTGGCAAGACCACCTGCTTGGAAGGCGGCGCCAGCGCGTGGGGTAGCCCTCGCATGAGCCAACAAATCCGGTCCTGGCGCAGCACGGCCAACGCCCTGGAAGGGGCGGCTGTCGAGTGCTCCGACGGTCTCCTCGCGCTCGACGAGATCGGGCTTGCTGACGGCAAGGACGTGGGCGTCACTATGTACACCCTCGCGGGTGGAGCCGGCCGCGGGCGGGCGGATCGTTCAGGCGCGCTCAGGAGTCCCAAGACCTGGCGTACGCTGTTCCTCTCAACGGGTGAGATCAGCCCTGCGGACAAGATCGGGGAAACGGGCCAGCGCAGCCGAGCCGGGCAGGACGTGCGATGCGTGTCCATTCCTGCTCTTGCGGGGTGCGGGCACGGTGTTTGGCAAGATTTGCACGGGCACAAAACTGGAGAGGCTCTGAGCAACGCAGTAAAGACGGCATCTCTCGCCCATCACGGGCATGCTGCCCGTGCCT
The DNA here is from genome assembly GCF_042433125.1 of Muricoccus vinaceus. Taxonomy (NCBI): domain Bacteria; kingdom Pseudomonadati; phylum Pseudomonadota; class Alphaproteobacteria; order Acetobacterales; family Roseomonadaceae; genus Muricoccus; species Muricoccus vinaceus. Next base: position 81,592 of record NZ_JBHLVZ010000113.1, on the reverse strand, counting down.
TCCTGGCCACCCTTGTGCAGATGCGAGCCGAGCAGCCCTTAGCGCTGCTGAACAACCTTCGCGAAGCTGTCGCTGCCTTCGTTCAAGGCGAGCATGTCCCAACCGACGCCGATGGACAGGTACGCCGCGTGGCCCAACGCTTTGGCCTGATCGCAGCAGCGGGCGACTTGGCAACGGAGATCGGCATCCTTCCCTGGCCTCAGGGGGAGAGCGAGCGGGCTGCCGTCGCGTGCTTCAAGGCGTGGCTCGCGCTACGTGGTGGGCATGGAGCGGCGGAAAGCCAGACGGCGGTTCAAGCAGTACGGGCCTTCATCGGCACCCACGGATCCAGCCGCTTCACCAACCTTGTCCTCTCGTCCAGCGCGCAGGGCGGCATGGAGGAGGACACGAGCCGCCTTGTCGGCAACCGGGCTGGGTGGCGGCGGAGGATCGCGGAGGGTTGGGAGTACTTGGTCCTGCCCGACACCTGGAAGGACGAGGTTTGCCGGGGCCTCGACGCTGATCAGGTGGCGCGAGAGCTAGGGGACCGCGGTTTGCTGATGCGGGACGGAAAGAACCTGCGGGTGAAGGTGTCCATCCCCAACGAAGGCCGCCCGCGCCTCTACGTGGTGCGCCCTGGCCTGTTGGCAGAAGCATGACAGCGGGGCTCTACGGCGCTTCCTGCCCGACCTGCCCGACCTGCTGGGTTCAAGGTCGGGCAGGGATAGGCCGGCAAAATGCGAGGAAACACGGGATGAAATGGCCCCTGCCCGACCTGCCCGACCTGCCCGACCGTGTTTGCAGAAGGCGGCCTGAAATGAGGAGGTTCGCAGCCTTCGCGGAGGCGTACAGGCTACCCGGGGCGCCGGAGCCGCCACCACCAAAGCCGATACAGCCGCTACCAGAACCGCCCATGGACCACGACGCCGCCGAGGTCGAGGCAATGGCGGAGCACTACGCCGCACCTTACGGCAGGCACGATCCCAGCAGCGAGAAAGAAGACTTCTCGCAAATAGATGCGTGGATACCTGGCCTCGCTGCGCCGTCTGGCTCGGACCTGCCGCAATCGGATCCGATGCTGCGCGGGCTGCTAGCGGCAGCGTTGAAGCGCCCCTCGGCATGGCCCGATCCGCTGGCGGTACCGCCCCGCGGGAGCCGGTGCAGCACGTGCGGTGGTCAACACTTCTGGGCCTATCCAAGGGGCTGGCGCTGCTCGACGTGCGGGCTAGTCCCAGTCGGCATCCCAACTAAGGAGGTTAGGACATGAGGAAGCGTGAGATGGCCAATTCAGCGCCTGCCAAGCCGCCGAAAACGGTGACCGTGGACATGAGCAGGAAACCCGATGCGCAGCTACGTGCCGTCGCTGGAGCAGAAAGCGACGTGCTGAATAATGCGATGCTGAACCGCGTAATGCGGACTGCATGGATTCCGGATCAGTGGAGCGTCGAGCAGAAGGCACAAGCGCAGGCGGCAGCAGTGCTTGCACTGGCTGCGTTCAAGGCAAAGGACGCCGTGGAGGGCATGCTGGCGGCCCAGGCAGTTGGTCTGCACAACGCTTCAATGGAGTGCATGAGACGCGCGATGATTCCCGACCAACCCTTCGAGGCTGCGACGAAGCTCCGAAAGGACGCTGCTAGTTTGTCACGCGCTATGACAGACATGCTGGACGCGCTGGACCGCAAGCGAGGCAAGGGTCCACAGGTGGTCCGCGTGGAGCGGGTGGTGGTTCAGGAAGGTGCGCAAGCCATTGTCGGCAACGTCACTGGACATGCCAGGCCGGGTTTGGAGGGGGATAGGTCGTGACCGAGAAAAGCGAGGAGAACCCCACGCGCCCCGGTCGACTGCGGAACGGCAACCGGACGGGAAACCCCAATGCTGCACCCCGGTGCGGGGCTCGGACCCGGGCTGGGCAGCCCTGCCAGGGACCGGCCATGGCAAATGCTCGGTGTCGGATGCACGGCGGCACCTCGACCGGCCCCCGGACAGCCGAGGGGCTGGCGCGAGTGCGGAAAGCGCGCACCCGGACCGGGCTGCACACCTTGGAAATGCGGAAGTTGCGCGCTGAGGTTGCCGAAATGAGGAGGTGGGCACGCGACGCTCGGGAGAGAACGTAGTCGAACTGGCAAAACGCCGCTTTCTGCACACCCGTCTGTCCGCGAAGTCGGCAACAGCCATTCACTTCGCTGGTGGTGCTCTGAGGGGGCTGTTCGGACCACGAGCTTTAGCCATGGTCGGCTTACCTCTTGGCTCTTGCCGCCCGATCATTGCCAGCTTCGCGCGGACCACTGCTTCATCTGGGTCGGTGCCAAGAGTGGTTCCAACGAAGCGGGTGCTCCGATCCATTTTAGGCTTCCAAACCATTAGTGGCCTCCTTGAGCGGTGGCTCTAAGTCGGGTCTGCCACTGACCATAGATGGCCAGGCTAAGACAGCAAATGCTCCCAATCGGCTAAGCTGCAAAACTGCTGTCACCGGGAGGCGTTCCCGGCCAACTACCTACAGCACCGTAGGAGCCAAACTTTAGCCTTCCCACCGCGCGTATACTGGTTCGAAAATGCCGCAACGAACCGCAGATCCCCGCTGCACTGAAAAACCGACATTGCGATGGAAGTGTCCGGGCAATGTCCGGGCAGCTAAACACCGCCACCACGCTGAAGCCGCCTAAGTCATTGAAATGGTTGGCGCGCCCGAAGAGATTCGAACTCCTGACCCCCAGATTCGTAGTCTGGTGCTCTATCCAGCTGAGCTACGGGCGCAAAACCAAGGCAGACAACCGGTTGAGCCGTAGTGGCTCGTCCTTGGCGCGGGGAATAGCCGCAAGGCGGATGCGGCGCAACCCCTTTCAGGCCGCCAATTTATCGAGTTCGCGCACCACCGCCTCGCCCATGATGGAGGTGCCCACGCGGGCGGCGCCGGGCACCATGATGTCGGCCGTGCGCAGGCCGCCGGCCAGCACCTTCTCCACCGCGTTCTCGATCAGGCGCGCGTCCTCGTCCATGCCGAAGGACCAGCGCAGCAGCATGGCGAAGGACAGGATCTGCGCGCAGGGATTGGCGATGCCCTTGCCGGCGATATCGGGGGCGGAGCCGTGGATGGGCTCGTAGAGGGCGTGGCGGCGCCCGCTGGCGTCGGCGGCGCCGAGGGTGGCGGAGGGCAGCATGCCGAGGCTTCCCGTGACGGCCGCGGCCAGGTCCGACAGGATGTCGCCGAAGAGGTTGCTGGCGAGGATCACGTCGAACTGCTTGGGGCGCGAGGCGAGCTGCATCGCGCAGTTGTCGGCATACATGTGCGACAGCTCGACCCCGGGGAACTCGGACGCGGTGCGCGTCACGATCTCGCGCCAGAAGCGGCCGGACTGCATCACGTTGGCCTTCTCGACGCTGGTGAGGCGGCCCGTGCGCTTGGCCGCCAGCTCGAAGGCGAGGCGCGCCACGCGCTCGATCTCCTCCTCGGTGTAGCTCTCGGTGTCGAAGCCGCGGCGCTTGCCGTTGGGCATGGTTTCGATGCCGCGGGGCTCGCCGAAGTAGATGCCGCCGGTGCTCTCGCGCACGATCATCAGGTCGAGGCCGTCCACGAGGTCGGCCTTGAGCGACGATGCCTGCGCGAGGGGCGACCAGACGATCGCCGGGCGCAAGTTGGCGAACAGGCCGAGGTCCTTGCGGAGGCGCAGGATGCCGAGCTCCGGGCGGCTCTCGAAGGGCAGGCTGTCCCATTTCGGGCCACCGACGGAGCCGAAGAGGATGGCGTCGGCGCGCTCGGCCTGCTGCATGGTGCGGTCCGGGCAGGGATGCCCGAGCGCGTCGATGGCGGCGCCGCCGACCAGGCCTTCCTCCATCTCGAAGGTCACGCTGCGGCGGCGGTCCATCCAGTCGATGACGCGGCGCACCTCGCGCACGACCTCGGGGCCGATGCCGTCGCCGGGCAGCACCAGCAGCTTCTTGTTCGCGGGCATGCTTGGGTCTTTCTGCGTGGCGCCGCTCAGCCGTAGAGCCAGGGCTGGGCGGCACGCTGCTTCTGTTCGAAGCCTTCGATAACGGAGGCGCGCTGCATGGTCTCGCCGATGTCGTCGAGGCCGTTGAGCAGGCGGTGCTTGCGGAGCGCGTCCACCTCGAAGGGGATTTCCTCCCCGTTCGGGCGCACCACGACCTGGCGGGCGAGGTCCACGGTGATGCGGGCGTTGGCGCCCAGGCGAGCATCCTCCATCAGCGCGTCGCAGATCTCGCGCGGCAGGCGGATGGGGAGGATGCCGTTCTTGAAAGAGTTGTTGAAGAAGATGTCGGCAAAGTCGGGCGCGATGACGCAGCGGATGCCGAAGTCGAGGAGGGCCCAGGGCGCGTGCTCACGCGAGGAGCCGCAGCCGAAGTTCTCGTGCGCCACGAGGATCTCGGCGGCGCGGTAGGGTTCCTGGTTGAGGACGAAGTCGGGCTTCTCGGTGCCGTCGTCGTTGAACCGCATGTCGGCGAAAGCGGCGCGGCCGAGGCCCTTGCGCTCGATGGTCTTGAGGAAGCGGGCCGGGATGATCTTGTCGGTGTCGACATTGGCCATCGGCAGGGGAGCCGCGATGCCCGTCAGCGTGGTGAAGGGGGTCATGCGGCAACCCCCTGCTCGCCCTGGGGCATCAGCTCGCGCACATCCGCCAGGCGGCCCGTCACGGCGGCGGCGGCGGCCATGGCGGGGGAAAGGAGGTGCGTGCGGCCGCCCTTGCCCTGACGGCCCTCGAAGTTGCGGTTGGAGGTGGAGGCGCAGCGCTGGCCGGGGGAGAGTCTGTCGGGGTTCATGCCCAGGCACATGGAGCAGCCCGCCTCGCGCCACTCGAAGCCCGCTTCCTTGAGGATGATGTCCAGGCCCTCGCGCTCGGCCTGCTCCTTCACGAGGCCGGAGCCGGGCACGACCATGGCGCGCACGCCCTCAGCCACGCGGCGGCCGCGGACGACCTCGGCGGCGGCGCGGATGTCCTCGATGCGGCCGTTGGTGCAGGAGCCGACGAAGACGGCGTCCACGCGAAGGTCCTCCAGCCGCTGGCCGGGGGTGAGGCCCATGTAGTCGACCATGCGGCGGAGCTGCATCCGGCGCGCCTCGTCGGTCACGGAGTCGGGATCGGGCACGGTGCCGGTGATGGGCAGTACATCCTCGGGCGAGGTGCCCCAGCTCACCATGGGCGCGATCTCGGAGGCGTCGAGCACCACTTCCCTGTCGAACACGGCGTCAGCGTCGGAGGGCAGCGTGCTCCACCAGGCGATGGCGCGCTCCAGCGCCTCGCCCTTGGGCGCCATGGGGCGCTCACGGACGTAGTCGAGGGTGGTCTGGTCGGGAGCGATCATGCCGGCCCGCGCCCCGGCCTCGATCGACATGTTGCAGACCGTCATGCGGCCGGCCATGTCGAGGGCCCGGATGGCCTCGCCCGCGAACTCGATGACATGGCCGGTGCCGCCGGCGGTGCCGATCTTGCCGATGATGGCCAGCACGATGTCCTTGGCCGTGCAGCCGAAGCCGAGCTTGCCGTTCACCGTGACCCGCATGTTCTTCGCGGGCTTCTGCAGCAGCGTCTGGGTGGCCAGCACGTGCTCCACCTCGGAGGTGCCGATGCCGAAGGCCAGCGCGCCCATGGCGCCGTGGGTGGAGGTGTGGCTGTCGCCGCAGACGATGGTCATCCCGGGCAGCGAGAGGCCCAGCTCCGGCCCGATGATGTGGACGATGCCCTGGCGCTTGTCGTTCAGCGGGATGTAGGTGACGCCGAACTCGGCGACGTTCTTTTCCAGCGTCGCGACCTGGAGCGCGCTCTCGGGCTCCTGGATGCCGGTGAAGCGGGTGCTGTCGGTCGGGACGTTGTGGTCGGTGACGGCGAAGGTGCCGTCGAGGCGGTGGACGCCGCGGCCGGCGTCGCGAAGGCCCTCGAAGGCCTGCGGGCTGGTGACCTCGTGGACGAGGTGGCGGTCGATGTAGAGGAGGGCGGTGCCGTCGGGGAGCGTCTCCACGACGTGGGCCTCCCAGATCTTGTCGAACAGGGTGCGTGGCTTCGTGGCCGGCATGGCTTTCTCCTCTTCAACCCGAACGGAAAGCGGCCCGCCCTATATGGGGCGGGCCGCGGTCCGTTTTTACGCCTGCTGCGCTTCCTCGGCGGCCTTGCGGGGCGCCGCGCGCTCCTGGATGCGGGCCGACTTACCGGTGCGGCCGCGCAGGTAGTAGAGCTTGGCGCGGCGGACCTTGCCGCGGCGGGTCACGATGATCTCGGCCACGTTGGGGGAGTAGAGCGGGAAGATGCGCTCCACGCCCTCGCCGTAGGAGAGCTTGCGCACGGTGAAGTTGCTGTTCAGACCGCGGTTGGAGCGGGCGATGCAGACGCCCTCATAGGCCTGGGTGCGGATGCGCTCGCCTTCCTGCACCTTGACCATCACGCGCAGCGAATCGCCGGCCTGGAACTCGGGCGTGCTGCGGGCGCTGGCGAGGCGCGTCATCTGGTCGTGCTCGAACTGCTGGAGCAGGTTCATCGTCGTGGTCCCTTTCGTTTGTGCGTTTAGGCGGGGCTTGCCGCCGGATGCAATGGCGCCCGGGGGGCCGGATCGCGCCGTTGTTTACTGGTCAGGAGGTCCGGACGCCGTTCGTGGGTCACGGCCTCCGACTGGGCGCGCCGCCAGCGGGCGACCTCCGCGTGGTGGCCCGAGAGCAGGACATCCGGCACGCGCAGGCCCTGCCATTCGGCGGGGCGGGTGTAGTGGGGGTATTCGAGCAGATTTTCGGAGAAGCTTTCCTCTTCCGCGCTTTCGGCCGCGCCCATCACGCCCGGCAGCAGGCGCACGCAGGCGTCGAGGAGAACCATCGCCGCGAGTTCGCCGCCCGAAAGGACGTAGTCGCCGATGGAAACCTCGATCATGCCGCGGGCTTCCACCACGCGCTGGTCCACGCCCTCGTAGCGGCCGCAGAGCAGCACCGCGCCAGGGCCCGATGCGAGGTCGCGCACCAGGGATTGCCGGAGCGGGGCGCCGCGGGGGGTGAGGAAGACCAGCGGGCGCGCGTCGCCCTCGGGGATGGCCGCGGCGCAGGCGGCGTCCACCACGTCCGGGCGCAGCACCATGCCGGCGCCGCCCCCGAAGGGCGTGTCGTCCACCCGGCGGTTGCGGTCGGTGGAGGCGTCGCGGATGTCGCGGGCCTCCAGCGACCACAGGCCGCGCTCCATCGCGCGCCCGGCGAGCGCGGTGCCGAGCGGGCCCGGGAACATGCCGGGGAAGAGGGTGAGGACGGTGGCCTGCCAGGTCATGCCGCGTCCCGTCCGCCGCTGCGGCGGCGCATGGAGGGGCGGCGCGGGCGCGGCGTGTCGCCGGGCTGCACCTCGCCGTCGCCCTCGCCGGGCCGGGGGGGCACGACCTGCTCCTCGGGCGGGGCGACGACGATGCGGCCGCCGGCCACGTCCACCACCGGCACGGCGGCGCGGGTGAAGGGAAGGAGCGTGTCCTTGCCGTTCGCGTCGCGCAGCGTGACGATGGTGCCGGCGCCGAAATCCTCGACGGCCGTGACGGTGCCGACGGTTTCGCCCGCTTCCGTCTCGGCACGGAGGCCGATGAGGTCGGAGAGGTAGAACTCGTCCTCCTCCGTCGCGGGGAGGGCCTCGCGCGCGACAAAGAGCCGGGTGCCCGTGAGCTTCGCGGCGGCGTCGCGGTCGGTGACGCCATCCACCTGCACGAGCCCCTCGGCCAGCCATTTCAGCACGAAGCGGCGCTCCCCGCTCTCATCCGAGAGCGGGCCGTAGCCGGCGATGGCCGCCGGCTCGGCGGTGTGGGAGCGGACATGGATCAGCCCCCTCACCCCGTGCGGGCGGCCGAACTCACCGACCAGGATGCGACGCGACGCGGACATGGCTTGGCGCTGGGGTCTCTCAGGCGGCGCTGGCGGCGGCCGCGGCGCGCTCCTGGGCACGCTTCTTGGGGGCGGACTGCTTGGGCTGCTCGGGGAACACCGGCATCGGGGCCAGGCCGGCCTTGCCCAGGAACTTCGCCACGCGGTCGGTCGCGATGGCGCCCTGGCTCAGCCAGTGCTTCAGGCGCTCGTCGAAAAGGCGCACGCGCTCGGCATGGTCGGACGGCAGCATGGGGTTGTAGGAGCCCAGGCGCTCGATGAAGCGGCCGTCGCGCGGGGAGCGGCTGTCGGCCACCACGATGTGGTAGTAGGGGCGCTTCTTGGCGCCGGCGCGGGCAAGGCGAATCTTGAGGCCCATGTCGTAGTCCTTCTCGCTATCTCTGGTGTTCAGAAAGGTCGCCGGTTTCCGGCGCCGGGCAGGAGGGCGCCGAGCCCACCCCGCATCAGCCCCTTCTGACCGAGCTTGTTCATCCGCTTCATCATGGCGGACATGTCGTCGAACTGCTTGAGCAGGCGGTTCACGTCCTGCACCGTCACCCCTGCCCCCGCGGCGATGCGCTTCTTGCGGGAGGCCTTGATGATGTCGGGGTTGCGCTTCTCCTTGGCGGTCATCGAGGAGATGATGGCGGCCTGGCGGCCGACCATCCTGTCGTCGATCTTCGCGTTCTGGATCTGCGACTTCATGGCGCCCAGGCCGGGCAGCATGCCGAGGATCCCCGAAAGGTTCCCCATCTTGCCGACCTGCTTGAGCTGGTTGGCGAAGTCCTCGAGGTTGAACTGGCCCTTCTGCATGCGGGCCGCGAGCTTCTCGGCCTCGTCGCGGTCGATGGTCTCCGCCGCGCGCTCGACCAGGGAGACGATGTCGCCCATGCCGAGGATGCGGGAAGCGATGCGGTCGGGGTGGAAGTCCTCCAGCGCGTCCAGCTTCTCGCCGGCGCCCAGCAGGCGGATGGGTGCGCCGGTGACGGCGCGCATGGAGAGCGCGGCACCGCCGCGGGCGTCGCCGTCCACGCGGGTCATGACGATGCCGTTGACGCCCACGCGGTCCTGGAAGTTCCGCGCGGTGTTCACCGCGTCCTGGCCGGTCATGGCATCGACGACGAGGAGCGTCTGATGCGGCTTCGTCGCGGCCTTGACCGCGGCGACCTCCTCCATCAGCGCGTCATCGATGGAGAGGCGGCCGGCGGTGTCGAGGATGACGACGTCAAAGAGCTCGCGCCGGGCCATGTCCATGGCGCGGGCGGCGATCTCCAGCGGGGACTGGCCGGGGACGATGGGCAGGCTCATCACGCCGGCCTGGGTGGCCAGCGTCTGGAGCTGGAGCTGGGCGGCGGGGCGGGCCACGTCCAGCGAGGCCAGCAGAACCTTCTTCTTGTCCCGCGTGCGCAGGCGCAGCGCGATCTTGCCCGAGGTGGTGGTCTTGCCCGAGCCCTGCAGGCCGACCATCAGGATCGGCAGGGGGGACGGGGCGTTGAGGTCAAGACCCGGAGCCTCGGCCCCCTCGCCGCCGCCGAGCGCTTCCACCAGCGCGTCGTTGACGATCTTGATGACCTGCTGCGCCGGGGAGACGCTGCGGATCACCTCCACGCCCACCGCGCGCTCGCGCACCTTCGCGATCAGGTCGCGCGCGACCGGGAGGGCGACGTCGGCCTCCAGCAGGGCGACGCGGACCTCGCGCAGGGCCTCGGTGACGTCGGCCTCGGACAGGGCGCCGCGGCGGCGGAGCTTGTCGAAGACGCCGTTCAGGCGGGTGGAGAGCGCCTCGAACATGCGGGCGGGGTCGATCCTTACTGGCTGGGGCCAGCCCATGACCGATCGCGCCGCTGCGCGAACACTCGCGGAGCGACGGAGCCGGCACCCTCTGGGGGCGGCCGACCGGCGGGCGGGACAGGTCCCGGGAGCGGGCGGATTAGCGGCGCGGGGGGGCGGCGTCAAGGAATTACGCGGGATGGGGCGGTGCTGGTGGCCCCGGGGAGAGGAAGAAGGAATTCTTCCCTCCCCCTGGACCCCCTCCATCATCTTCTTTTCTGAGTTGGGGATGCTTTGCGGCCGGGGCACCTTCAGGAAGGTTCCGCGACAGCCAGACTGGGATCCAAGGGCCTCAGGCCCTTGGCGGGAGAGGTGCCGGGGAGGGCGGAGCCCTCTCTGGCGGCGGCAGGGTCAGGCCCGCAGCAGGTCCGGCGGCTGGTCCTGGTCGGAGACGGCGTACTGGAAGAAGCCGGTGCGGCGGGCGTCGTAGAGGGTGACGGAGGCCCCTCCCCCGGCGTGGCCGGTGAAGCGTTCGCCGGAGGCGATGTCCTGGCCCTCGAAGGCGATGTCGCCGGTCAGGCGAAGGGCGATGGTGGTGCCGTCGAGGTCGATGCCCTCGGGGGTGGCCTGGGCACGGAGGCCGGTGGCGAGGTCGCGGAAGCCGTTGCCCTGCGGCTCGATGCGGAAGGTCTCGCCGGTGCCGAGGGCGTGGACGAGGACGGGGCAGCGGCCGGTGCGGCGGCGGTGGACCTCGACGGCCACGATGCGGCGGAGGTCGGCGTCCATGCCGGGGTCCCTTCGCGGGGAGGCGGGGGCAAGGCCGTCCATCAGGCGCCGGCGCCGAGGATGGCGACCGCGTCCACCTCGATGAGAAGGTCGGGGGCGGCCAGGGCGGAGATGCCGACGAGGGTGGAGCAGGGCATGGGGTCGGAGAAGAACTCGCGCCGGACGGGGCCTATGGCGGGGCGGTCCTCGATACGGGTCAGGTAGATGGTGAGCTTGGCGATGTCGGCGGCGGTGCCGCCGGCGGCCTCCACGAGGGCGATCACGCGGCGGAAGCTGTGGCGGGCCTGGTCGGCCACGCTGCCGTCGCCCAGCACGCCGCCGCCGGGGACACCCGCGTGCTGGCCGGAGATGTGGACTGTGTTCCCGCTGACGAGGCACTGGGAGAAGATCTCCCCCGGGGGTTCCGGCACCTCGGGGGACGTGACCTTGCGGTAGGCCATGCGGCTACGCCTTGCCGGCGGCGCGCAGTTCGGTGAGCTGCTTGCGCGCGACCTGGGCGAGGTGGCGGCGCAGGCGGATGAGGCCGGCGTCGTGCTGGTAGAGCATCTCGAACTTCTCGAGGCCGGGGCGCTGGCCGGCGAGGATCTCGCGGTCCTGTTCGAGGACGTGCCAGTGACGGGGTTCCATGCGGGTGCGGTAGAGGAAGCGCCAGACGTCGCGCTGCCAGCCCTGGACCTTGCGGACGCGCCAGAAGAAGCAGGCGGTCCAGTTCTCGTCGATGGGGCAGCCGAAGGAGATGATGCCGAAGTTGCCGCCCGGGCCGCCGGAGGGCGGATAGGGGATTTCGAGGCGGACGTAGAGGGCGTTGTCGTCCACCAGCTCGGACCAGTCGAAGTTGACGTCGCGCTGGCCCTCCTTCTCGAAGAAGAAGCCTTTCTCGGTGTCGCGGGTGACGAAGTGGGCCTGGGTGTCGCCCTGGTACATCGTGTGGGAATTGGCGTGCAGGAAGGTCCCGTGCATCGGGTCCATGTTGTTGTCGTAGAGGTAGCGCCAGAACATCTCCCAGTCGGCGTAGCAGAGGATGGCCTTGTACTCGCCGCCCGCGAGTTGGGGCGGCGGGGTGAAGGGCTCGGGCTCCTCGTGCAGGGCGTCGCCGAACCAGACGAAGACGGCGCCGGCGATCTCCTGGGAGGGGTAGGTCTTGACGGCCTTCTTGCCCTCCAGCGGGCAGCCGGGCTGGCCGGGGACGGAAAGGACCGTGCCGTCCGTGCCGATCTCGACGCCGTGGTAGTTGCAGCGGAGGCGGTCGCCCTCGTTCAATCCGCGCGAGAGGGGCACGGCGCGGTGCGGGCAGCGGTCGGCCTGGACGCGGACGGTGCCGGCGTGGTCGCGCCAGAGGACGATCTTCTCGCCGAGGCGGGTGAGGCCGACGGGCTTGCCGTTGGTCTGGACGAAGCGGGAGGGCAGGACGGGCCACCAGCGGTTGCGGAGGCCGGTGGAGAGATAGTCGCGGATCTCGGCCTCGGTGATCGCGGCCGGGCGGGTGAGGGTCGCGCTCATCGGTGTCAGGCTCCCAGCTCGTGGATGAGGGCGGTGAAGCCCTCGGCGGTCCAGGCGCCGCCGGTCGGCGGGCGGACGCGGGACCGGTTGAGGGCGGCGACGAGGTCTTCGAGTTCGTAGTTGCCCTTGGCGAAGGCGGCCTCGATCGTGTCGGCGAGGTCGGATTCCCAGTCGGTGACGGGGCGCGTGAGGGTCTGTCGCGCTTCGAGATAGGGGAACTGGTAGGTGTTGCTGACCGTCTGGCTCACGGGGCCTTCTCCTCTCGCTTGGCTTTCCACTCGCGCGTGAGGCGCTCGCGCACCGGCACGAAGTCGTAGGTGGGGAAGAACTCGGTGGAGAATACGCCCCAGGCGGAGCGCTCGATCTCGATGTTGACGCGGTTCAGCAGGGCGGGCGGCAGGCGGAGCGTCACGATCTGGCCGAGGCCCATGGCGACGGTCCAGGAGACGATCTCGCAGCCCTCGGGCGGGAAGCGGTCCCACCAGGCGCGCTCGGCGAGCGTGCCCTGGATCCGGTCGATGTTCTGGGACTGGTCGTGCTTGAGGAAGATCGTGAGCATGATCTTCGGTTCGTCGGCTGTGGTCACAGGTCGAGCACCAGGCGGGGGGATTTGGCGCGGGAGACACAGCACATCATCGTGGAGTTCGAGGCGCGCTCGGCGGCGGAGAGGATGCTGTCGCGGTGGTCCACCTCGCCTTCCAGCACCGCGACCTCGCAGGTGCCGCAGATGCCCTGCTCGCAGGAGCAGGGAACGTCGAGGCCGGCGTCGTTCAGGACCTGGAGGATGGAGCGGCCGGACGGCACGGTGAGGGTAAGGCCGCGCTGGGCACATTCGACCTCGAAGGTGTCGGCCGTCTCGCCTTCGGGGCGGGCGCGGGCGGTGAACCACTCGAAGCGGACGCTGCCCTGGGGCCAGCACGCCGTGGCCTGCTCGACGGCGAGCATCAGGGCCTCGGGGCCGCAGCAGTAGAGGAGGGTGTCGGGGCGGGCGTCGCGGAGGTGGGCGGCGACGTCGAGGCGGGTGCCCTCGGTGCTGGCGTGAACGGAGACCTCACCGCCGAGGGCGCGGGCCTCGCGCAGGAAGGGGGCATCGGCGGTGCGGGGGGCGCAGAGGAGGAGGGACCAGGAGGTGCCCGCGGCGCTGGCCGCGCGCATCATCGGCAGGAGGGGCGTGATGCCGATGCCGCCGGCGACGAAAAGGTAGTTCGAAGCGGGCTCGAAGGCGAAGTTGTTGCGGGGGACGCCGAGGGTGACGGTGACGCCGGGGCGCAGCTCGCCGCGGTGGATGAAGCGGGAGGCGCGGCCGCCCTTCACGTCGCGGACGGCGATGCGGTAGTGGCCGCGCGCCGCTGGATCGCCGCAGAGGGAGTACTGGCGGATCGTGCCGTCGGGCAGGTGCAGGTCGATGTGGGAGCCGGGCTCGAAAGGCGGCAGCTCGCGACCGTCCTCCGCCTCGAAGTCCAGCGAGAGGACGCCGGGGGCCTCGTAGGTCATGCGGCGAAGAAGGGCGGGGAAGGTCGTCACCGTCGCCCTGGGCTCGGACATCGCGTTCATCAGCGCACGCTGCCGGCGGCACCGGCGGGGGGGCCGGCGAAGCTCTCGGCGAAGGGGCCGATGCTCGTCATGTCCACCTCCAGCACGCAGGGCCCGGTGGTGGCGAGGGCGCGGTCGAGCGCGGCGTCGAAGGCCTCGATGGACGAGACCTTCTCGTGCGGCAGGCGAATGGAGGCGCAGAGGAGCGAGAAGTCCGGCGTCAGCAGGTCGGCGTAGTGGCGGCGGCCGTCGTATTGCGCGTCCTGGATGTTGCGGATGACGCCGTAGCCGCCGTCGTTCATGAGGATGACGACCATGTTGGCCTCCACCTCGGCGGCTGTCGCGAGCTCGCCGATCATCAGCATGGCGCCGCCGTCGCCGACGAGGGCGACGGTTTTGGCGGGCTCGCCGGCGAGGGCGGCGCCGATCGCCATGGCGATGCCCTGGCCGATGCCGCCGCCGAGCGCGTGGACGCCGAGATGCGGGGCGGCGACCTGGACGTAGCGGTTGCCGAAGGTGGAGTTGGAGAGGGTGACGTCGCGCACGAAGGGGTGGCGGCCGGCGGGAACGCGGGTGAGGAGGGCGTCGGCGACGACCTGGTAGGGGCCGAGGGCGCCGCGCAGCACGCCTTCGGAGGCGGCACGGGCGATGGAGATGTCGTGGAGGAAGTTGGCGTCGGTCGCGAGCTGCGCGGGAAGGCGGGCGAGGAGTCCTTCGAGGACGAGGCGGGCGTCGCCGGGGATGAACATGTCCACGGGGTAGTTGCGGCCGGCCTGGGTGGGGTCGGCGTCCACCTGCACGAGCGGGTGCGGCAGGGGCATGGCGTTGTTGCGGGTTTCGTTGCCGCGGAAGCGGGTTCCGGCGGCGATCATCAGGTCGGCCCGGTCGTAGAGGGACTGTGCCTGGGGGGTCATGTTGAAGGCGCCGAGGGAGCGCGGGTGGTCCTCCGGCACGGTGGCGCGGCCCTGGGTGCTGGTGACGGCGGCGAAGCCGCGGTTGACGAGTTCCGTGGCGGCCACCGACGCGTGGCGGGCGCCGCCGCCGAGCCAGAGCATGGGGCGCTCGGCGCGGAGGACGAGCTCGGCGAGGGCGTCGAGCTGGGCGGGGTCGGGTTGGGCGGGGGCGATGTGGAGGCTGGCGGGGAGCGCGCGGCCGGGAACCTTCACGCGCTGCACGTCCACGGGGATTTCGAGCGTGACGGGGCCGGAGGGGGCGGTGAGCGCGGCGCGGGCGGCGGCGAGGAGCGTGTCCATGGCGCCCGAGGGTTCCCAGGCGCGGAGATAGGCCTTGCTGATGGCGCGCAGCATGTCGGGCTGGCGCGGCACGTCGTGGATGGCGGCGCGGTCGCGGTCCATGAAGGCGCGGTCCACCGTGGCGGTGATGTGCAGCACGGGGGAGCCGGCGGTCAGCGCCTCGACCTGCGATCCGGCGGCGTTGCCGGCGCCGGTGCCGGTGGAGGTGACGACGACGCCTAAGCGACGCGAGACGCGCGCGTGGGCGTCGGCCATGTTCATCGCCCCGGCCTCGCCGCGGGCGGGGACGAAGCGGATGCGGCCCTGGCGCGCGATGGCGTCGAGGATGGGCATGTTGTGGATGGAGATGACGCCGAAGACGGTGGTGACGCCGATGTCGGCGAGCGCGCGGGCGATGAGGTCGCCCACGGGTTCCTCGGTGGCGATGCGGGCGGCGGCTTGGGTGAGGTTGTCCATGACCGGGTCCGTCAGATGTGCCGCGACACGCCGCCGGACACTTCCAGGCTGGCGCCGGTGACGTAGCTCGCCGCCGGCGAGCCGAGGAAGAGGATGGCGCGGGCGGGCTCCTCGGGGCGCCCGAGACGGCCGAGCGGGATGCCCTTCCTGCGGGCGAGGTCGCCGTACCATTCGTCCCGCGTCCGCGCCTTGTCCTCGCGGGCGGCGAAGCGGCGCTGCCATTGGCCGGAGTCCACGAGGCCGAGGAGGATGGAGTTCACGCGGATATGCGGGGCGAACTCGGTCGCGAGGGATTTCAGCAGGCTCTGCACGCCGGCCCGCGCCGCGGAGGTGCAGACCATGTGAGGTTCGGGCTGGATCGCGAGAAGGGAGTTCACGCCGACGATGGCCGGTGCCTCGGCGCGGTCCAGCAGGGGGCGGAAGGCACGCAGCGGGGTGATCTGGGAGAAGAACTTCAGTTCGAGTTCCTCGTGCCAGGCGTCGTCGGTGGTTTCGGCGAAGGTGGAGACGCGGCCCTGGCCGGCGTTGTTCACCAGCAGGTCGAGCGCGCCGCCGCCCCATTCCGCGACGGCCCGCGCGAAGGCGGCGACCTGCTCGCGGTTCAGCACGTCGCAGGGCCGGGCGAGGAGGTTGTCGCCACCACCGAGGGTGTTGCGCGCGGCATCGAGCCGGCCGATGTCGCGGCCGCAGATGGCGACGCGGGCGCCTTCCTCAAGCAGCAGGCGCGCGGTTTCGAGGCCGATGCCGGAGGTGCCGCCGGTCACGACGGCGGTGCGGCCCGCGTAGCCGAGGTTCATGGTGCCTGCCAGCCGGCGTCGGGGCGGCCGGCCATGACGGTGCGCATGGCCGGCGTCGGCGGGCCGGCGGTCATCCAGGTGTCCATCTTCTCCGGCACGTCGCGCGGCCAGACCTCGGGCGCATGGGTGGCTTCCTCCACCTTGTGGACCTCGGAGGTGAACTCGATGACGAAGCCGGAAGGGGAGACGAAATAGGCGAAGGGGTTGTTGCCCGGACCGTGGCGGCCGGGGCCCCAGGAAGGCGCCTGTCCCGCCTGCTTCATCCGGCCGATGCCGCGCATGAAGCTGTCGATCGAGGGCATCTCGAAGGCCACGTGGTTGGCGGATGGGTACTGCGCGCGGTTGAGGGCGATGCAGTGGTGGTCGCTATAGGCCTCGTCGGTCGCGCAGCGGAGAAAGACCATCATGTCCGCGGAGTAGTCCGTGACGCGGAAGTTCAGGTGCTCCTGGTACCAGGCGGAGGTCGCCTCCATCGCGGGGGTGTTGAGGACGACGTGGGAGACCTTGCGCGGCAGCGCGCGCTCGTCGCCGGTGTCGGCGTGGCGGGCGACGTCGGCGGAGAAGCGGAGGCGCCGGCCCTCGGGGTCGAGCGCGGTGAAGCCGTAGCCGCCGCCGGGGGTGGAGAGTTCGGCGGGGGCGGTGACGGGGATGGATGCGGCCTGAAGCTGAGCGTGGAGGGCATCCAGGCGGGAGCGGGTGTTCATGCCGAAATGGACGTAGTCGATGCCGAAGTCCCGGTCCTCGCGCATGGCGTAGACCCAGTGCTCGGAACCGGTGCCGCGAAGGTAGAAGGTGCCGTCATTCCCCTCGGCGACCGTGCGCAGGCCCCAGTTCTTCTCGTAGAAGCCGCGCGTGGCCGTGACCCCGGGCGCGCGCATGGCGATGCCGCGCATGAAGTCGGGACCGATCTTCGTGTCGATGCTTTGGGTCATGCGACCACCTCCAGTCTCGTCTGGTTCCGGGGATGCGCCGGGCCGGCCCAGCCGAGGCGGCGCGAGATTTCCTCGGCGGTGCCGGCAACGGCGCGGCCGATGCGCTCGCGCCGGGCAGGACCGTCGAAGGAGGCCGTCTGGCCGCTGACGTTGACGGCCGCGACGGGCGCGCCGGATGCGTCGAAGATCGCGGCGGCGACGGAGGAGATGCCCGCCTCGAAGAAGCCATCGCTCCAGGCAAGGCCGGCGGCCTTGTCCCCGGCGAGGCGGTCGTGGAGTTGCTCCATCGTCACTGGCGTGTGGGGCGTGCTCGGTTGCAGCGGGGTGCCGGCAAAAAGCTTCTCCACTGCCTCCCCCGGCATATGGGCGAGGATGATGCGGCCCATGACGGCGGCGTGGGCCGGCAGCCGGCTGCCGACGCGGATGTTGCTGACGTAGCGGCCCTGCTCGGGCGTCCGGCGCAGCACGTAGACCACGTCCAGGGCGTCGAGCACGCCGAGATGGGCGGAGAGATGGGTGGTGTCGGCCAGGCGCGCGATGCAGGGGCCCGCGGTCTGCACGAGGTCCTGCGAGAAGAAGGCCTGTGCCGCCAGGCCGATGAGGCCGAGGCCGATGCGCCAGCCGGCGTTCGGGCCTCCCGCCTGGCCGATCGGCTCGATGAAGCGCTCGGCCTCGAGCGTGGTGAGGAGGCGCAGGAGTGTGGTGCGGTTGATGCCGAGCGCGCGGGCGGTGGCGGCCATGTTGGTGACCGTATCGCCCTCGGCGATGTGGCGCAGCAGGCGCGCGGCGCGCTGAACGGGCGGGGAGAGATAGGCGGAGTCCTCCGCCTCCGGTGTGTCAGGCAAGGAGGGTCTCCGCGAGAAGGGCCGCGAGTTCGCGGGGAAATTCCTGCGGCATCGCGTGACCGGCCGCGGGGAGTTCGGCGAGGCGGATGGGATTGGGGAGCGCCGCGTGGAGGCGGCGGGCGTTGTCGGGCGGGGTGACCACGTCCTCGATGCCGGTGGCGACGAGGGTGGGCATGGCGAGGCCGGGCGCGTCGGCAAGGAGATCCCCGGCGCCCAGCGCCCGGACCGCCTGGGCATAGCCGGCGGGGTTCACCGCGGCCATGGAGCGGCGGACGCCTTCCAGGACCTTCGGGCGTTTCTCGGGGTCGTGCACCAGGCGCGAGGCGCGGCGCGCGGCGAAGTCCTGCGGGCCGAGAGCGGCGAGGTCGTCGATGCGGGCCTGGACGCCGGGGGGGAGCGGCCCGGCCGTCACGCCGTAGCCGAGCGCGGGCGAGAGGAGCGCCAGGCGCTCCACACGGCCGGGGTGGAGGGCAGCGAAGCGGCCTGCGAGGAGCGACCCGAGCGAGTGGCCCATCAGGCGGATCCGGGCATGGCCGAGGGCGTCGAGCACGCGGAGCAAGGCGGCGGCGTAGTCGCTCGGCGTCGGGGCTTCCGGCGCCACGGGTGCGGAGGCGCCGTAGCCGGGCGCGTCCCAGGCGATGACCTCCAGGCCGGGCGGGAGGGCGGCCATGAGCGGCGACCAGCTTTCGGCATTGCTGCCGATGCCATGGAGGAGGACGAGGGGCACGCCCGCACCGGCGTTGCGGCGGAGCGTGATGCCGGAGACGGTCTGGGTGGTGGTCATGTGAAGACGAAGCCCGCATCCACCGGAATGGTCTGGCCGGTGACGGCCAGGGCGCCGGGGGTGAGAAGAAAGACGACGGTGCCGGTGATGTCGTCCGGCACCTGCGGGCCCGGGACGGCGCGGCCCCGCTCGTAGAGGGCGTGACGCTCGGCGGGAACGTATTCGGTGGCCTCGCAGCGCATGATGCCGGGGGCGATGCAGGCGATGCCGATGCCGCGGGGGCCAAGCTCGCGGGCGAGCGAGCGTGTCATGGAGATCACCGCGCCCTTGCTGGCCGTGTAGGCGAGCAGCCGCGGCGCGCCCCAGAGGGCCGTGTCCGAGGCGAGGTTGACGATGCGGCCACCGTCGCTGCCGGCCTGCATCAGGGGCACCATGGCGCGTGTGACGAGCCAGGTGCCGCGGACGTTGACACGCATCACGCGGTCCCACGTGTCGATCTCGATCGCGTCGAATTCGGGGCCGCCGATGCCCGTCGCGATGGCGGCGTTGTTCACCAGACCGTGGATGGTGCCCTCGTGGGCCCCGACGTCGTCCGCGAAGGCCTCGATCGCCGCGGGGTCGCCGAGGTCCAGCGGGACGGCGCGGAGCTGGTGCCCCTGGGCGGCCATCGCGGCCGCCGTTTCCGCGAGCCGATCGGCGAGGATATCCGCGAGGACGAGGCGTGCGCCTGCCCTGGCGCAGGCGAGGGCGATGGCATGGCCGACGCCCCGGGCTGCGCCGGTGACGACGATCGTGCGGCCTGCGAGAAGCTGCGGAGCGCCGCTCATGGGGAAATGCGCGGGACGTAGTGGAGGATGCGGGCCTCCGCGGCGGCGACGATCCAGTAAAGGGCGATGCCGATGACGGTGAGCAGCACGATGGCGTTGAAGACCATCGAGGTGTTCGCCTGCCCCTCGCCATAGGTGATGAGGTAGCCAAGGCCGACGCCGCCGCCGACGAGCTCGCCGACGGTCACGCCGATGACGGCGAGCGTGGCGCCGATGCGCAGCCCCGCGAGGAGGTTCGGCATGGAGGCGGGGAAATAGACCTTCCAGAAGATCTGCGCACGGCTCATGGAATAGGCGCGGGCGAGGTTCACGAGGTCGCGGTCGGTGGTCTTCATGGACTGCAGCACGTTCACCAGGATCGGGAAGAAGACGACCAGCACCGTGACGACGAGCTTCGGCCATGCGTTGTAGCCGAACCACATGATGAAAAGCGGCGCGAAGGCGACCTTGGGCGCGATCTGCAGCGCGAGGATGTAGGGGGAGAGCACGCGTTCCCAGAGGCGCGACAGGCCGAGGCCGTAACCGCAGCCGGCGCCGAGCAGGCCACCGGCCACGAAGCCCAGCGTGGCCATGGTGGCGGTGGAGAGGATGTGGGTCGGGAGTTCTTCCTGGCGCCACATGCGCGACATCTCGGCGGCCATGTCGGTCACGGTCGGGATGATGTATTTCGGCACGCCGAGCGCGGGGGGAAGGTACTGCCAGGCGAGCAGCGTCACCACCGCGACGAGGAGTGTCATCGCGGGAAGGGCGAGCGGGTGGGCAAGGGACAGGCGCGGCGCCTCCGTGCCCGGGGGAGCGACGACCGGTGCGGTGGCCGGGGCGATCGCCGGAGCGCCGGCGGGCATGCGGCCCGGTGGCACGGCGTCAGACGAACTCATTGCTGTACAGGTCCTGGACGGGCACCGCCTCCTGGATCACGCCATTGTCCATGTAGGACTTCTGGATGAGCGCGAGGCGCTGCGGGTCGAACTTGCCGAGGTCGGTGCCCGGCCGCGGCGGGTAGACCTGGGTGACGTAGCGGCGGAGGATGCGCTCGATCTCCACCTCCTTGCCGGCCTGCTGGGGAACGGCGCGGCAGAAGTCTCGCGCGGCGGAGGCTGGGTCGTCCATGCAGGCCTTCACGCCGCGCATGATGCCGCGCACCACGCCGCGCACGGCCGCCGGACGGTCATGCACCATGCGGTCGGAGGTGAGGATGGCCTGGGCCATGGAGGGGAAGACCTGGGCCAGCTCGTGATAGTCGATGGCGGTGCCGGCGGTTTCGATGTTGTCGGCCCAGTCGGGCGTGGCGGTGATGCCGTCCAGGCTGCCGGAGACCATGAGCTGCACCATGCCGGCGGGGCCGACGGCCTGGATCTGCACCTCGTTCTTCGCGATCCCGCTGCCCGCCAGCGCGCCGAGGAGCGCGTAGTAGCCGGTGTCCTGAAAGGCGATGACGCCGATCTTCTTGCCGCGGAGGTCGGCGAGCGACCTGATGTTGCGGTCGCGCCGGGTTGCGACCTGGTAGAGGGAACCGCCGCCGAGCAGGGCCACGGCGCGGACGGGCAGGCCATTGGCCCGGACGATCATGGAGGTGTCGCCGCTGCCGCCGCCGATCTCGGCATTGCCCAGCGCGACCTGCTTCGCGACGTCGGCGCCGCCGCGGCCGAGCTGAAAGGCGACCTCGACGCCCTCGTCGCGAAAGTAACCGCGCTGCTGGGCGAGATGGTGGGGAACGAAGGCGGGGAGAAAGGAAGGGGCGGGAAAGAGGTAGGTGACCTTTTCCGCGGCGGCCGCCGGGCGGATCAGCGTGGCGGCGGACAGGCCCAGGGCGGCCGCCCCGATCGCGCGTCTCGTCAATGCGGGCATGGCCCTGTTCCCCTGCGGTTGGTTGGCGGGCGTCGCGCTCATTCCTCGCGCTCGGCGAGATGGAGCGACTGGAAAAGGTGGCTCATCGCTTCGCGGGCACGGGGAAGCGCCTGACGGGCGATGGGGTCGTCGCGATGCGGCAGGTCGAGGACGATCTCCTCCACGATGCGGCCGGGGCGCTCGCTCATCACCAGGATGCGGTCGGACATGGCGACGGCCTCGGCGAGGTCGTGGGTGATGAGCAGCGCGGTGACGCCGGAATCGTGGATGGTGCGGGCAAAGGAGCGCTGGAGGAGAAGCTTCGTCTGGGCGTCGAGCGCGGAGAAGGGCTCGTCCAGCAGCACCACGTCCGGCTCGATGGCCAGCGTGCGCGCGAGGGCGGCGCGCTGGCGCATGCCGCCGGAGAGCTGGAAGGGATAATGGTTCGCGAAGTCCGAGAGGCGGCAGCGGGCGAGTTCCCGCAGCGCGCGCTCGCGCCGCTGGGCACGGCTCAGCGCGCGGGCCTCGAGGCCGAATTCCACGTTGCGGACGATGCTGCGCCAGGGAAGCAGCAGGTCCTTCTGGAGCATGAAGCCGACATGCTTGTTGGGGCCGGTCACCGCCTCGCCCGAAAGGGTGACGCGGCCCGCGCTCGGGCGGTCCAGCCCGGCCGTCATGTTCAGCACGGTGCTCTTGCCGCAGCCCGAGGGGCCGACAATGGAGACGAACTCGCCTTTCGCGACGCCGAAGGAAAGATCCTGCACCGCCGTGAAGGGGGTGGCGGTGCGCGTGGCGAAGCGCCTGGTGACGCCCTCGAAGGACAGCACCTCCGCGGCGGCGGTCCGGGGAACCGGAGCAGGCACGATCGTCAGCTCGGCAGGGAGGGCGCTCTGGGACACAGGTGCATCCATCCGTTCAAATATGAACTAGGTGTTCATGATTTGAAGCATCCTGCGGGCGCCCTCCCCCGTCAAAGGCTTTTTTCGGCGCGAGCCGGTGAATATCCGCCGCGCGCTGCGCCTGCGCCTGTTGTGCAGGCACGGCTGCGTCCCCTTTGTGCATCGTGGCGGCGGCCCCGTGCTCAGAGGCCGGACTGGATGTTCCTGCTGCGGATCACCTCGGCCCAGGTTGCTGTTTCCCGGCGGATGCGCGTGCCGAACTCCACGAGGCCCTCGTCCGTGATGGTCAGGCCCTGGGCCCGGAGGCTCGCCGCCGTGGCGGCGGCGTGGAGCACGGCGCGGATGGCCGCGTGGATCGCGGCCAGCGTTTCGGCCGGCGTGGCGCGTGGCGCCAGCAGGCCGTACCAGGAGGTGATATCGAAGCCCGCGACGCCGAGTTCCTCCAGCGTCGGGATCTCCGGCGCGGTGGGCGAGCGGGTGGCGGTGGTGAGCGCCAGGGCGCGCACCTGCCCGCCACGGATGGCGGCGAGCACGGCCGGCAGGTTGGTGAAGAGAAGCTGCACGTTGCCCGCGACCACGTCGGTCAGAGCCTGGCTGGAGCCGCGGTAGGGAACGTGCAGCATGGGAATGCCGGCGCGCTGCGACAGCAGTTCCCCCGCCAGGTGGAGTTGGCTGCCCACGCCAGGGGAAGCGTAGGTGACACCCTCCGGGCGCGACTTCGCGTAGGCGACCAGTTCCGCGATGCTGCGGACGGGCAGGTTCGGCGCGCAGACGAGCACGTTGGGTGCCGTGGCGAGCAGGCTGACGGGCGCGAAGTCGCGCTCGACGTCAAAGGTCAGGTTGTTCATCAGGGTCGGGTTGATGGTCAGGTTACCGGCGGGCACCAGCAACAGCGTGTGTCCGTCCGGCGCGGCACGGCGCACGGCGTCGATGCCGATGTTGCCCTGCGCGCCCGTGCGGTTGTCCACCACGGCGGCCTGTCCGCTGCCCGCCTGGATGCCCTGGGCGATGACGCGGGCGAGGACGTCCACGGGCCCGCCGGGGGTGAAGGGGGCGACGATGGTGACGGGGCGCCCGGGCCAGGCTTCCGCGGCGGCGGTGCGGCCGGCCCGGAGGGCCACGGAGGCGGCCAGGCCGAGGGAGAGCGCGGCGCGCCGTGTCGGGCGACGATCATGTGGGGGCATGGTGGTTCCTTGTTCGGCGCGGCCCGGCAGCGCAGCCGGGTGTCCGGGATGCAGGCAAGCGGCACGCCCGGGATGGCCGGCGCTGCCCGGCCGGTCATGCCGCGGCCGCCGTTCCGGTGAAGCCCAGCGCCAGGGAGATGCGTGCGGCGGCGGCGGAGACCTCCTCCGCCAGCGGGCCGCGCAACTCCTCCTCCGAGGTCAGCAGGGCGACGGTGGAAAGGTTGATCGCCGCCACCGTGGCACCGGTGACGTCGCGCAGGGGGGCGGCGACGCTGGCCACGCCGGCCTCGAACCCCGCGACATGGGCGGCAAAGCCCGCAGCGCGGTCGCGCTCGGCCTGGGCAAGGAGGGCCGGGAGCGTGGTGGGGGTGCTGGCGCCGTGGGCGGTCAGCTCGGTGCCGGCGTAAAGGGCGCGGAGGTCCGCGGGAGCCAGGGCGGCCAGGAGAACCCGCCCCATGGTGGTCGCGTGGGCGGGCAGACGCGTGCCGACCTGCACCACGCTGGAAAGGGACCGGCGGGTGGGTAGGCGGGCGAGGTAGACCACCTCCCTCCCCTCCAGCACGCCGAGATGGGCGGACCAGCCGCTGCGGTCGCGCAGGGATTCGAGGTGGGAAAGGGCGACTTCGACGAGATCCCGGGAGGCGAGGTAGCCGTAGCCGAGGCGGAGCACCTGCGGACCCAGTGCATAGGTGCGGGTGCGGGCGTCGTAGGTGAGAAAGCCGAGCTGGTCGAGCGTGTAGGCAATGCGGAACACGGCGGAGCGGGTGACGCCGACGGCCTGGCCCATCTCGGTCAGCGTCATGCGGCGGCGCTCGGCGGTGAAGGCGCGCAGCACCTCCAGCCCGCGCGCCAGGCCGGGGACCAGGTAGCGGTCCTCGGACGCGGATGGATCGGCTTGTTTGCCCATAAAACGTCGTATAGCGGCCAAAATGGCGTGCTGGTAGGGGAAAGTGCGTCGGCGGTGAGCCGGCGCTTCAGCCGGAGGGCTCCGCATGAACGTTATGTCCCCTGTTCGCCCGGGCCACGGCCAGCCCGGTCTGGAAGCCGAGCTTCGCGCCCATGTCGGGCGCCATGTGGACAAGGTGTTCGACTGGGACGCCTTCCCGAGCAACCGCGGCTTCGCCGACCTGGAGCGGGCGCAGATGCGCTACATCGGTGCGGGCGGATCTCCGAAGGTCGGCGATGCTTCCACGCTGAAGCCGGAGCACTTCACGGTCAGCCTGATCTACAAGCACGTGGGCAAGTACGCGGCCTGCCACGCGCACGAGATAGAGGAAAGCTTTCTGATCATCGACGGCGTGCTGACGGTGGGATGGGAGCAGGAGGGCGAGGTGGTGGAGGTCCGCCTCGGGCCGAAGGACATGATCCTGAACGCGCGGGACATCGGCCACGGCTTCCGCAACGACGGGATCGAGCCGGTGCTGATGAGCATCAGCGTGGATGTCGGCAAGCCGCTGCCGCCACGCTACCTGTACCACCCCAAGAACACGGCGCCGGAGCTGGTGCGGAGCTTCGGGGCGGCACCGGGCAAGACCATCCCCTTCGACGCGCGTGGCGAGCACCCGCTTCAGAGACACATGGCGCGCTTCGTGATCCGCCATTCGGAGCAGCCGACCCTGTGGGATCCGGCGGGCTTCACGCGCAAGGTCTATGTCGGTCCGGGCGGCATTGAATCCGACACCTGCCGCAAGGAGATGCTGGGCGTGCCGGTGGGTGCGGGCGTGCGGCCCTATGTCCGCGACGTGGAGGACGCCTTCCTGGTGCTGGAGGGCAGCCTGACGGTGGGATGGGAGGATGAGGCGGGGCAGTCGGTGGAGGTCGAGCTGGGGCCGCGGGACCTCGTGATGAATCCGGCCGGGCGCCGGCACTGGTTCCGCAACAACGGCGCAGGGCCCGTGACGGTGTGGCAGGTGGTGGGCACGGCGGAGCCGGAAACGGTTCGCTTCGAGGCCGCCTGAGCGAAAGGCGGCCCGGCCCTCCCGGGTCGGGCCGCCCTCGCGTTCAGCCGCCGCCGGCCAGGATGATCCTGCCGGCCGGCGCGCGGACCGTCAGGCGGCGGCTTCTTCGACCACGGGGTTCCGAAGGATGCCGATGCCGGAAATCTCCACCTCGGCGACGTCGCCGGGCTTCATCCAGAGCGGGGGCGTGCGCTTCATGCCGACGCCGCCCGGGGTGCCCGTGACGATGACGTCGCCGGGCAGCAGGGGCAGGATGGCCGAGACATAAGCCAGGATCTGCGGGATCGGGGTGATCAGCAGATCCGTTGTCGTGTGCTGCACCACCTGCCCGTTGAGACGGGTTTCCAGCGTCAGCTTCGAGGGATCGGGTATCTCATCCGCGGTCACGAGCCAGGGGCCGAAGCCGCCGGTGCTGGCGAAGGTCTTGCCGGCGGTGAACTGCGTGGTGTGCCGCTGCCAGTCGCGGATGCTGCCTTCGTTGTAGCAGGAGTAGCCGGCGACGTGGCGCAGGGCGTCCTCGGGCTTGATGTGGCGGCCGCCGGTGCCGATCACCAGCGCCAGCTCGCCCTCGTAGTCGAAGTCGGTGGACACGCGGGGGCGCACCAACGGCTGGCCGTGACCGACCTGGCTCGCGGGGAAGCGCGCGAAGAATGCGGGGTTGGGGGTCTGCGCACGGCCGGTCTCGGCGACGTGGTCGAGATAGTTGAGGCCGATGCAGATGATCTTGTCGGGGTCGGGTATGACCGGCAGAAGCTTCAGGCTGTCGAAGGGCATTTTCGGCGCGGCCTTGGCGGCGGCCTCCACCTCGGCCAGCAGGCCCGCGGCGAGAAGGCCGCGGAGGCTGGAGGCGCGGCCGGCGAAGGCGCCGGTCAGGTCGGCAACCTGCTCGCCTTGCACCAGGCCGAAGCCCGGGCCCTTGGTGGTCTCAAAGGAAACAAGCTTCATCGGTCGGTCCTCCTGGTCGTCGGGGCGCGCCGGCCTGCGCCCGCAGATCGTCGGGGTTCGGCGCCTGGCCGCAGCCGCCACCGGCACGGCATCAGGGCCGCAAGGCGGTCCGGACGGTCGTGCGGGAGGCAAGCGGCGTGGCTGGGCGCTTCACGGCGCGGGAGCGTAACCCGATATCGCCGCTCGGCAGAAATCCAGCCCCGAGGGGTGGCCCGGCGGCTGCCAGAGCCGACGTCCCGTCAGGATCTGGCGGTCAGGCCCGGCGTGATCGAGAGGGGCGAGGGCGACGCCGCCATCAGCCGCCGGCGATGCCCTCGATGACGATGCCGGTTCCGCCACAGCTCGGGCACTCCGCGCCCGACATCCTGCCGCTGCCCTGGCACTCCGGGCAGACGTTCTCGCCGGTTCCGGGCGTGCCGGGCGGGGCGTCGTCGCCGGGATTCAAGCGTTCGGTGCCCTTGTCGCCGGACGGCGTGCCTGCGTTGGCGTCGGACATGAGACCTCCCGGGGTTTGTGCGGCTGCAAGGCCGGTGGCGTGGGAACGTCGGGCCGGGCCGGGGCGTTGCGTGCGGGACGGCCCGACTGTTCCCGGCGGCTGGCGCGCCGGTCCCGGTGGAGCGACCACAGCTCCCACAGGCAGAGCGCGATCACCAGGCCGAAGATCAGCCCCACCTCGATCAGCCCGGCGTGTTCCAACCCCGCCTCCTTACACGCTTGCGTGACACGCCTACGAAAACCCGCCGCACCCTGCCAGTTGCGATAGCGTCAGGTTCCGATGGCGGCCAGCCAAGGGCCGTGCCTCGGGATCGCCGCGACAAGGCCGACGCAGATGCGGCCGCAGGATGGCACGACCATGGTCCAGTTTTCGACACCCGTTACCCAGATCCACGCCGAGGCCGAGCCAAGGGTGCGCCAGATCGGCATGTCGGATGTCTGGGATTCCCTCGCGCAGGGCTGGCGCGATTTCCTCGAGTTCCCGACGCAGCTTATCTTTCTCGCGATCATCTACCCGGTGTTCGGGCTTGTGCTCGGCTTCGCGGCCGCGGGTGGCGACATGCTGTCGCTGATATGGCCGTTGACCGCCGGCTTCGCGCTGCTCGGGCCGCTCGCCGCCCTCGGCATCTACGAAATGAGCCGGCGGCGCGAGCGGGGACTTCCCGTCCATTGGGCGAACGGCTTCGACGTGTTCCGTTCCGCCGGGATCGGCTCGATCATCGGGGTCGGCATCGTGCTGCTCGCGCTGTTCGTGGCCTGGATCGCGACGGCGCACTGGATCTACCAGACCACCATCGGCCCGGCGCAGCCCGGTTCGTTGTCGGATCTCTGGCGGCTGGCCACCGGAACGCCCGAGGGCAGGCGGCTGATGCTCATGGGCAACCTCGCGGGGTTCGTCTTCGCCGTGGTGGCGCTGGCCGTCAGCGTGGTGTCCCTCCCGCTGCTGCTGGAACGCGACGTGGGGCCGGTCTCGGCGATCCGCACCTCGGTGCGCGCCGTCGCCGCGAACCCCGGCCCGATGGCGCTGTGGGGCTTCGTGGTCGCCGTGCTGCTGTTCGCGGGATCCATCCCGCTCTTTGTCGGGCTGGCCATTGTCATGCCCGTGCTCGGACACGCGACCTGGCATCTTTACCGCAAGGTCGTGGCCTGATCCGACAGGATGGGGAGACGAGGACTGCGATCCCCGTCTCCCCCCGTTCTCGCGTTGTCAGGGCGGTGTGTTGCGCGGCGTGTCGGAGTCCGGCGGTGGATGGCTGACATGCCCGTGCTCGCCGCGCGCGGCGCGGCTTCGCTTGATCGCGCGCCACTGCCAGAGGCCCACCGCCAGCGCCGCAAGCAGCGTGAAGGCAAACAGCCAGAAGATGAGGTTGTTCGACGAGCCCATCGGATGCGCCTCCGCGCCAGGGTTAACGATCTAAACCGCCGGCCGGCCGGTGCGGTTGCCCTTCGCGGGCCGGCTGTGCCGGGGAATTCACGGGCACCCCGCGGATGCTGGCGCTGTCGGGCAAGCGGTACCTGCCCTTTGCCTTCACCCAGGTGCCGTAGGCAACAAGCAGCGCGACAAAGCCCGCGAGGTCGAGCAGGGAGAACACGCCCCCGCCGCCGGTCAGCCAGAAGGCCAGCGCCACCTGCCCACCCGCCACGGCCAGGCCGAAGACGACGACCGAGGGGCCGAGATCGGCCATGAGGACGAGGGAGGGATGAAGGGGCGGCGGTTGCTGCCCCGCCCTGGCCGCCTCGGCCGCCCGCCGGCGCCGTTCCAGGGCCGACCAGAAGAAACAGGCCGCCGCCGCCAGCAGGACCACGCCCATCACGTGCCGCATGGCCTGTCCTCCTGCCCGATCCGCCGCCAGGCCCCTTCCCTTTCCTCAGCGCACGGCATCGCGCGACCATCCCGGCCTTGCGCCACCGGGCGGCCAGGCCTGCCGCAGGCCACGGTCGCGCCGGTCGAGGCGCTCGAACAGGTCAAGCAGCCAGAGCAGCCGGGCACGGAGGTCCCACCAAGCCGCGCCGCACGGGCGCGCCGGCGCCGCGGCGACGGCGCTGTTCTGCGCGGCCTCCACCAGGAAGCGCATCTCGGGAAGCGCCTCGGGGCCGTTCTGCGCCGGGCGAGAGGCCTTTGCGGGCAAACCGGCGCCCAGGCTGGCTGCGACGAGCGCCATCTTCCGGCGGCCGCGCACCACGGCGCGGATGGTGACGCTGTCATGGCCATGGCGTTCCACCTCCCGCCCGATCTCGGCATAAACGGCGGCTGCCGCGGCGATGGCGGGGCGGCAGCCCGGTGGCAGCAGCGCGACGCCCTGGCGCCCGCGCGCGTAGAGGATCGTGGCCTCGTCCAGCAGCCGGCGGATGACGCCGCGCAGGGCTTCGCCGGGCACGGGCCGCGCGAGCCAGTCCTCGGGATCGATCCCGGCTTCGCGCATCCAGGAAAGGGGGAGGTAGAGGCGGCCGGCCGCGGCGTCCTCGCCAACGTCGCGGGCGATGTTGGTCAGTTGCATGGCCGCGCCGAGATCGCAGGCGCGGGCCAGGGCCTCGGCGCCGCGCGCGCCCATCACCAGCGACATCATGGCGCCGACGGAGCCCGCCACGCGGGCGGCATAGGCGCGGAGCGCGGGCAGGTCCTCGAAGCGGCGCCCCTCGGCGTCCCAGGCGAGCCCCTCGACCAGGGCCTCCGGCAGGGCGCGCGGAATGGCGTGGCGGGCGATGGTGCGGGCGAAGGCCCGGTCCACCGG
Source organism: Muricoccus vinaceus (assembly GCF_042433125.1). Taxonomy (NCBI): domain Bacteria; kingdom Pseudomonadati; phylum Pseudomonadota; class Alphaproteobacteria; order Acetobacterales; family Roseomonadaceae; genus Muricoccus; species Muricoccus vinaceus. The sequence goes on along the minus strand of NZ_JBHLVZ010000113.1, from coordinate 52,322 downwards.
ATGCGGCAGAGGCGTGCCGGCATAGGCGAAGGCCAGGCGTTCCCGCGTGCGGGCAAGGCCTGCCCTGGCATCGCCGATGTCCACGGCATCGTCGGCGCTGCGGCAGAAGGCATAGAGCGCTGAGGCGGGAAGGCGCACGCGGGCGGGCAGCAGCAGGGAGGCCGCGTGGAAGGAACGCGAGCCGTGGCGCAGCAGCTCGCGGCAGGCGGCGAGGTCCGCGCGCGCCGCGGCGGAATCGTCAGACCAGCGCGTCGGCATGGGGCACCACCGTGTCGAGGACGCGGGCGGAGGAGAGCACGCCGGGGACGCCCGCGCCGGGATGCGTGCCGGCGCCGACGAGGAAGAGGTTGGGCACGCCGCCGCTGCGGTTGTGCGGGCGGAACCAGGCGCTTTGCCAGAGCACCGGTTCGAGGCCGAAGCCCGAGCCTTGCGTCGCCAGGAGCCGTGACTGGAAATCGAGCGGGGTCGCGACGCGGGAGGTGACGATCTCGCGTTCGAAGCCCGGCAGGACCGTTTCGGAAAGACGCCTCGCGACGGCGCGGCGATAGGGCTCCGCCTCCTTTTCCCAGTCGGTGCCGCCGGAAAGGTTCGGAACGGGGGAAAGGACGTAGAAGCTGTCGTGGCCCGGCGGCGCCATGGAAGGGTCGCTGGCGCCGGGGCGGTGCAGGTAGAGGCTGAAATCCTCCGACAGCACCTTGCGGGCAAAGATGTCGCGCAGCAGGCCGCGGTAGCGCGGGCCGAGCAGGATGGTGTGGTGGCCCACCGCCGGGAAACGGCGGCGCGTGCCGAAGTACCAGACGAAGAGGCCCATGGACTGCCGGGCGCGCCCGGCCCGTCGGTGGGACCAGCGCGGCTCCGCGCCCTCCGGCAACAGGTGGCGGTAGGTGAAGGTGGCGTCGGCGTTGGAGACGACGATGCTGGCGCGGATATGCTCCCCGCTGCGCAGGCGCACGCCGGTGGCGCGGCCCTGTTCCAGCGTGATCCGCGACACCTCTGCGCCGCAGCGGAGCGTGCCGCCCTGGCCCTCGATGAGGCTGGCCAGGCCTTCCACGACGCGCCCCATGCCGCCCATGGGCCAATGCACCCCCCAGCGCTGCTCCAGTGCGGGGATCAGCGCGTAGAGGCCGCTGGCGGTGAAGGGATTGCCGCCGATCAGGAGCGGGTGAAAGGAAAAGACGGTGCGGAGCCGTTCGTCGCGGAAGAAGCGGGCGGCGAGGCGGTGGACGCTGCCGAGGCCGCCGAGGCGGAGCAGCGCCGGGGCAACGCGCAGCATGTCGGACACGCGGCCGAAGGGAAGATGGCCCAGTTGCTCGAAGCCGATGCGGCAGGCCTCGGCGCTGTGGGCCATGAAGCGGTCGAAGCCGCCGAGGTCGGACGGGCAAAGGCGCGACACCTCGGCGCGCATGGCGGCGCGGTCGCCGGAGTAGTCGAAGGTTTCGCCGTCGTGGAAGCGGATGCGGTAGAAGGGGGAGACGGGGCGGAGGTCGATGCTGTCGGCCATCCGCCTGCCGCAGAGTTGCCAGAGTTCCTCCAGCAGGAAGGGGGCGGTGACGATGGTGGGACCGGCGTCAAAGGTGAAGCCGTCCTGGTGGTGGGTGAAGGCGCGCCCGCCCGGGGCTTCCAGCCGCTCCAGCACCGTCACGCGGTAGCCGCGGGCGCCGAGGCGGATGGCGGCCGCGAGGCCGCCGAGGCCGGCACCGATGACGACGGCATGCGGCCGTCCCGGGCGCAGGGCCGCCGGCGCGAGGTCCGTCAACGCGTCCATGCGGGCGCCCTTTCCTCTTGCTCAGGCATCGGCCCTGCCCCGCCCGAGCGTGATGTGGCGGCGGGAGCGGTGCAGGCCCCAGGCGACGAGCAGCGCGACCACGGGCACGGCCGCCGCCGTCACCGCCGCGGGCGACAGGCCCAGGCGCGCCGGGCCCAGCCCGTTCGCGACCTGCCCGATCAGGCCCACGACGTAGTAGGTGATCGCCGCGACCGAGAGGCCCTCCACCGTCTGCTGGAGGCGGAGCTGCATGCGCGCGCGGCGATCCATGGAGGCCAGGACGGCGAGGGACTGTTCTTCCCGTGTCAGTTCCACGCGGGTGGACAGAAGCTGGGTCGCGCGCGCGACGCGGCGGGACAGCGCCTCGTGCCGCGCCGTGACGGAGGCGCAGGTGGCCATGGCGGGCGCGAGGCGCCGTTCGACGAATTCGTCGAAGGTGGCGAAGCCCTCGATCCGGCGCTCGCGCAGCTCGGCGATGCGGCGGCGGATCAGGTCGTAATAGGCAGCGGAGGCGCTGAAGCGGTGCAGGTGCGCCGCCTCCTCCGCCTCGATCGCGGCGGCAAGCGCGGTGAGGCGGCCGAGCAGCGCGGCCTCGTCCTGCGGGCGCGCGTGGCCGAGGATGGCGGCGATCCCGGCCAGTTCCCGCTCCCGCGCGTGGAGGAAGGGGGCGAGGTTGCGCGCCAGCGGAAAGGCGAGAAGGGCGAGCAGGCGGTAGGTCTCGATCTCCAGCAGGCGCTGAGCGGTGCGGCCGGCCTGGGCGGCGGTCATGGCATGGTCCAGCAACAGCACGCGGGAAAAGCCGTCAGGCCCGATGCGGAAGTCCGTGAAGGCGGCGCCGCGGCCTTCCAGCACATGGCCGCCGATGGCCTCACTGCCCGGGAAATGGCGCGCGGCGAGGACGGTCTCCGCGACGCCCGCCCCGGCTCCGCCGTCAGCGGCCTCCCCCGCGCGGCGGAGGGCAAGGTGGACGGCGACGAGGAGTTGACCCGGAAGGGCGGGCAGCCAGCCCGGCGGAAGGGCCGTCGCGGCATGCCGCTCGAAGGCCGGGGCCTCCGGCCGGGCGCGGACGGAGACCGCGAGGCGGGAGAACTCCGTGTGGCGTTCCCAGCGCAGGTGAAAGCGGCCGAAATCCCCGGCGTAGTGGTCCGCGCCCTCCTCCGGCGGCGGGGCGCCGGACGACCGGGCGAGGTCGCGGATCGCGGCGAGGACGCCGTCCCGCGCGTCCTGCTCGCCGAGGAGGGCGATGTAGGAGATGTCGAGCGGCGCCGAGAGCGGGGCGGAAGGGCGCGCATGGGCCTCGTCGTTCAGGGCGAGGCGCTGCGGGTGCGCGGGCGGCAGGAGAAGGGCGTCAGGCGGCTGCACGGCCACCCTCCGCGAGGTCCAGGATCAGCCGGGCGGTTTCCTCCGGGCTTTCCTCGTGGGCGAGGTGGCCGAGGCCGGGCATGGTGATGATGCGGGCGGCGGGAAGCACGGCGCGCACGCGCTCGGCCTCCGACGGCGGGATGGCGCGGTCGTTGGCGCCGACCACCAGGACGAGCCGGGCCTTGAGGCCGGGCAGGTCGCGCAGGAGGGGGCGCAGATCCCAGGACGCCATCATGCCCAGCGCCGAGGCGAGGTGCGATGGCTTGCGGAGCAGGCTGGCGTAGAACTCCACCCCTTCGGCGGAGATGGCGGAGCCGGTGTCGCGCAGCAGGCGGGAGGCGACGTTGCGGTTGCCCGCGCCCCAGGCGAAGAGCTGCGGCACGAAGGGCAGGCCGGCCAGCAGGCGGGCGGTGCGGGTGAAGAAGTCGGCGTTCTCCCGGCCCATGGGGGAAAGGGCGCCGTTCAGGGCGACCACGAGGCGGGGGGCGATGGCGCCGTCCAGCACGAGGCGGAGGGCCACGGCGGCGCCCGCGGAATGGGCGGCGACCACCTCCGGGCGCAGGCCCAGCGTGTCCAGCAGGGCGCGGATGGCGGCGGCCATGCCGGCCAGGGTGAGGCCCTGCGGGCTGGGGGGGGCGGTGAAGCCGTGCCCGGGAAGGTCGGGCGCGACCACGGTGAAGTGGCGGGCCAGCGCGGGCATGAGGTCGCGCCAGGAATGGGTGGCGGCGGCGGTGCCGTGGAGCAGCAGGACCACCGGCCCCTGCCCCATCACCTGGACGTGCCAGCGCAGCCCGGCGGCGGACACGAAGCGGCTGCTCGCGCGGTTGGGCCAGTCGCGGCCCTCCTTCTCCCAGGCGGGGCGGTCGCTCACCGGGTCTGCCCCCTGGCGGCGCGCACCGTGCCGGACAGCGCGGCGGCGCCCGCATGGGGAAGCGGGACGTAGCGGGCACCCATTCCCTCGGCGAGGCGGGCGGCGACGGGCTGGGGGCGCGGCGCGGTGTCCACGAGAAGGGCGGCGATGCCGAGGGCGCGGAGGCCCCGGGCGGCGGCCGTGGCGTCCTCCGTCGCGCGCGCGCGGCCGGCGGTTCCGTCGCGGGCGATGTTGGCCTGGCCGTCGGTCAGCAGAACGACCAGCGGGGTGCGGCCGGCGCGGCGCTCGGAGGCGGCGAGAGCCACGGCGGCGTCGATGCCCGAGGCCACCGGGGTGGGGCCGCCGCCGGGAAGGCCGGCCAGTCCCCGCCTGGCGCGGGTGAGCGAGGTGGTGGGCGGCAGCAGCAGGGTGGCGGCGGTGCCGCGGAAGGCGATCACCGCCACGCGGTCGCGCCGGGCGTAGCAATCGGCCAGCAGCAGCTCCACCGCGCCCTTGGCCTCCGCGAGGCGGTGCAGGGCGGAGGAGCCGGAGGCGTCCACGGCGAAGATGGCGGTGGTTTCCGTGCGCTGGCGGAAGCGGGTGAGGCGCAGGTCCTCCTTTCTCAGCAGGAGGCCGGGCACGTCCGAGGTGCGGCGGCGGAGCGCCTGCCAGGGGGCGGCGGCCCGGAGGGTTTCCACCAGGCTGATGCGCGCGCCCGGGCGAAGCTCGCCGGGGGCGGTGCCGATGGGCTGGCCGCGGCGGGCGGCGCGGCGGGGCTGGCCGCTGCGCCCGGCGGCACCGGGGCCGCGGGAGGCGGCGGCGAAGGGCATGGCCGCGAGAAGGCCGGGCGGAATGGCGGCGCGGGCCGCGGCGACGACGGATTCAGCCAGGGCGCCGGTGGCCTCGTTCTCCTCCCCGATGGCGTCCTGCGGTTCCGCGCCGTCCTGCTCCGGGGCGGGCTCAGGCGGCGTGGCCTCGGCGGTGGGGAGCGCGCGGGGGGCGAGCACGAGGGCGGCCGCCATCGTGGCATCGGCGGCGGTGACATCCTCGCGCCCCCCCAGCGCGGCCAGGGCGCGGGCGGCGCGGAGCGCCATGAGCGGCGGGCGGAGGGAGGCGATGCCGAGCTGGGCGGCGGCCTTGCAGAGGGCCTCGGCCACGACGGCGGCGGCGCGCACATGCGGCAGCAGGGCACGGGCGGCGGCGATCGCGGCGGGGCTATGCGGCGGGTCGTCCAGCGGGCCGGCGATGCCCTCCAGCGCGACGGGAAGGGCGAGGCGCTCGGTGAGGGCGGCGGGAGGGCGTTCGTCCGCCAGGCCCTCGTCCAGCGCCACGGCGCCGATGCGGGCGGGCAGCCGGCGGGCGAGGCCGTCGCGTTCCAGCGCCACGGCGCCGGTGTCGAGCACGGCGGCGATGCGGGCGGCGGCGCCCGGCTCCAGCCGCTCAACCATGGCGAGCACGACGATGCCGCCGTCGCATTCGGCGAGCACGCCGCGCTCCACCACCGGGCGGCCGGCAAGCAGGGTGGCGCCGAGGTCCAAACCGCCGAGGACGCGGCTGTCGGGGGCATTGGCCGGGAGGCGGCGCAGGGGGAGTTCGGGCGGGAGGCGTTCGCGCAGGATGGCGAGCCAGCGGTCGCGCAGGGGCCCGGGCCGGGCGCGCAGCCAGGCGCCGCCCAGGCCGGCCGGGTCCACGGCGAGCAGGCAGGCGGCCAGGGCGGCATCCGCCCAGGAAGGGGCTTCGGCCGAGGCGGCGGGATCGTTCACGCGCCGAACACCTCCTCCATCGCGCGCTCCACGCGGGTGGTCGCCACCGCCTCGTCCAGCGCGTTGCGGCGCAGGCGGTGGCGGAGGGCGGCGGGGGCCATGCGGCGGAGATGCGCGCGCGTGACCCCTGGCTCGGCCTCCAGCGCGGCCAGGGCGCGGGCGGCACGGATGAGGGTGAGTTCGCCGCGGAGGCCGTCGGTGCCGAGGGCGATGCAGAGGCGGGCGGCGTCCTCGATGGCGGCGTCGGGGACGGCCGTGCCCTCCAGCCGGGCGCGCGCGGCGACGATGCGGGCGCGGAGCGCGGCCTCCTCGGCGCCCCAGGCGGCGGCGATCCCCTCGGGGTCGCGGTCGAAGGCGTCGCGGCGCTTGACGACCTCGACCCGGGCGCGGAGGTCTGTGGGGGTGCGGACCTCCACGGCCAGCCCGAAGCGGTCCAGCAGCTGCGGGCGGAGGTCGCCTTCCTCGGGATTGCCGCTGCCGACGAGAACGAACCGGGCGGGGTGGCGGATGCTGATGCCTTCCCGTTCCACCACGTTCTCGCCGGAGGCAGCGACGTCCAGCAGGAGGTCCACGATGTGGTCCTCCAGCAGGTTCACCTCGTCCACGTAGAGGAAGCCGCGATGGGCGCGGGCGAGCAGGCCGGGCTCGAAGGCCTTCACGCCGCTGGCCAGCGCCCGCTCGATGTCGAGCGCGCCCACCACGCGGTCCTCCGTGGCGCCGAGGGGGAGGTCCACCACGGGGACGGCGACGGTGACGGCGCGGATGGCGCCCGCCCGGCAGGCGGCGCAGAGGGCGGCGGGGCGGGCGGGGTCGCAGTGGTAGGGGCAGCCCGCCACCGCCATCATGGGCGGCAGCAGGGCGGCGAGCGCGCGCACGGCGGTGGACTTGCCGGTGCCGCGGTCCCCGAGGGCGAGGACGCCGCCGATGCCGGGATCGACGGCGGAGAGCAGCAGGGCGTCCCGCAGCTCGTCCTGGCCCACGATCGCGGAGAAGGGGAACACGGCGCGCGCGGGCGGCGTCGCCGGTGGGGGCGGGCGCGCCCGGCGGGGGCGCCCCTTGGGAAGGCGCTCGGCGAAGCCGTCCATCACGCGGCGCGCCGCAGGCTGAAGGCGCCCCAGATCCCGGCGAGCGCGCCCACGAGGTGGTCGATGTCGGCGTCGGCGTGGAGCGGCGAGGGCGTGAGGCGCAGGCGCTCCGTGCCGCGCGGCACGGTGGGGTAGTTGATGGGCTGGACGTAGATGCCGTGGTCCTCCAGCAGCACGTCGCTGATGCGCTTGCAGGCGACGGGATCGCCGACCATCACGGGCACGATGTGGCTGGGATTCGGCAGGTGCGGCACGCCCGCCCGGTCCAGACCGGCGCGGAGACGGGCGACGCGGTCGTGCATGCGCGCGCGCTCGGCGCCGCTGGCGCGGAGGTGGCGGATGCTGGCCAGCGCGCCGGCCGCGACGTGCGGGGGGAGCGACGTCGTGAAGATGAAGCCGGAGGCGAAGGAGCGCACGAAGTCGCACATGGCGGCGGAGCCGGCGATGTAGCCGCCCATGGTGCCGAAGGCCTTGGCGAGCGTGCCCTCGATCACCGTCAAGCGGTGCGACAGTTCCTCCCGTTCGGCGATGCCGCCGCCGGTCGGGCCGTAGAGGCCGACGGCGTGGACCTCGTCGAGATAGGTCATGGCGCCGAACTCGTCGGCCACGTCGCAGATCTCGGCGATGGGGGCGATGTCGCCGTCCATGGAGTAGACGGATTCGAAGGCGATGAGCTTCGGCCGGGACGGGTCGATCGCGGCAAGACGGCGGGCGAGATCCTTGGGGTCGTTGTGCGCGAAGATCTGCACCTCGGCGCGGCTGTGGCGGATGCCCTCGATCATGGAGGCGTGGTTCAGCGCGTCGGACAGCACCACGCAGCCCGGCATCCGCCCGGCCAGGGTGGAGAGCGAGGCCCAATTGGACATGAACCCGGAGTTGAACAGCAGCGCGGATTCGGTGCCGTGCAGGGCGGCGAGCTCGCGTTCCAGCATGACGTGGTTGTGGTTGGTGCCGGCGATGTTGCGCGTGCCGCCCGCCCCTGCCCCGCAGGCGTCGAGCGCCGCGTGCATCGCGCCGATCACCACCGGGTGCTGGCCCATGCCGAGATAATCGTTGGAGCACCAGACCGTGACGTCGGATTGCGTGCCGTCGTGGTGGTGGGCGGCGGAGGGGAAGCGTCCGGCGCGGCGCTCGAGGTCCGCGAAGACGCGGTAGCGGCCCTCGCGGCGGAGCCCGTCGATCTGGCGGCGGAAGAAGCTCTCGTGGTCCATGTGCGTCCCCTACCCTTCTCACCTGCGGCCCTCTTCGCCGCGTTGTTGTTCCTACGCGGCGGTGCAGGCCTCGAAGGCCGCGCGCAGGCGCGCCCCGTCCACCCGCCCCACCGCGAAGACCCGTTGCGCGCCGTCGTCGCGCGGCGCCATGGCGGCCAGGCTGGGCCGGCCGCCGGCGACGTCGAAGCGCACCCATCCGTTGCCCGCGCGGGCCTCGCCCTGCAGGCGGTCCACGCGGCCGAAGCTGCCGTGGGCCACGGCCTGCAGCAGCCGCTCCAACCCGCTCGGGTCGCAGCTTCCCTCCAGCTCCGTGCTCCAGGCGCGGGAGCGGAAGCCCCAGCCCCAGAGGGCCGTGGCCGGGAGGGGCACCACCATCAGCAGGTGTTCCAGCGCTCCCAGCGCGGCCAAGGTGCCGAGCAGCGTGCAGGCGGTGGCGCGGAAGGGGTCGGCGCCCGGCGCGAAGGCCTGCGCCAGCAGCAGCGTCGCCGTGGCGGTGGCGGCGATCAGCGAAACCGGGAGCAGCGCGTTGGAGGATGCAGCGCCGAAATAGCTGCCGAGATAGCGCATGTGGTCCGGCAGGAACTCGGCGTTGCGGTTGCGCACGCCGAGGAAGAGGTTGAGCTTCGCGCTGACCCGCATGCCCCAGAGCACCGCCACGGTGGCGGGGCCGACCTGGTTGGGAGCGTCCCAGGTGAGCGCCGCGGAACCGGCGGCGACCAGAAGGATCGCGACCTCGTGGTGCAGCAGGGCGAGGGTGGCGCGGCGGAAGCGCGGCCAGCCGCGCAGCCCCGCCGGGCAGGGCCGGCGCTCCGGCCCCGTAAGGAAGCCGGTGAGGAAGGTCAGCTCCAGCCAGCCCCAGGCCAGCAGCCCGCCGCAGAAGGCCAGCACGGCGCCGGCGGGTGTGGCGTCCCGCGCCGTCGCGTGCAGGCTCCAGGCCGAGAGCGCCAGCACGGCGGTGGCGGCGACCAGCGTCACGCGGAAGGTCTCGCGGCGCATGCCGTCGAGGTAGAGGATCGCGCCCGTGGTGAACCACCACAGGAACAGCGCCAGCGCCGCGGGGAGGAGGTGCTCGGCCATGGCTACCAGGCGGGGGAGAGCCGGACGTCGGCGGCCGGCGTCCCGCGCCGGGGCTTGCGCAGGTAGAGGCGCGCGAAGGCGGCGGCCGCGGCGGCGGAGAGGCCCGCGCGACGCGCCTTGCCGAGGAGGCCGGGCTGCGCCTTGGCGATGCCGATGCGGTCGCTGATCCGGCGGAGGCGCTCCAGCCCGGCGAGGAACCCGGGGTGCTCCACGTCCAGCGTGTCCGGGAAGATCTGGCGGCAGATCTCCTCGGTGATGCGGAACACCGTCATGTCGTATTCGGCGGGCGTCATGCCGAGCGCCTGGTGGAAGGCGGGGCGGGCATGGTCGCGCACGTACATCGTGGCGAACACCGCGAGCTGGAAGAAGCGCGCCCAGTGCCTGTTGCGGCCGGCGACCAAGTGGGGGTTGGCGCGCACCAGCAGCGCGAAGGCCTCGCCGTGGCGGAACTCGTCGTTGCACCATTTCTCGAACCACAGGAAGATCGGGTGGAAGCGAAGCTCCGGGTGGCGCTCGAACTGGCGGAAGATGGTGATGTAGCGGGCGTAGCCGATCTTCTCGGAAAGGTAGGTGGCGTAGAAGATGAACTTCGGCGTGAAGTAGTGGTACTTCTTCGCCCGCGTCAGGAAGCCGAGGTCCACGCCGACGCCGAGATCCTTCAGCGTGTCGTTGATGAAGCCGGCATGGCGGGCCTCGTCCCGGCTCATGTAGCCGAACAGCGCCTTCATGTCTGGGTTGGTGACGCGCTTCCTGATCTCCGCGTAGAGCACGCATCCCGAGAACTCGGCGGTGACGGAGCTGACGAGGAAGTCCAGCAGCTCCTTCTGCAGACCGGGCGGCAGCGCCTCCATGCGGAAGCTGTCGAAGGCCTCGTTGCGGGTGAAGTGGCCCTTGTTGGGGTCGCGCCGGAACTCCTCCATCAGCGCGTCCCATTGTGCCCGCACCGGCTCCACGTCGATGCGGTCCATCGCGGCGAAGTCGGTGGTGTAGAAGCGGGGCGCGAGGACGGTGTCCTTCACGGCCTCCCGGGTGGTCCCGTTCAGGGAGCGGGCGGCCTGGTTCTGCGTCACGGCGTTCACGGGGCATGCTCCTTCGCTTCGAAGCCGCAGTGGTAAAGCTCGGTCAGCTCGAACAGGGCCGCGGCCATCGTCCAGTTGCGCTCGGCCCAGCCGGCACGGTGGACGGTGGCGCGGCAGCGCAGGGTGGCCACCATGCCGTCCGGGATGGAGGAGGGCGCGCCGTGCACCACCACGCGGTCGCCGGGGCGCAGCTCCACGCCCTCGGGGATGGCGTGGGCGTGCAGGCTGTTGAAGCTGCGCTCGATCTCGACGGTGCAGGGCACCTCGATGCTGCGCGAGCCCGACAGGCGCCAGAGGAGAGGCGGGGCGTCGTTGCTCATGGCTGGTCCTCCCGGGCGGTCAGGAGCCGCGCGAAAGCCCCTGCATTGGTGGCGCCGAAGGCCCGCAGGTCCAGCCGCCGGCCCGTGGCGGCGTCCTCCAGGGTCAGGCGCCCGTCGATGTATTCGGTGAGGTGGAAGGGCGCGGCGATGGGGGCGTCCCCCCGCCGGCGCTCCCGCGCGAGGCCCCGCAGCGCCCCGCGGACGAAGCCGTTCGTGCCGGGCGGCAGGATCGCGACCAGCGCGCCCGCGGGATCGTGCACGGCCACCGCGCCGTCGTCCCGGTCGGTGAACAGGAGGTCGCGGGCCATGGCGACGGGCGTCCGCGGCGCGGGGTCGGGCACGGACCAGAGGCGCGCCGTAGCGGCGCCTGCCATGGTGAGGCCGAGCAGCAGCACGAGGCCGATGAAGGGGCCGTGGAGGGAGGCGCGCTGTGCCATGGCCGCCTCAGGCCGCCGCCACGGCGGGGCCGGCGGAACCCGCCTTCGTGGCTCCCGCGGCGGCAAGGGAGGGGACGGGCTGGGCGGCCTGCGCGGCCAGGGCGCGCGACAACAGGGTGGCGGCCGCGCGGGCATCGGGGACCGAGCGGAGCATCGGCTCGGGCCGGGCGAAGCGCCAGGGCCGCGCGTGCGGCCAGAGCGCCACCCAGGAGATGCGGTGTGGCGGCAGCACCGAGAGCATGATGTCTCCCGCGCCGTTCGGTTGGATCTTCGCGCCCGCGCTGGCCACGACGTCGAAGGGGATGTTCAGCGTCATCGGAAGGGCGATCCCGACGCGCATCACCAAGCGGCGGTCCGTGAGGGTGTAAAGGGTGGAGCGCGCCGAAAGCACGGCGACGGCGGCGAGGATCGCGATCGGCGCCGCGCCGATCAGGAGCGTGAGGGAGCCGCCGCCGAAAGCCGAGACGATGCCCGCGCCCTCCGAGAGCGTGGTGCCCGCGCGGAAGGCGGCAAGGACGGCGAAATAGGCCGCGAGGCCCCGCAGGTGAAAGGCACGGCGGGCCAGGAGGCGCCAGTCCGGCGCTCCCTGCCAGAGGATGGTTTCGCCGGGGGGCAGGGCCTCGGGCAGGCCGGGGATGGGCTCGCCCTCGTGTTCCCGGACCTCCGGGCGGATCGCGGCGGGCCTCACAGCACGGGTCCGAAGCGGCCGGGGGTGGCGTAGATGTGGCCGCCGGCGAAGTAGCCGGAGATGCGGTCCTCCTCGCGGAGCGTGATCACGTCGGGGCTCGCGATGCCGGGCGCGGCGGCTAGGTGGTGCGAGAGGACGGACTTGATGCGGATGCGGCGGCGCTCGGGATCGATGCGGACGAGCTGCATGGGGACCAGCACGCGGCGGGAGCCGGTGCTCAGCGCGTCCTCGATCGGCACGGCCTTCGGGGTGGCGGGCTGGCCGCCCGCGCCGGGGGCGATGGGCATGGTGGGCACGAGTTCCGCGCGGTCGGCCACGGGCGGCACGACGGGCCATTCGCGGGGGGCGGCGACGGTGACCTCGAGGTAGCGGACGAAGGTTTCGGAGCGGTCCACCCAAGCCTCGTTCACCACGCCGGCCATGACGCCGTCGGCGGTGAAGACCTCCATGCCGCGGGGGTCCGGGTCTTCGGGAGCGAGGTAGTAACCCGGCGCGGCGCGAAGCGGCACGATCTTGGGCAGCATCTGGTCGAAGGTGAGGTCGGGTTCCTCCGCGCGCTGGGCGTAGGAGGCGGGGCCGACGCCGTCGCGCATGGGGTCGCCCAGCGGCTCCATCGGCGCGCCCGGCCAGCGCGCGGCGGGTTCCATGATGCCCGTGAGGTCGCGCTCCGTGCGCGGCACGATCTCGGGCCCGACATGGGGCAGGATGAAGACCTTGGGGCTGGGGATGGAGGGCCAGCCCTGGACCTTCACATGCGGGCTGCGGTCGGAGACGAGCGGGTAGCCGTCCCTCTTGTCCTCGCGGCGGAGCCAGACGACGAGCCCCGCGAAGAAGGGGAAAAAGGCGTAGAGCACCAGCTCCGCGACATCGAAGGTGCTGGTGAAGGCGGCGGTGGGCATGGGGTTCCCTTCCGTTCAGGCCTGGCCGGGCGCGGCGGTGCCGAGCCCGGTGCTGGTTGCCGCGCGCCGTGCGGCCCCGGCGGCGTGCTGCGCCAGGGGACCGAGGGCGGCGAGGGTGGCGAAGAGCAGCGCGATCTCGATCAGGTAGACGGCGCCGTAGGGCGTGGCGGGGCTGGCCAGGGCCTCGCCCAGGGCGCCGGCCGTGGCCGGGCGCATGAGGAGGTCCCGCAGCAGGCCGCCGAGGGCGATGGCGAAGCCCGCGGCCGTGGCCTGGGCCGCGCCCCAGGCGCCAAGGGCCAGGCCGGCCTGCCCGGCCGGCGCGAGCTGCATGCAGGCGGTGAGCGTGGCGTGGGCAAAGAGGCCGCCGCCGAAGCCGATCAGGGCGACGCCGCCCGCGAAGACGGCGGCGGAGGCAGCGGGCGCGGCGGCGATCACGGCGGTGAAGGCGACGATGCCCGCCAGCAACCCGGATGCGGCGACCCGGTGCGCCTCCACCCCCCGGCCGATGGCGCGCGCGGCCAGCACGAAACCGAGGATCCCGGCACCGGCGACCAGCGCCGTCAGCAGGGTGGTGGAGGAAACGGACAGGCCGAGGATTTCGGCGCCATAGGGTTCAAGCAGGATGTCCTGCATGGAGAAGGCGGCCGTGCCGAGGCCGGTGGCCACGAGCCGGCGCGTCCAGGGACCTTGCGTGCGCAGGGCGCGCCAGCTCTCGCGGAAGCCTGGCGTGTCGCCGCGGCGTCCACCGGGAACACGGCTCTCCTGCCGCCAAAGGGCGATGCAGTTGAGCACCATGGTGGCCAGCGCCGTGCCCTGGATCACCTGGATCAGGCGGATCTGGGAAAAGTCGCGCAGCGCGGCGCCGAGCCCCAGCGCCGCGCCAACCATGCCCAGCATCAGCATGACCGAGAGCAGCGCGGCCACGTGCGGCAGGGCGCGGGGCGGAGCGAGGTCGGCGGCGAGCGCGAGGCCCACGGTCTGCACCGTGTGCAGGCCGGCCCCCACCAGGAGGAAGGCAGCGGCGGCGGCGAGCTGGCCGATCCAGGCGGGCCCGTCCGTGTCGCCGGACAGGAGGATGAGGGCGAAGGGCATGATGGAAAGGCCGCCGAACTGCAGCAGCGTGCCCATCCAGAGATAGGGAACCCGGCGCCAGCCCAGCGCGGAGCGGTGATGGTCCGAGCGGAAGCCGATCAGCGCGCGAAGCGGGGCGAAGACCAGCGGAAGCGCGACCATGGCCGCGACGAGGCCGGCGGCGACGCCCAGCTCCACGATCATCACCCGGTTCAGCGTGCCGATCATGAGCACCGCCGACATGCCGACCGTGACCTGGAACAGGGAAAGCCGGAGTAGGCGGCCGAGCGGAAGCTCGGCGGTCGTGGCGTCGGCGAAGGGCAGCAGCCCCGGGCCAAGTCGCATCCAGGCCTGCGCGAGGCGGCTCACCGCCGCAGCTCCATGGCCTGGGAGATGTAGAAGCCCGTGCTGACGCGGCGGCCAGAACCGGGCTGCCAGCCCGCCAGCGCGGCTTCGCCGCCGATGCGGCGGCGGAGGGTTGCCTCGCGCACCGGCTCCACCGCCGGCGCGCGGTCCGCGCGGGGAAAGAGGCGCCCGGCGGCGTGCATGACCGCGAGAGCCGGGTTCCAGGGCGCGAAGGTGAAGAGGATGGATCGCCCGGTGCGCGGCGCGAAGGCGGCGAGCGCGCGGACCGCGTCGGCGGCGTGGTAATGGATCAGGCTGTCCATGGCGACGACGTGGTCGAACGCGCCGAGATCGGCCGAGAGCATGTCGCCCACATGGAAGGCAACCCGGGTGGCTCCGGGCATGCCGGCGGCGCGTTCCCGCGCGAGGCCGACGAGGGTGGGGGAGAGGTCGGTCGCGACCACGGTCGCGCCGCGCGCGGCGGCCTCGAGGGCGAGTGCCCCGGTGCCACAGCCGGCATCGAGAATGCGCGCCCCGAGAAGGTTCACCGGCAGCAGCGAAAGGAGATGGGCGCGCATGGCGTCCCGCCCCGCACGGACCGTGGCGCGGATGCGGCCAACGGGAGCATCCGAGGTCAGGCGCATCCAGGCCTGGACGGCCGTGCGGTCGAAGTAGGTCTCGAGTTCGCCGCGGCGACGGCTGTAGGTGGTGTCGCTCATCAGTCGAAGCCCAGCAGGTCGAAGATGTCCCGGTCCCTGAGCGGCGTCGGCGCCACGCCCGGCCCATCGGCGCCGGCCCAGAGGCGGGCGGCGAGGCGGAGGTATTCCTCCTTCACCGTGGCAAGCGCGGGGGTGTCGTCCATCTCGAACAGGGTGGCCTTCTTGAGGCGGGAGCGGCGGATATCGTCGAGGTCGGGGAAATGGGCGAGAACGTCGAGGCCGACGCGGCCGTTGAAGCGGTCCACCTGTTCCCGGCCCTCGCTGCGGTTGACGATCACGCCGCCCATCCGCACCGGGTAGTTCCTGGACTTGGCCAGGATGGCCGCGACAATGCGGTTCATGGCGAAGATGCTGTCGAAGTCGTTCGCCGTGACGATCAGCGCGCGGTCGGCATGCTGGAGGGGAGCCGCGAAGCCGCCGCA
The DNA here is from genome assembly GCF_042433125.1 of Muricoccus vinaceus. Lineage (NCBI taxonomy): Bacteria > Pseudomonadati > Pseudomonadota > Alphaproteobacteria > Acetobacterales > Roseomonadaceae > Muricoccus > Muricoccus vinaceus. Next base: position 37,229 of record NZ_JBHLVZ010000113.1, on the reverse strand, counting down.
GACGACGTCGCCGAGGACGTCGAAGATCACGACGTCCGTGTCCTCCAGCAGGTGGTGCTCCTTCAGCAGCTTGACGGTCTGGCCGACGACATAGCCGCCGCATCCCGTGCCGGCGGGCGGGCCGCCGGCCTCGACGCACATGACGCCGTTGTAGCCGGGGAAGACGAAGTCCTCGGCGCGCAGCTCCTCGGAATGGAACTCCACCGTCTCCAACACGTCGATCACGGTGGGCACCAGGCACTTGGTCAGGGTGAAGGTGCTGTCGTGCTTGGGGTCGCAGCCGATCTGGAGCACGCGCTTGCCGAGCTTGGAGAAGGCGACCGAAAGGTTGGAGGAGGTGGTGCTCTTCCCGATGCCGCCCTTGCCGTAGACGGCGAAGACCTTCGCGTTGCCGATGCGCAGCGCGGGGTCGGGCTTCACCTGCACGCTCCCCTCCCCGTCCGGGCGTGGCAAGGCGCCACGGATGTGGCTGGTCCGGGTGATCGTGGGCGCTTCGCTCATGCCGCCAGCTCCGCGCCGATGCCCTCGATCCGGTCCTCGAGCTGCTCGCCGGCCTGGCGGAGGCGCTCGATCACATCGGGGCTGGGTTGCCAGTATCGCCGCTCATGCGCCTCGATCAGGCGGTTCGCGATGCGGGACGACGCGGCGGGGTTCAGCGCCGCCAGGCGCTCGCGCATTTCCGGGTCCAGCATGAAGGTCTGCGCGGCGTGCTGGTACACCCAGGGGGCAACCGCGCCGGTGGTCGCCGACCAGCCCATGGTGTTGGTCACCTGGGCCTCGATGTGGCGTACGCCCTCCGCACCATGGGCGAGCATGGCCTCGTACCACTTGGGGTTCAGCGTGCGGGTTCGGCTCTCGATCGCGACCTGCTCCGAGATCGTGCGCACCGAGCCTTCCCCGCGCGTCTGGTCGCCGATGTAGACGTCCGCGTCCTGGCCACGGGCGCGGCTGACGGCGCGGCTGATGCCGCCGAGCGTGTCGAAGTAATGGTCCACCGTGGTGATGCCGAGCTCCACGGAGTCGAGGTTCTGATAGGTGGCCTCGACACTGGAGAGAGCGTGGCCGAGAACGGTGCCGGCCGGCTTCGCGCGGCCGTCGACGCCATAGGCGAAGCCCTTGCGGCGGAGATACGTGTCGGCGAGCTCGTCTTCGCCCTCCCATCCGCCATTCTCCAGCAGGTGGTTCACGTTGGCGCCATAAGCGCCTTCCGCGTTGCCGAAGACGCGGAGCGCGGCGCCTTCCATCGTGCCACCGTTCACCGCGACAAAGGCGAGGGCATGGGCGCGGACATGGTTGAGCCCGGGGGGTTCATCGGCCATCGCCGCCAGCAGCGCGGCCTCGGCCAGCAGGCGGGTTTGCAGCGGGAGCAGATCGCGGAAGATGCCGGACAGGGTGACCACCACGTCGATGCGGGGGCGGCCCAGCCTCTCCAACGGAACAAGGCTCGCGCCGCAGAGGCGGCCGTAGCTGTCGTGGCGGGGTTCGGCGCCCATGAGCCACAGCGCCTGGGCGATGGGGCCACCCTCCGTCTTGAGGTTGTCAGTGCCCCAGAGAACAACGGCGATGGTCTCGGGCAGGGTGCCGCGCTCGGCGAGGTGGCGGGCCAACAGGCGCTCGGCCTGGCGGGCACCGTCCTGAACGGCGAAGGCGCTGGGCAGGCGGAAAGGGTCGAAGCCGTGCAGGTTGCGCCCCGTGGGAAGGACCTCCGGCGTGCGAAGGAGGTCGCCTCCGGGGGCAGGGCGGATGTAGCGGCCGTCCAGGGCGCGGATGAGGGCGGGCGTTTCGTGGTCGATGGCGAGAAGCGCGTCGAGCGCGGCCCGTCGCCCGGGGTCGGTCACGCCAGCCGCGTCGAGCGTCGCGGAGCGCTGTCCGGCATCGGGCGGCTGGCCAACGATGTGCAGGCCGTGCGGGATGAGCGTGTATTCGAGCTCCAGCAGGGCGGCGCCGAGTTGCAGGATCTCCGCGTCCACCGCATCCGCCTGCCAAGCGGGCTCGGCCGGCACGAGGTCCACGGCCGCGGCCTGGGCCTGGATGAGAGCGCCGAGATCGGTGCGGCCGCAGGTGTCCGGTCCAAGGCTGCGCCAGCGGTCGAGCGAGGCCTTGAGGTCCAGCAGGCCACGGTAAAGGCCGGCGCTGGCGACGGGCGGGGTCAGGTGGCTGACCAGGGTGGCATTGGCGCGGCGCTTGGCCAGCGCGCCCTCGGAAGGATTGTTGGAGGCGTAGAGATAGACGTTGGGCAGGTCGCCGATCAGACGGTCGGGCCAGCAGGCGGCGGACAGGCCGGCCTGCTTGCCCGGCATGAACTCGAGCGCGCCGTGTGTGCCGAAATGGAGCACGGCGTCGGCGCGGAAGTCCTCGCGCAGCCAGCGGTAGAAGGCAGAGAAGGCGTGGGTGGGGGCGAAGCCTTGCTCGAAGAGCAGGCGCATCGGATCGCCCTCGTAGCCGAAGGCGGGCTGGACGCCGACGAAGACGTTGCCGAAATGCGCCCCGAGGACGAGGAGGTTGGCGCCATCGCTGTTGTGGCGCCCGGGCGCCGGGCCCCACTGGCGCTCGATCTCCGCCAGGTGGGGCTCGCGGCGGACATGCGCGTCCGCGGGGATCTTCGCGGCGACGTTGGCGAGGGTGCCGTGCCGGGCCGCGTTGCCATCGAGGATGGCGTGGCGGAGATCCGCGGGGGTTTCGGGAAGGGCGACGTCGTAGCCGGCCTGCTTCATCGCACGCAGCGTGTTGTGCAGGGAGGCGAAGACCGAAAGATAGGCGGCGGTGCCGACGCTGCCGGCATTGGGCGGGAAATTGAAGAGCACGATGCCGACGCGGCGCCCGGCGCGGGCGCTGCGGCGGAGCGTGACCAGCTTCAGGACGCGGGCGGCCAGCGTCGCGGCGCGTTCCGGATGCGCCGCCATGTCGCGGCGGCCGTTGCCGGGCGCCGCGGAGGAGCGGCCGCCGAAGGTCATCGGGCCGGTGGCGCCGTCCAGTTCCGGGATGGCGACCATCATCGTGGCTTCCACCGGAGTGAGGCCCCGCGCATCGCCGCTCCACTGCTCGATGGTCTGGAACTCGAGGGGGTGGGCGGCGAGATAGGGGACGTCGAGCGAGGCGAGCGCTTCCTCGGCCGCGCGGGCATCGTTGTAGGCCGGGCCGCCCACAAGGGAGAAGCCGGTGAGCGAGACGACGGCATCGACGCAGGCGGTGCCGTTGCGGCGGAAAAAGCGGTCGATCGCCGGGCGCTGGTCCAGCCCGCTCGCGAAGGCGGGGATGACCCGGAGGCCGCGCGCTTCGAGCGCCTCGATCACGCCGTCATAGTGGGCGGCGTTTCCGGCGAGGGCATAGGCGCGCATGATGAGCAGGCCCACGGTGCCGGCGGCACCGGCTGCCGGAAGATCCTGCGCGCGCTCCGTGATGCGGCGAAGGGCGCGGGGGTGGTAAAGGCCGACCTCGGGGTAGTGGATCGGAGGCGCGGCGCGCAGCGTGTTGGCCGGCAGGGCGCGCGGGCCGGCGGCGTAGCGCTGCACCAGCATCCGGAGCAGGCTGGCCAGGTTCTCCTCGGAGCCGGCGAGCCAGTATTGCAACGCGAGGAAGTAGGCGCGGACATCCTGCGCGGCGCCGGGGATGAAGCGGAGCAGGCGCGGCAGCTCGCGCAGCATCCGCATCTGCTTCTGGCCGGAGGAAACACCGCCCCCCCTGCCCTTGCCGCCGCGCAGGCGCCTGAGCAGGGCCAGGGGGCCGTGCGCCTCACCGCTCATGCTGAAGCGGCCGAGGCGGGTCAGGCGCATGACCTCGCCGGCGGAGAGCATGCAGAGCATGGCGTCGCACTGGTCGTGCCGCGCGGCGAGGGCGGGGAGGACGGGGCGGATGTGGTCCTCCATGAAGAGCATGGTGGCGACCACGATGTCGGCGCGGGCGATGTCGCCGGTGCAGAGGGCGAGGGCCGCGGGGTCTTCCGCCCATTCATCGGCGGAATGGACGTCGAGGCGGAGGCCCGGCAGCTCGCGGTGCAGGCCCGCCTGGGCCGCGGCGGCGGCGCCCGCCAGGTGGCTGTCCATCGTCACGACGACGACCCGGATGGGGATGGCGCTAGCGGGCATAATGGGCCTTCGCGTCATAGAGCGCCTCCACCGTGATGCTGGACAGGCCACGTTCACGCGCGAAGGCCTCGGTGTTGCGCCGGGCCTTTCCGCGCACGAAGAAGGGGATCCGCTGCAGCTCGCGCTCGGCGCCGGCGGCCCAGGCGACGGCATCCGGCGCGACCGTCGCGCGCGGCGTCGCCGCGTGGCCGAGATGCGAGGGAGCGGTGTCGTTGAATTCGAAGTCGTCGCGGAACATCGCGACGAGGTGTTCCTCCAGGCCCATCATGAGCGGGTGGACCCAGGTGTCGAAGATGACGTTCGCGCCCTCGAAGCCCATCTGCGGCGAGAAGCGGGCGGGAAAATCCTGCACGTGGACGGGCGCGGAGATGACGGCGCAGGGAATGCCGTGCTTCTTCGCGACGTGGCGCTCCATCTGCGTGCCCAGGACGAGTTCGGGGCGGAGGTCCGCGACCTTGGCTTCCACCTCGAGGTAGTCATCGGTGACCAGCGCCGCGCAGCCCAGCCGCGCGGCCGCATCGCGGATGTCGCGGGCGAACTCGCAGGAATAGGTGCCCAGGCAGACAACCTCGAGGCCGAGCTCCTCCGCCGCGATGCGGCCGGCCGCGATGGCGTGGGTGGCGTCACCGAAGATGAAGACCCGCTTGCCCGTGAGATAGGTCGAGTCGACGGAGCGCGAGTACCACGGGAGGCGCGAGGATTCCCGGTCCAGCAGCGGCGCCGCGTCGATGCCGGCGAGCGCGGCGACTTCCGCGATGAAGTCCCGCGTGGCGCCGACCCCGATGGGAACGACCCTTGTTGCGGGCTGGGCGAAGCTGCGCGACAGCCAGGCGGCGGCCAGCCCCGCTGTTTCCGGGTAGAGGACGACGTTGAAGTCGGCCTCGCCGAGGCGGGCGAGATCGGCAGGGGCGGCGCCCTCCGGGGCCGTGACGAGAACCTCGACGCCCATGCGGGCGAGAAGGGCGCGGACCTCGCGGAGGTCGTCCCGGTGGCGGAAGCCCAGGGCCGTGGGACCGAGGATGTTGCAGCGGGGCGGCTGGTGGGGGGCGCGCGGCGCGCGGGCGGTGCCGGGCGGCGGGACGCTGGGGCCGGCCATGGCGCGGACGAGCTGGTAGAAGGTCTCGGCGGCGCCCCAGTTCTCCTTCTTCTGGTAGGAGGGAAGCTCCACGGCGATCACGGGGATCGGCAGGCCGAGAGCGCGTGCGAGGCCGCCGGGATCGTCCTGGATGAGCTCGGCGGTGCAGGAGGCGCCGACGAGGAGGGCCTGGGGCCGGAAGCGCTCGACCGCCTCGCGCGCGGCGGTCTTGAAGAGTTCGGCGGTGTCGCCGCCGAGGTCGCGGGCCTGGAAGGTCGTGTAGGTGACGGGCGGGCGGCGGTCGCGCCGCTCGATCATCGTGAAGAGCAGGTCCGCATAGGTGTCGCCCTGGGGCGCGTGGAGGACGTAGTGCAGGCCCTCCATCGCCGTTGCGACGCGCATGGCGCCCACATGGGGCGGTCCCTCATAGGTCCAGACGGCGAGCTTCATCGTCAGACCTCCAGCTTCGCGCGGCGCGTGAGCGGGCGGGAGAAGAGGGCGGCCAGGTCGCCGGCCTGCTCGTAGCCCTGGATGGGCGTGAAGACGAGCTCGATGGACCACTTGGTGGCCGTTCCCTCGGCCTCCAGCGGATTGGCGAGGCCGAGCCCGCAGACGACGAGGTCGGGGCGGGCGGCGCGGCAACGGTCGAGCTGGCGGTCGAGGTGCTGGCCCTCGCTGAGCGAGGTGCCCTCGGGAAGCAGCGCGAGCTCTTCCGCCAGGTGCTCGCGGTGGAGGTAGGGGGAGCCGACCTCGCTGAGTTCCATGCCCAGCTCGCGCGACAGGAAGCGGGCGAGCGGGACTTCGAGCTGGGAGTCCGGGAAGAAGAAGATCCGGCGCCCGGCGAGGCGCTCGCGGTGGCGGGCGACCGCCTCCCTGGCGCGGGCCTCCCCCGCGTCGGTGGCGGCTGCGAAGCGGGCGGGGGGCACGCCGAAGGCCTCCGCTGCGGCGCGCAGCCACAGGGTCGTGCCCTCGGCGCCGAGTGGGAAGGGCGCGGGAAGGCGGCGGGCGCCGCGCCCGGCCAGGGTGCGGGCGGTTTCCGCCAGGAACGGCTGGGCCAGCAGCATGAGGGTGTTGGGCCCGACCGGGGCGAGTTCGCCCGCGCGGCGGGGCGGCAGGAAATGGACGCGGGCGATGCCCATGGCGTCCAGGAGGCGCCGCATCTGGTCCTCGACCACCTCGGCCATGGCGCCCACCACGAGCAGGGAGGGCGGCGCCGTGGCGGGCTCCGCCGGCATCACCGGCACCAGGGCGGCGAGGCAGGCGTCCTCGCCCTGGGTGAAGGTCGTCTCGATTCCGCTGCCCGAGTAGTTCAGCACCCGGACGTCGGGGTGGATGCGGCGCGACAGGCGCTGGGCGGCACGGGAAAGGTCGAGCTTGATGACCTCGGACGGGCAGGATCCGACGAGAAAGAGAAGGCGGATGTCGGGGCGCCGCTCCAGCAGGCGCGCCACCACGCGGTCCAGTTCCTCATTCGCGTCGGCAAGGCCGGCGAGGTCGCGCTCCTCGATGATGGCGGTCGCGAAGCGTGGTTCCGCGAAGATCATGACACCGGCGGCGGACTGGATGAGGTGCGCGCAGGTGCGGCTGCCAACGACCAGAAAGAAAGCGTCCTGGATCTTGCGGTGGAGCCAGACGATGCCGGTGAGGCCGCAGAAGACCTCGCGCTGCCCGCGCTCCCGCAGGACGGACGCCACCGTGCAGCCGGCATCGCCGGCACGGGGGGCGGCTGAGAGGGCGTTCACCTTGCGGCCCCGAACCGGGTGTCGTGCCGGGCAGCCTGCAGGCGGGCAGCGCGCAGCTTCACCAGGAACTGGGCGGCGTTGATGACGTAGGCGGCGTAGGCGAGCAGCGCGAGGAGGAGTTGGGCGCGCGGGCTGCCCCATCCGGCCGCGACAGCCGCCAGATAGGCGGTGTGCAGCGCAAGAACGAGAATGCTGAAGGCGTCTTCCCAGAAGAAGGCGGGAGCGAAGAGATAGCGGCCGAAGACCTGCTTTTCCCAGATCGCGCCGGTGACCATGATCGCATAGAGCGTGAGCGTCTTGAGGACGACGGAGGCCGTGGCGGCCGCGAGGCCTTCGCCGGTGGCGAGCGTGTGGAGCACGAGGGTGAGGCTGACGAGGAAGACGAGGAACTGGACGGGGGCAAGCACGCCCTGGACGGTTGTCCAGCCCGAGGCGTCGCGGCGCCGCCTTTCCTCGGCGGTGTAGAGCGGGCGGGGCGGCGCGTCCCGCAGGGCACGGCGGCCTGCAACGGTCCCCCACGGGCAGCAGTCGAAGCGGCCGACGAAGCGGTCGATGAGGCTGGAGGCACTCATTTCTTGACAAGCTCCCCTTGCGGCGGGCCGGCTATCGCCCGGTGTCGTCACGGCCGTGTCCGGGCGCGGTCCTTTCGGAAGAGTTCCCGGTTTCAGCGCGTGTTTGGCGGGGCCGATCCCGTTTCCTGGTTCGAGGCCGCTCTGGTGGCGGCCTTGTTCCCGAACGGTAGAAGGCCGCGAAACTGAATGTCAATGGAGATTGACGTCATCTGAAGTTGACAGTGACGGCTGAGCGCATTAATCGGTCGGGGGGGAACGGACATGGGTGAAAAGCCAATGGAACCGGGCACAGCAGAGATCGCCGGGAAAACCGGCGGCGGCCGGCACCACGCTCCGGACGATGCGGCGTTTTACGCCTCCGACACGGAAGCAGGGGAAGCGCCCGCCCGCGGCGTGGTTCGCGACGCGGCCGTTGCGCTCGGCCAGCGGCTGGTCCTGCTGGCGCGCACGATCGAGACGGAGGTGGTGCCGCGGCTCGTGCTCGTGCACCGGGCGCCGCCTTCGCTTTCCCGGGCGCGCACGCCGCCGGTCCGTGCCAAGGACATCACGCGCCTGGCGGCGAGCCTCCTGGCCCATGACACGGAGGCCGCCGCCGCCCGGGTCGAGGAGGTGCGCAGCCGTGGCGCGACGCTGGAGCATGTCAGCCTGGACCTCATGGCCCCGGTCGCGCGGCGGCTGGGCGAGATGTGGGCGGACGACGACTGCACCTATACGGACGTGACGCTCGGCGTCTGGCGGCTGCAACAGTTGCTGCGCGGCCTGAGCCCGGTGTTCCAGCCGCAATCGGATCCGGCGCGCGGCGAGCATCGCCGCGCCCTCATCGTCGCGATGCCGGGGGAGGACCATTCCTTCGGCACCGACATCGTGGCCGGCCTTCTCCGCCTTTCCGGCTGGGAGGTGTGCAACGAGCCCGCGGCGACGGGCGGGGAGCTTTCGCGCCGCGTCCGGCGCGAGCGCTTCGCCATTGTCGGCCTTTCCGCCGGCTGCTCCGACGACCTGACGGCCATGGCCGCGCTGATCGCGGGCATCCGGCGCGCGGCTGGGGGCCAGGCGATCGGCGTGATGGTGGGCGGATACGTCTTCACGCAGCAGCCGCAGGGCGCGCTGCGCGTGGGCGCCGACGCGGTTGCCCTCGATGCCCGCCATGCGGTCCGCCAAGCGGAAAGCCTCCTGGGCCTTCTCGGGGCGGGGCACTGAGCAGGCCCGGGCGGATGGCCGCGGGAAATCGGCTGCAGGCATTGGGGCCTGGAAGAAGTGGAGCTATGGGGAGCGTTTGAATTGAGGGAACCTGTCTCACGTGAAGCTGTTCAAGACAGCAAGGAAGTCGCTGGGAGGGCTCGACGCCAAGGCGATCGGCACCCTTCTCGCGACGGCCGCTGACATCACCCTGATTCTGGATGCAACCGGCGTGGTCCGCGACATGGCCATCGGAAACGACGCACTGGCCGCCGACCTCGGCGACGTCAGCGGCTGGCCGGGGCGACCCTGGATCGACACGGTGATGACCGACAGCCGCCCCAAGGTGGAGGCCCTGCTGCACGACGCCAGGTCGGGCGAGGCAACGCGGTGGCGGCACGTGAACCAGCGGACGGTGGCGGAGGCGGCCCTGCCCGTGCTCTACAGCACCCTTCTGCTCGATGGCGACGGCCGCGTCGCGGTGATCGGCCGCGACCAGCGCCTCGTATCATCCCTGCACCAGCGCCTGATCGACACGCAGCACTCGATGGAGCGGGAATATGCCCGCCTGCGCCATGCGGAGGCGCGCTACCGCGTGCTGTTCCAGCTTTCCGCCGAGGCGGTCGCAATCATCGACGCGATCAGCCACGCGGTGGTCGAGGCCAACCCGGCGGCCGAGCAGCTTTGTGGCGGCAAGTCCTTGGCAGGCCAGTCCCTGCTGGACAGCTTCCATGGGGCTGACGCGGCCGCGGTGGGCTCCATGCTCGCGGAGGTGCGCTTCGCCGGGCGGACCAGCCAGGTGCAGGCGCGGCTCGGGGTGGGTTCCGCCCAGATGCTGACGGTCTCCGCCTCCCCCTTCCGCCAGGACAGGGCGGCGCTGCTGCTCGTTCGGCTGCTGCCGGGTGAGGGCGCCGGCCGGGCCGCCGCCATGCAGCCCTCCCGCGCCGGCATGCTGCGCTTCGCCGAGGATGCGCCCGACGCGATGGTGGTGACGGGGCAGGACGGCCGGGTGATCTCGGCCAACGCCGCCTTCCTGGAACTGGCGCAGCTGGACGCCGAGGAACAGGCGGCGGGCCAGCCGCTGGAGCGGTGGCTCGGCCGGCCCGGGCTCGAATTCGAGGTGTTGGTGGCGACGCTGCGCACCCGCGGCGCCGTCCGCCTCTTCGGCACGACATTGCAGGGCGAGCACGGCACCGCGGTGGAGGTGGAGGTTTCCGCCGTGCCGCTCGCGCATCGTGGGAACCTGGGCTACGGCTTTGCCATCCGCGATGTCGGGGCGCGGCTCGCCCCAAGGGCGGCCGGGGGCCCTCCCCTGCCCCGCCCCGTGGAGCAGCTGACGGAACTGGTCGGCCGGGTTCCCCTCAAGGAGCTGGTCCGCGAGACCACCGACGTCATCGAGCGCATGGCGATCGAGGCGGCCCTTCAGCTGACGGACGACAACCGCGCGCAGGCGGCCGAAATGCTCGGCCTGTCGCGCCAGAGCCTCTACGTGAAGCTCCGCCGCTACGGGCTGGGCAGCGACGGTGACGGCGACGGCGACGGCGAGGACTGATCCGATGGGCGACGCGCTCCTCACCGCCCCTGTTTCCCGGCGCCTGCCGGAGGCCGGCGCGGTGCTGGAGTTGCTGAAGCCCCTCACCTGGTTTCCGCCCTGCTTCGCCTTTGGCTGCGGCATCGTCTCGGCTGGCGCGCAGCCGGCGGATCGCTGGCCGCCCGCGCTGCTGGGGCTGCTGCTGGCAGGGCCGCTGGTCTGCGGCATGAGCCAGGCGGTGAACGACTGGTTCGACCGCCATGTGGACGCGGTGAACGAGCCAGGGCGGCCGATCCCCTCCGGCCGGGTGCCCGGGCGGTGGGGGCTCTGGATCGCGTCCGCCTGGACCGTGCTGTCCCTCGCCGTCGCGGCCGCGCTGGGCGCGTGGGGCTTCGCCGCGGGGGTGGCGGGGATCGCGCTGGCCTGGGCCTACAGCGCACCGCCGCTGCGGCTCAAGCGGAACGGCTGGTGGGGGAACCTCGCCTGCGCCGCCTGCTACGAGGGGCTGCCCTGGGTCACGGCGGCGGCCATCATGGCCGGCGGGGCGCCCTCGGCCGCGACGCTCGCGATCGCCGGGCTCTACAGCCTCGGCGCCCACGGCATCATGACGCTGAACGACTTCAAGTCGATCGAGGGCGACCGGCGCTTCGGCATCCACACCCTGCCGGTGCAACTCGGGCCGGCACGGGCGGCGCGGGCCGCCTGCCTGTTCATGGCGGCGCCGCAGGTGGCGGTGGCCGGGCTGCTGCTGTTCTGGGGAGCGGCCTGGCAGGGCGTGGTGGTGGCCGTTCTGCTCGCCGCCCAGGTGGTGCTGATGCGGCGGATGCTGGGCGATCCGCGCGGGCTGGCACCCTGGTACAACGGCACGGGCGTGACCCTTTACGTCGCGGGGATGATGGCCGCGGCGCTGGCGCTCCGGGCGGGAGCGGGGGCGTGACCCCCGGCCCCGCCGCGCCCTTGCTGGGGTGGTGGGGCATCGTCCGCCTCGGGCTGGTGCAGGCGGCGCTGGGCGCGGTGGTGGTGTTGACCACCTCCGCCATCAACCGCGTGATGGTCATCGAGCTTGCGCTGCCGGCGGCGCTGCCGGGGTTCCTGGTGGGGCTGCACCACGCCGTGCAGATGATGCGGCCCCGGATGGGCCACGGCTCCGACCAGGGCGGGCGCCGGACGCCCTGGATCGCCGGGGGCATGGCGCTCCTGGCCCTCGGCGGTGTGGGTGCGGCGGGCGCCACGGCGCTGATGCACGCGAGCGTCCTGGCCGGGACCGTGGCGGCGGTGGCGGCCTTTCTGATGATCGGGCTCGGGGTGGGATCGGCGGGAACCTCCCTGCTGGCGCTGCTGGCGGCGCGGACGGCGCCGCAGCGGCGCCCGGCGGCGGCGTCGGTGGTCTGGATCATGATGATCGCGGGCTTCGTGGCCACCACGGCGGGCGCGGGGCGGCTGCTCGATCCCTATTCGCCGGGGCGGCTGGTCGCTGTCTCGGCCCTGGTTTCGGCGCTGGCCTTTCTTGTTGCCCTGTTGGCGGTCCGGGGCATGGAGCCCGCCGCCGCGCCGCCGGGTGCCGCGTTGCCGGCCGCGGCGAAGCCCGCCTTCTACGAGGCGCTGACGCAGGTGTGGGCGGAGCCGGAGGCGCGGCGGTTCACGGTCTTTGTCTTTGTTTCCATGCTCGCCTATTCCGCGCAGGACCTGATCCTGGAGCCCTTCGCGGGCGCGGTGTTCGGGCTTTCGCTGGGCGAGACCACGCGGCTTTCCTCGGTGCAGCACGCGGGGGTGCTGGCGGGCATGGTGATGGTCGCGCTGGTCGGTGGCCGCTTCGAGGGACCGCCGCGCGGCCTGACCGTGGGCGGATGCGTGGCCGCGGCGGCGGGGATGCTGGTGCTGGTGGCGGCGCCCTTCGCGGGGGCAGGCTTCCCGATCGGGCCCGCCTGCTTCCTGCTGGGGCTGGCGAACGGGGTTTTCGCGGCCTCGGCCATCGCCTCGATGATGCAACTGGCCGGCCAGGGACGCGCATCGCGCGAGGGCGTGCGGCTGGGTCTCTGGGGGGCGGCGCAGTCCATCGCCTTTGCCCTGGGCGGGCTGGCGGGAACGCTGGGCGTGGATGCGGCCCGCTGGGCGCTGGGCTCGGCGCCCCTGGCCTATGCCGTCGTCTTCGCGGCCGACGCGGCGCTGTTCCTCGGCTCGGCGCTGCTGGCCGCCGGGATCGGCCGCGCCACCGGTCGCCGCGGGCTGGCGCCCGCTCATGGTTGAGGAGGGACAGATGGACCCGACCTTTGACGTGGTGGTGGTGGGCGGCGGACCGGCCGGCGCCACGGCGGCCGACGACCTGGCCCGGCGTGGGCGATCCGTGGTGCTGCTGGACCGGGCCGGGCGGATCAAGCCCTGCGGCGGCGCGGTTCCTCCCCGTGCCATTCGGGATTTCGCCATTCCCGACCACCTGATCGTGGCGCGCATCCGCTCCGCCCGGATCGTGGCGCCTTCCGGCCGTCAGGTGCCGATGCCGATCGAGGGGGATGGCTATGTCGGCATGGTGGATCGCGAGGCCTTCGACGAATGGCTGCGCGGGCGCGCCGCCGGCGCCGGGGCGGCGCGCCGCACGGGGCGGTTCGAGCGGGTGTCGCGCGACACGGACGGCATGGCCGTGGTGGAGTTCACGCCGCCCGACGGCACCCTGGCGCGGCTTCGCGCGCGGAGCGTGGTCGGCGCGGATGGCGCGCTCTCGGCGGTCGGCAGGCAGTGCGTGCCGGAGACGCGCAGGACGCCGCTCGTTTCCGCTTACCACGAGATCGTCCGCGTGCGCCCGGGCACGCCGGATTACGACGGCGCCCGCTGCGACGTGCATTACGACGGGCGGCTTTCGCCGGACTTCTATGCCTGGGTCTTCCCGCATGGCGACACCGCGAGCATCGGCACCGGCTCCGCGCGCAAGGGCTATGCGCCGCGCGAGGCCGTGGCCGCGCTTCGCCGCAGGATCGGCCTGGAGGGTGCGGAAACGGTTCGAAGGGAGGGTGCGCCGATTCCGATGCGCCCCCACCGGCGCTGGGACAACGGACGCGATGTTGTGCTGGCGGGCGACGCCGCGGGCGTGGTCGCGCCCGCATCCGGCGAGGGAATCTACTATGCCATGCTCGGTGGCCGGCTGGCGGCGGACGCCGTGGAGGCGCTTCTCGCGACGGGCGACGCGCGCGCGCTGGCCGGCGCGCGAAAGCGCTTCATGCGCGAGCACGGCCGCGTCTTCCTGATCCTCGGGATCATGCAATGGTTCTGGTACCGCAGCGACTGGACCCGGGAGCGCTTCGTGAAGATGTGCGGCGACCCCGACGTGCAGCGGCTGACCTGGGAGTCCTACATGAACAAGGAACTGGTGCGCGCGAAGCCGGTGGCGCACGTGAAGATCTTCTTCAAGGACCTGGCCCATCTTCTGGGCCTGGCGCGAGCCTGATGGACACCCTGGCCCCCTTGCGGCATGCCGTCGCCCGACCTGCCCCGCCCGATGGCGCGATGGTCCACCGGCACGGGCGCGCCCTGCCGCTGCGCGTGGGCACGCGCGGTTCGCCGCTGGCTTTGTGGCAGACGCGCGACTTCATCGCGCTGATCACACGCTTCTGCCCGGTGCTGCGCCACTTCGAGGCCTTCCGCGAGGAGGTCATCGCCACCACGGGGGACCTCGTGCAGGACCGGCCGCTGGCTGAGATCGGCGGCAAGGGACTTTTCGCGAAGGAGATCCACGAGGCGCTGCTGGACCGGCGCGTGGACTTTGCCGTGCACAGCCTGAAGGACCTGGAAACGCAGTTGCCGCCCGGCATCGTGCTGGCCTGCGTCCTGCGGCGGGAGGACAACCGTGACGCGCTGGTTCTGGGCGAGGGATGCGGCGGCGCTGCGGAGGCGGATCCATGGGCCTGCCTGCCGCGCGGCGCGCTGGTCGGCAGCGCCTCCGTCCGGCGGCAGGCGCAGCTTCTGCACGCGCGGCCGGACCTGCGGGTGCGGCCGATCCGCGGCAACGTGCAGACACGGCTGGCGCAGGTCGCGGGCGGGCGGTTCTCGTCCTCCCTCCTGGCGCTCGCCGGGCTGCGGCGGCTGGGGCTCGAGGATCGCGCGGGCGTGGTGATCGGCACGGACGCCATGCTGCCGGCCGCCTGCCAGGGCATCGTCGGCGTCACCTGCCGCGCGGACGACGTGGAGCTGCATGAGCTGCTCGGCGCGATCGAGGACCAGGAGTCCCGCGCCGTCGCCACCGCGGAGCGCGCCCTGCTCGGCGCGCTCGACGGATCCTGCCGGACACCCGTGGGCGGCCATGCGCGGCGGCTGGCGGACGGGCGGTTGCAGGTGGAGGGGCTGATCGCGCGCGCCGATGGCACCTTCCTTCTCCGGCGGTCCCTCACCGGCACCTCGGACGATGCCGCGGCGCTTGGCCGGGCATTGGGCGAAAGCCTCTGGCGAGACGCTCCGGCCGATGTTCTCGGCTGAAGGACGGGCGGTTCACCCGCGCCTCCAGCGCACCGCGAGATCAAGGACGTGGGCGACGCCGGACAGCGCGAGGCAGGCCGCGATCCAACCCCACCACGCCCCGGTCAGGGCAAGGCGGAGGGCGAGCAGCATGGCCGCCCCCGCCGCCAGGAAGGGCCAGCAATTCCCTGGCGAGGACCGGCCGGCGCGGCGCCGGGCCGCCAGCCACAGGCCCTCGGCCAGCATCAGCGCCAGCAGCAGATCCACGATCCGCCCGCTGGCAAAGAGGGACTGGAGCAGGCTCAGCGGCCGAAGGGCCGGTTGAGTTGCACGATCTTGAGGTTCAGCGCCGAGGCGAAGGTCACCCAGGCCAGGTAGGGCGAGAGCATCCACCCCGCGAGGCGGGAGCGCCGGCCGCAGGACACGATCAGGCCCAGGATCGAGAGCCAGAGCGCGACGACCTCCGCCAGCGCCCAGTCGGGGCGGCGCAGGCGGAAGAACAGGACGCTCCAGGCGATGTTCAGCGCGCCGTTGGTGGCGAAGGCCGCCAGGAGGCCGCGGCGCCCGGCGGGATCCGGTGTCGCGCGCCAGGTGCGGACGGCGGCGGCGGCGGTGAGCGCGAAGATGATCGTCCAGGCCGGGGCGAAGAGCCAGTTCGGCGGCTGCCAGGACGGCTTGCGGAGCGAGACGTACCAGGGGCCGATCTCGGTCGCGAGCCCGCCGGCGAGCCCCACCCCGACCGCCGCGGCGCTGGCAACCATGACGGGCCGGCGGTCCTTACGGTAGGCATGGGGGTACCGGCTCTCCGCCGGGCTGCCCGTTTTGTTCTTCATTCCGTCGCCTCGTTCGGTTGTGCCGCTCGCCTACCAAGTTTTTTAACCACACCCAGGTTGCGGGGCGTGGCCGCGCTCAGGCGCAGCGCCATGCTTCGGCCACGCCGGTCGGGCAACCGGGGCTCGGCTTCGTCCAGGACAAAGGATCCGCAAGAATGACTCGCCTTCCGCTTATCGCAGGTTCGCTGCTCCTCGGCCTGACGGCCCTTCCGCTCGGAGGCGCCCAGGCGCAGGACGTCGCGGCCGGGCAGCGCGTGTTCGGCCAGTGCCGGGCCTGCCACATCGTCGATGCCACCGACCGCAACGGGGTGGGGCCGAACCTGTATGGGGTGGTGGGCCGCCGGGCCGCATCCCGCGAGAGCTTCACGCGCTATTCCGCGAACCTCAAGCAGCTGGGCGGAGAGGGGTACACCTGGACGGAAGAGAACCTGCGCGCCTATCTCGCCAACCCCAAGGCGGTCGCCCCGCAGGGCAGCATGGCCTTTCCGGGCCTTCGCCAGGAGCAGCAGCTCACCGACGTGATCGCCTACCTGAAGTCCGCTTCGGCCGCCGCCCCGGCCGGCGCGGCACCGGCCGCACCCGCCGGCGGCTGAACCATCCCCGGGCCGCCGGGGCGCGCTGCTCGTGCGCCCCGGTTCGCGCCGCTCGTCGCGCACGGCGCAGCGCCCTGGAACTACCGCCTGGCCCGGGGCACCCGGAAGGGCAGCATGGCCTGCACGATGGGCATGCGGAAGCGGTCCAGCGACAGGCTCTCGTGCACCGCCATCCGTTCCATCCCAAGCAGTCGCGTGGAAAGAACGGAGCGGGCGTAGAAGGGCGTGTCCTCAAGCGTTCCGGCAAGCCGCGCCTCGCTCTCCGAGCGGGTGCGGCGGGGCATGCGCCAGATGCGGGTGGGTGGAAGCGCGACCGGTTCCGGCGCCGGCACCTCGGCCACCTCGCCCGATGGCGAGGTTTGCAGCGCCAGGCAGCGCCGGCTCCCGTCGCGCCGCAGCGCCTCGTAGAGGATGGCGGTGCCGTCCGGCCCGGGCGCACGGCACCAGTCCCATTCGACGAAGTCCCGCTCCAGCGGAGCATCGCCCTCGTTGGTGTCGAAATAGGCCGCCCCCGACCAGCGGAGGGCAGGCCGTTCCAGCTCCACCTCCACGCGCGCGACGGCCGCGAGGGGAGACCACCGGTGGCAGCCCCGGGGGTCCAGGTGGAAGGCCCGGCGGTTCAGCGCGGCCGGAAGAACGCGCAGCGTCCCGCGCAGGCGGGATGGGATGGGCGCCGCGACCTCGTTGATCCGGATCATCAGGGCGGTGCCGTCCCATTCCAGGCTGCTGGGGCCGATGGAAAGGTGTTGCGCATCGCGTTGCACCGCCCGGCGCGGGCGCTCCGTCATCGCCCAGCGCCGCTTCGTGCCGTAAAGCGCGACGTTCACCGCGGCGTGGTTCAGCGGGTCGGCCAGGAGGCCGCGGCGCCGGGCCAGCGCGTACCAAGGCGAGAAGACGCTGCCGAGGAAGGCGATGACCGTGATCCCGTGCAGGCCGTCGTCGCTGAGGGCGTCCATGTACCACCAGGCATAGCCGCCAGGCGCGACGGGGCGGCCGAAGTCCAGACCGTCGAGGGGCGTCACCGGGCCTTGCCCCCCGCCGCCCTGTCCGACAGCAGGCTCGCGGCCGCCAGCCGGCCGGACATCGCGGCCATGGGCACCCCCGCCCCCGGATGCGTGCTGCCCCCCGCCAGGTAGAGGCCCGGCAGGGCCGTCCGGGCACCCGGCCGGCTGAAGCTCGCCGCCCAGCCATGCGGCGGCGCCCCGTAGAGCGCCCCGCCCGTGCCCGGGAAGCGGCTCGCCCAGCCGGCCGGGGTCGTCACCGTGCAGCCGCTGCGCCGCAGCGTGAGGCCGCAGCGCTCCATCAGGCCAAAGGCGGCTGTCTCGCACGGTGCGATCTCCGAGGGGGGAAATGGGTTCGCATCGCCGGTCGGCGGCGCGTTCACCAACACCAGCAGGCGCTCCGGCCCCGCGGGCGGCGCAGCGTCGTCGCCTCGGTCCTGGGCACAGACATAGACGGTCGGGGCGGCGGGCAGGCGCGCGCGCCCGAGGAGGTCCTGGAACTCGGCGGCGTAATCGGCGGAGAAGAACACGGTGTGGCGGGCCAGCGGAAAGCCCCCGGCCTCCGCCACCATGGCCCAGGTCACGGCGGAAAGGGAGCGCCCGCCCGGGCGCGGCACGGCCCGGGCCGCGCCCGCGCCGAACAGGCCGGCCGAGAGCGCCGCGGCATCGGCATTGGCGACCACGGCATTCGCCGGGACCGCCTCGCCGTTTAACAGCCGGACCCCGGCGGCGCGGCCGCCCCGCACGGTCACCTCCGCCACCTCGGCGCCGTAGCGGAAGGTGGCGCCCTCCGCCTCGGCCAGCGCGGCCAGTGCGGCGGCGATGCGGTGCATGCCGCCTTTCACGAGCCAGACGCCCTCCTGTTCCACATGGGCGATCAGCATCAGCGTCGCGGGCGCCAGGAAGGGGGATGCGCCGACATAGGTGGCATAGCGGCCGAAGAGCTGTCGCAGGCGTGGATCGGTGAAGTGCTCGCCCAGCGCCTTCCACAGCGTCGTGAAGGGAGCGATGCGCCAGAGCCCGCCCAGGCCCGACAGGCCCGCGGAGGCGGCGAGGGAAAGCGGGGTGGGGCGCATCCCCCGGATGAAGGGGCCCTCCAGCGTACGGTATGTGCTGCGCGCGCGCGCGCAGAACTCGCGGAAGCCGCGCGCCTCGGCGGGACCGGCGAAGGCGGCGATCGCCTCGGCCGTGCGCGCAGGTCCGGCGAAGAGATCGAGGCGCTCGGCGGCGCTCCAGGCATGGCGGGCCAGCACATCGGCGCGCGCGAGGGTGACGTGGGAATCGAGCGCGGTGCCGAGCGCCTCGAACAGCTCGTCGAACACCCAGCGCATGGTGAAGACCGTCGGCCCGGCATCCAGGCGGCGACCACCGACATGCTCCTCGCGCAGCTTGCCGCCGGGGGCGGCCGCGCGTTCCAGCACCGTGACCGCGAGGCCCTGCCGCGCGAGCAGCGCGGCGGCCGAGAGCCCGCCGATCCCTGCCCCGATCACCGCGACGCGATCCACCAAGCCACCGATCCTTGTTGACCACGCCGTCAATACAGATTGACACTCATATTGACAACTCGTTTGGACGATTGTGGCAGGAGGAGGCGACCTTGGACGCAGCGAACCGGATCGAGCGCAGCCTGGCCTCGGCGGTTGGGCTTTCGCGGGCGCGCGGCTGCCCGCCGGGGCTGGCGCAGGCCATGCACCACGCGGTGTTTCCGGGCGGCGCGCGCGTGCGGCCACGGCTCTGCCTCGCCGTGGCCGATGCCAATGGCGGGGCGGTGCCCGGCCTGGCCGAGGCCGCCGCGGCCGCGATCGAGCTGCTGCACTGCGCCTCCCTCGTGCATGACGACCTTCCCTGCTTCGACGACGCGGCCACGCGGCGCGGGCGCCCCTCCGTGCACCGCGCTTTCGGGGAGCCGCTGGCGGTGCTGGCGGGCGATGCCCTGATCGTGCTGGCGTTCCAGGCGCTGCTCCAGGGGGCGGCGGCGGCGCCCGCGCGCCTGCCGGTGCTGCTGGACGTGGTTTGCGGCGCCTCCGGCGTCCCGTTTGGCATCGCCGCGGGGCAGGCATGGGAATGCGAGCCCGAGGCGGACTTGTCCGTCTACGAGCAGCAGAAGACCGGTTCGCTCTTTGCGGCGGCCGCCGTCGCCGGCGCGGCCGCCTGCGGGGTTCCGGAGGAGGTCTGGCGGCCCTTCGGCGCCGCGCTGGGCGAGGCCTATCAGGTGGCGGACGACCTGCGGGACGCACTGTCGGAGGAGGAGGAGCTTGGCAAACCCGTCGGCCGCGACGCGGCGCTGGGGCGGCCCAACGCGGTTCGCTCCTTCGGTGTGGACGGCGCGGTCGCACGGCTGCAGCACATGGCGGCGCTGGCGGCGGAGGCTGTGCCCGCCTGTCCGGGGGCCGCTTCCCTGCGCGCCCTGGTGCGGCAGGAGGTGAAACGCCTGATGCCGCTGCGCGTGCCTCGGGTGGCGGCCTGAATGGACTTCGCCATGGCTGCTGCCGGGCGGGCCTCCTGGCGCGACCGGGCGCTGGCGCTCCGGGACCGGCTGGTGGCGGAGCCGCGCTTCCGCCGCTGGGCGGCGCGCTTCCCGCCCACCCGCGCGCTGGCGCGGCGTAGGGCCGGCGCGCTCTTCGATCTTTGCGCGGGCTTCGTCTACTCGCAGGTGCTGCTGGCCTGCGTCCGGCTGAAGCTGTTCGACATGCTCCGCGAGGGCCCCCTTCCCTTGGCCGACATCGCGGCGCGGACACGGCTGCCGGAGGAGGCCACCGCGCGCCTGCTCGGCGCCGCGGTGTCGCTGCGGCTGCTGGACCGGCGCGGGGGCGGGCGCTTCGGGCTGGGGCCGCTGGGCGCCGCGATGCCCGGCAACGCAGGGCTCGCCGCCATGATCGAGCATCACGCGATGCTCTACGCGGACCTGTCGGATCCCGTGGCGCTGCTGCGCGGCAGTGGCGAGGAGACGGCGCTGTCCCGCTACTGGGCCTACGCGCGCGCGCCCTTCCCCGCAACGCTGCGCGGCGACCAGGTGGCCGATTACTCCGTGCTCATGGCCGCGTCGCAGGAGATGATCGCGGAGGAGGTGCTGGACGCCTTCCCCGAGGTCGTGCGCCACCGGTGCCTCCTGGATGTGGGTGGCGGAGATGGTGCCTTCCTGGCCGCCGCTGCCGCGCGCGCCGCCTCGCTGCAACTCATACTGTTCGACCTGCCGGAGGTCGCGGCGCGCGCCGAAGCACGGCTGGCAGGGCTGGGCCGGCGCGCGACGGCGGTGGGCGGCGACTTCCGGGCGGACCCGCTGCCATCGGGTGCGGACCTGATTTCGCTGATCCGCGTGCTGCACGACCACGACGACGCGGCCGCCATGGATTTGTTGCGCGCGGCGCACCGCGCCCTGCCCGCGGGGGGCCGGCTGCTGCTTGCGGAACCCATGGCCGGTACGCCGGGCGCCGAGCCCATGGGGGATGCGTATTTCGGCTTCTACCTTCTCGCCATGGGATCGGGGCGGCCGCGAAGCGAGGCAGAGCTGCGCGGGTTCCTTGCCCAGGCAGGCTTCGCGCGCGTCACCGCGCGGCGAACACGCCTGCCCCTGCTGGTGCGCGCGGTGGTGGCGGAGCGGGAGTCTCCACTGTAATTTTTGGTTGACATTTGTAAATGTAAGTTTGAACTTACGGCCAAGCCAGGAGGGGCGTCCCCACGTGGACACCGTAGCCGTCATCCTCAACAGCCCGCACCGGATCGGGGTCCAACGCCTCGAACTCTCCGGGCCCGTGGAGGCCGACGTGGTCGTGGACGTGGCCTTCAGCGGCATCAGCAGCGGCACGGAGCGGCTGCTGTGGTCGGGCGCGATGCCGGACTTTCCGGGCATGGGCTATCCGCTGGTTCCCGGCTACGAATCGGTCGGCCGTGTCGTGCGGGCGGGACCGCTTTCCGGCCGCCGTGCCGGCGAAAGCGTGTTCGTCGCGGGCGCACGCTGCTTCGGCGCCGTGCGGAGCCTCTTCGGCGGCACCGCGGCGCGGCTGGTGGTTCCCGGCCCGCGTGCCGTGCCGTTGCCGGAGGGGTTGGGGGAGCGCGGCGTGCTGCTCGCGCTGGCCGCGACCGCGCGGCATGCCCTGGCCGGCGGATTGCCGGAGCTGATCGTCGGGCACGGCGTGCTCGGCCGCCTCCTGGCACGCATGACGGTGCTTGCCGGGGGCACGCCGACGGTCTGGGAGCGGAGCGCCCGCCGCCTCGGGGGGGCGCAGGGCTACGCCGTCCTGCACCCCGACGAAGACACCTGCCGGGACTACGGCCGGATCCACGAGGCGAGCGGCGACGCGGATGGGCTGGGCGACCTCATCGGCCGGCTTCGGCCGCAAGGTGAGGTGGTGCTGGCGGGCTTCTACGCGAAGCCGCTCTCCTTCGCCTTCGCCCCCGCCTTCCTGCGCGAGGCGCGGCTGCGCGTCTCGGCCGAATGGAAGCCGGAGGACCTCGCCGCCGCGGTCTCGCTGGTCGCCTCGGGCCGCCTCTCGCTGGATGGGCTCGTGACGCATCGGCGGGATGCCGCCGACACCGCCGATGCCTACCGCACCGCCTTTGAAGACGCTGCCTGCCTGAAGATGGTCCTCGACTGGAGAGACGCCGCATGAACGCCCAGACGCGCCCCGCCGGCACAACGGCCGTGGACATGACGGAAGCGCTGCGCCTCGAAGCGGCGATCGGGCCGGACGCCCCCTCCACGGAACCGCCGAAGAAGCAGACGCAGATCATCGCGATCTACGGCAAGGGCGGCATCGGCAAGTCCTTCACCCTGGCGAACCTGAGCTACATGATGGCGCAGCAGGGCAAGCGCGTGCTGCTGATCGGCTGCGACCCCAAGAGCGACACGACAAGCCTGCTGTTCGGCGGGCGCGCCTGCCCGACGATCATCGAGACCTCGTCGCGCAAGAAGGCGGCCGGGGAGACCGTGCGGATCGGCGACGTCTGCTTCAAGCGCGACGGCGTCTACGCCATGGAGCTGGGCGGGCCGGAGGTCGGGCGGGGCTGCGGCGGCCGCGGCATCATCCACGGCTTCGAGCTGCTGGAGAAGCTCGGCTTCCATTCCTGGGGCTTCGACTACGTGTTGCTGGACTTCCTGGGCGACGTGGTCTGCGGCGGCTTCGGCCTGCCGATCGCGCGCGACATGTGCCAGAAGGTGATCGTGGTCGGCTCGAACGACCTGCAATCCCTTTATGTCGCGAACAACGTCTGCTCGGCGGTGGACTATTTCCGCAAGCTGGGCGGCAATGTCGGCGTTGCCGGCCTCGTGATCAACAAGGACGACGGCACGGGGGAGGCACAGGCCTTCGCGGACGCGGTCGGCATCCCCGTCCTCGCGGCCATTCCGGCCGACGACGACATCCGCCGCAAGAGCGCGAATTACGAGATCATCGGCACCCCCGGCAGTCCATGGGCTGGCGTGTTCGAGGAACTGGCCCGGCAGGTGGCGGATGCGCCGCCGATCCGGCCGGCGCCCCTCACCCAGGACGCGCTGCTCGGCCTGTTCAAGGGCGAGGCGGTCGGCCGCGGCGTCGTTCTGCAACCGGCGACGATGGAGGACATGTGCGGCACGGAGCTGCTCATCAAGCCTTCCCTCGAAGTGATCTACGAGGGGGCCTGACGATGGACGCCCTCCCCTCCTCCGCCCCACCCGATGAAGGCGCCTGCCACGGAGGTCGCGAGACCTTCCAGAATGCGGCGCGCGCGGCCGGCAAGGGCGGCACGATGGACCGGCTGCTCGCGGACTACCCGCGCGGGCCGCACGACCAGCCGCAATCCATGTGCCCGGCCTTCGGAAGCCTGCGCGTGGGGCTCCGCATGCGGCGCGTCGCGACGATCCTCTCGGGCTCGGCCTGCTGCGTCTATGGGCTGACCTTCACCTCGCACTTCTACGGCGCGCGGCGGAGCGTGGGCTATGTGCCCTTCAACTCCGAGACGCTGGTGACCGGCAAGCTCTTCGAGGACATCCGCGATGCCGTCATGGCCACGGCGAGGCTGGAGGAGCTGGACGCGATCGTCGTGATCAACCTTTGCGTTCCCACCGCTTCCGGCGTGCCGCTCGACCTGCTGCCGAAGCAGGTGGACGGCGTGCGGGTGATCGGCATCGACGTGCCCGGCTTCGGCGTGCCGACGCACGCGGAGGCAAAGGACGTGCTGGCCGCCGCCATGCTGCGCTGGGCGCGGTCCGAGGCCGAGGCCGGGCCGGTGGCGCGGCCGCGCGGGGAGGTGCCGGGCCTGCCCACGGTGGCGCCGGTCGGGGAATTGTTTCCGGGCGACCCCCCGGGGATCGGGGCGCTGCTGGCGCCCATGGGACTGGCGCTCGCGCCGCAAACGCCGGCGCGCGAGTGGCGCGACCTTTACGGGGCGCTGGACTGCACCGTCGCGGCGGCGCTGCACCCCTTCTACACGGCCTCCGTGCGGGAGTTCCGGACGGCGGGGCGCCCCGTGGTCGGGTCCGGGCCCGTCGGCGTGGATGGCACGGATGCCTGGCTGGAGGCGGTCGGGCGCGCGGCGAACGTGCCCGCGGAGGCGATCGGCAATGCCAGGGCGCGCGCGCTGCCGGGCATCCGGGCGGCGCTGGAGGCCAGCCCGATCAAGGCACGCATCACGGTATCCGGCTACGAGGGCTCGGAACTTCTCGTCGCGCGGCTGCTGATCGAGGCGGGGGCGGAGGTGCCCTATGTCGGCAGCGCCTGCCCGCGCACCGAGTGGAGCGACCCGGACCGCGAATGGCTGGAGGCGCACGGCGCGCACGTGCAGTACCGCGCCTCGCTGGAGCAGGACATGGCGGCGATGCGCGAGGTCCGCCCGGACCTCGCGCTCGGCACCACGCCGCTGGTGCAGGCGGCGAAGGAGGCAGGGAGGCCCGCGCTCTACTTCACCAACATGGTTTCCGCGCGGCCGCTCTTCGGCGCAGCGGGGGCTGGGGCGCTCGCGGGGATCGTCACCGCGCAGACGCGCGGGGCCGAACGCTTCTCGCGCATGGTGTCGTTCTTCGGCGGCGTCGGCACGAAGGAAGGCGCCGGCTATGGCTGGGAAACCCCGCCGCAGGACCCGCCGGGATTCCGCGACCGCATGAAGCGCGCGCGGGTCCTCCGCGCCAAGGCCGAGGAGGCAACGGGAAGCTGATGCTCGTCCTCGATCATGACCGGGCCGGCGGCTACTGGGGCGCCGTCTATGCCTTCACCGCGGTGCGCGGCCTGCGCACGGTGATCGATGGCCCCGTGGGCTGCGAGAACCTGCCCGTGACCGCCGTGCTGCACTACACCGACGCGCTGCCGCCGCATGAGCTGCCGGTGGTGGTGACGGGGCTGGACGAGGACGCGCTCTCCAAGACCGGTACCGAGGGCCCGCTGCGGCGCGCCAACGCGACGCAGGATCCTGACCTTCCGGCCGTGGTGGTGACAGGCAGCATCGCCGAGATGATAGGCGGCGGCGTGACGCCGCAGGGCAGCAACCTGCTGCGATTCATCCCGCGCACGATCGACGAGGACCAGTGGCAGTGCGCGGACCGGGCCATCAACTGGCTCTGGTCGGAATTCGGAGCCAAGAAGCGCCCGAAGGTGAGAAAGCCGCGGCCGGAGGGGACGACGCCGCGCGTCAACATCATCGGGCCGATCTACGGCACCTTCAACATGCCCTCCGACCTCGCGGAGATCCGGCGGCTCGTGGAGGGCATAGGCTGCGAGGTGAACCTCACCTTTCCGCTCGGCTCGCACCTGGAGGACATCCCGCGCCTGGGTGACGCTGAGGTGAATGTCTGCCTTTACCGCGAGTTCGGCCGCAAGCTCTGCGAGGAACTGGGGCAGCCCTACCTCCAGGCGCCGATCGGGGTCTTCGCCACCACCAGCTTCCTGCGCGCGCTGGGAGAACTCGCGGGCGTCGATCCCGAGCCCTTCATCGAGCGCGAGAAGCACGCGACGCTGAAGCCGCTCTGGGATCTCTGGCGCAGCGTCACGCAGGATTTCTTCGGCTCCGCGCCCTTCGCGGTGGTTGCGACCGAAACCTATGCAAGGGGGATCCGGCGCTTCCTGGAGGAGGAGATGGGCGTGCCCTGCGCCTTCTCATTCGCCCGCAGGCCCGGCGAGAAGACCGACAACGCCGCGGTGCGCGATGCCGTGCGGAGCAAGCCCGCACTCGTGCTGTTCGGTTCCTACAACGAGCGCATGTACGCGGCGGAAGCACGAAGCCGTGCCGTCTACATCCCGGCCTCCTTCCCCGGCGCGGTGATCCGCCGCGCCACCGGCACGCCGTTCATGGGCTATGCGGGCGCGACCTACCTCATGCAGGAATACTGCAACGCGCTGTTCGACGCGCTTTTCCACATCCTGCCGCTGGGCACCGAACTCGATCGCGTGGACGCCACGCCAGCCCGCGCGGCCCAGGTCGATTCATGGGACCCGGACGCGCTCGCGCTCGTGCAGGCGCGCGTCGAGCAGGAGCCCTTCCTTCTCCGCATCTCAGCCGCCAAGCGCTGGCGCGAGCGCGTTGAGGCCGCGGCACGGCGTGAGGGCGAGGCCCGCGTCACGGCGGCGCGCGCGGCACGCTGTCTGGCCGAGGCCGCGATGGAGACGGTCGCGTGAGCGACCACGAGCCTTCCCCGGCCGCGGCCAGGGGAACGATGCCGGGCGCGAGCGCCGGGCCCACACTCGTCGTCGGCAGCGATGCCAAGGCGATCCTGGCCGCGCGGGAGCTGCGCGGCGCGAGCGGCCGAAAGTCCGCCAAAGCTAGGGGAGCCTGAATGGCCGAAATGGAAAGAAGGGATGTGTCCGTGTCCGGGCTGACGGAGCCGGAGGCGAGGGAGTTCCACAGCATCTTCGTGATGAGCTTCCTTATCTTCACCGTCATCGCCGTCGTGGCGCATTTCCTGGTTTGGCAGTGGCGGCCCTGGCTGCCCGGGCCGAACGGCTACGCCCGCGCCATGATCGACGGGGTGACGACGCTCACCTCGTTCATCGTTTGAGGAGGCCAGCACCATGTGGCGCATCTGGCTGCTCTTCGATCCTCGCCGGGCGCTGGTCGCGCTCGCGACCTTCCTGCTGACGCTGGCGCTGCTGATCCACTTCATCCTGCTCAGCACCGACCGGTTCAACTGGCTGGAAGGCCCGCGGCGGGCGGCTGCCCCGATCGGGCAGATGTCACCTATCCCGGCGCCCGCGCCGGGCGTTGCGCCGGCCCGCTGAGGGCCGGAGACCGGGCGGCGGATGGGCCGATGGTCCCCACCCGCCGCCCCATCGGCCGCGACGCGCGCCACCGCGCCCGCGGGATGTGTCGGGGAGAAGGGTTCGGCGATGGCCATGCTGAGCTACGAACAGAAATACCGGGTCAGGGGTGGCACGCTGGTCGGCGGCGACCTCTTCGACTTCTGGGTCGGGCCCTTCTATGTCGGGTTCTTCGGGGTCACGACCGCCTTCTTCAGCCTGCTCGGCACGCTGCTGATCCTTTACGGCGCGGCGCTGCAGGGCACCTTCAACATCTGGCTGATCAGCATCGCCCCGCCCGACCTGGCCTACGGCCTCGCGCTGGCGCCCATCAAGGAGGGCGGGCTCTGGCAGATCATCACGATCTGCGCGATCGGTGCCTTCACCTCATGGGCGCTGCGGCAGGCGGAGATCGCGCGCAAGCTCGGCATGGGGCTGCACATCCCCGTCGCCTTCTCCTTCGCGATCCTGGCCTATGTCACGCTCGTGGTCGTCAGGCCCGTGCTGATGGGCGCCTGGGGGCACGGCTTTCCCTACGGCATCTGGAGCCACCTCGATTGGGTGTCGAACGTCGGCTACCAGTACCTGCACTTCCACTACAATCCCGCGCACATGCTGGGGGTGACCTTCTTCTTCACCACCACGCTCGCGCTCTCGCTGCACGCCTCGCTGGTGCTGGCCGCGCTCAACCCGGGCAAGGGCCAGGCGGTGAAGACCGCGGAGCACGAGAACACCTTCTACCGGGACATCATCGGCTACTCGATCGGTACGCTCGGCATCCACCGCCTCGGCCTTTTCGCGGCGCTCAGCGCGGGGTTCTGGAGCGCGGTCTGCATCGTCATCAGCGGCCCCTTCTGGACCCGCGGCTGGCCGGAATGGTGGGGCTGGTGGCTGAACCTGCCGATCTGGCGCCAGGGCTGAGGGAGGACACACCATGATCGAGTACCAGAACCTCTTCACCCGCGTGCAGGTGCGCGGACCCGCCTATGCCGGCGTGCCCTTCGCCAGGGGCGACGGCCCGCGCGAGGGCAAGCCGATCTTCTCCCACCTCGCGGGCATCCTGGGCGATGCGCAGGTGGGGCCGATCTATCTCGGCTGGAGCGGCCTCGTCTCGCTGATCTGCGGCTTCGTCGCCTTCGAGATCATCGGGCTCAACATGTGGGCCTCGGTGGGATGGGATCCCATTCAGTTCATCCGGCTGCTACCCTGGCTCGCGCTCGAGCCGCCGGCGCCGGGCTATGGACTGAGCTTCCCGCCGCTGGCGGAGGGAGGCTGGTGGCTGCTGGCGGGATTCTTCCTGACCACCTCCGTCATCATGTGGTGGGTCCGCATCTACCGGCGCTCGCGCCAGCTGGGCCTCGGCACGCACACGGCCTGGGCCTTCGGCGCGGCCATCTGGCTCTACCTGGTGCTCGGCTTCTTCCGCCCGCTGCTCATGCGTTCCTGGGGCGAGGCGGTGCCCTTCGGCATCTTCCCGCACCTCGACTGGACGGCCGCGCTTTCGATCCGGTACGGGAACCTGTTCTACAACCCGTTCCACGCGCTCTCGATCGTCTTCCTCTATGGCTCGACGCTGCTTTTCGCCATGCACGGCGCGACCATCCTCGCGGCCGGGCGCTTCGGGTCGGAGCGCGAGGTGGAGCAGGTGATCGACCGCGGCACGGCGCATGAGCGCTGCGCCCTCTTCTGGCGTTGGACCATGGGCTTCAACGCCACCTTCGAATCCGTCCATCGCTGGGCCTGGTGGTTCGCCGTCCTCTGCCCCATCGCGGGCGGGATCGGCATCCTGCTCACCGGCACGGTGGTCGACAACTGGTATCTCTGGGCCATCAAGCAGGGCTACGCGCCCTCCTATCCCGCCGTCTATCCGCCGATGGCGGACCCGGCCTCCGTCCTGGGAGCCGGTCGATGAACTCCCGGCAGGTCGTGGGCATCGGGGTGGGCGCGGCCTTCCTCGTGGCCGCCACGGTGGTGCTGCTGACCTTCGAGCGCCCCCCCGTCCTCACCGTGCAGCGGGGATTCCGCGGCACGGGCATGGAGCTGGTCTACAACCCGCGCATGCTGGAGGTGCAGGCCGCCCTGCAGGTGCTGCCGGAGGTGCTCGAGCCCGCGGACGACGAGGACCCGCGCGCATCCGAGATCTACCAGAACGTGCAGGTGCTGGGGAACCTCAGCGCCGGGCAGTTCGGGCGCATCATGCAGGCCATGACGGCCTGGGTTTCGCCGGAGGACAAGGTGGAGGGCGGCGGCTGCGGTTACTGCCACGACCTCGAGAACTTCGCCGAGGACTCGGTCTACACCAAGGTGGTGGCGCGGCGGATGCTGCAGATGACGCAGCAGATCAACGCGCAGTACGCGAACCATGTCGGTCTCACCGGCGTGACCTGCTACACCTGCCATCGCGGCAATCCCGTGCCGCAGAATGTGTGGTCCACGCAGCCCGCCAACACCAGCTGGGCGGGCGGCTTCGCCGAGGTGGCGACGGGGCAAAACCGGCCATCCCGCGCGGCGGGCCTGTCGTCCCTGCCCTTCGATCCCTTCACGCCTTTCCTGCTGGACGACCAGCCCATCCGCATCCAGGGCCGCACGCCGCTGCCTTCGGGAAACAACCAATCCACCAAGCAGACGGAGTGGACCTATGCGTTGATGATGCATTTCTCCAACTCGCTCGGCGTCGGCTGCGTCAATTGCCACAACAGCCAGCAATTCTCGTCCTGGGAGGAAAGCACGCCGCAGCGGGTGACGGCCTGGCACGGCATCGGCATGTTGCGCGACATCAACAGGAACTACATCCAGACGCTGCAGCCCGTGTTCCCCGCCCACCGGCTCGGACCGGAAGGAGACCCGCTGAAGGCGAACTGCACCACCTGCCATCAGGGCGCCTACAAGCCGCTCTACGGCGCCCCGATGCTGCGGGACTACCCGGAGCTCAACCGCGTGACGCAAAATCCGACCGAGATGCGCGCCCCCTGACCCGCAAGGGGGAAGTCAGCGCTGCCGGGTGCGGCCCGTTAAGACTATTTTTTTAGTGCAACAATTTGTTAAGGAGCAGGTCGTAACGTGGCCAACCTGACGCCCGCCTCCCGGAGAGCGCGTCAGCATCATGGACAAGGGATGTCAGATGTTCCGTCGCTTTGCTATCGCTGCCACCCTGCTGGCGGTCGCCTCCGGCCCGGCCTTCGCACAGGGATGCGACACCCGCTTCACGCTGCGCAACAGCTCCGGCGCAGCCGTGAACGAGTTCTACTTCGGACCTTCCTCCCAGTCGGATTGGGGCCGGGACCGGCTGGGCGAAAACGTCGTCCCCGCCGGCCGTTCGGTGACCTACAATCCCGGTGGTCGTGGCGGCAACTACGACTTCAAGGTGGTCTGGGCCAATGGTGAGCGCGCGGAGATCATGCGCGTGAACATCTGCGAAACCTCCGAGATCGTGGCGACACGCAGCGGCATCGAGGCGCGCTGAACCCCGGACGGGGGCCTCGCCCCCGCCCTTCACGCATCGCGGACTCCCGAAGGTGTCGGGATGCCCGAGGCGTTCGAGGTGAAGGGGCCTATCTCCCAGCGCCGCGGGCGCAAGGGTGTTTCCTGGTGCCATGGGCGCCGATCCCGTTGACCCGCGGCCTCGTCGCTCATCGGGTCCAGTTCGGTGTAGAACTAGAATCTGGCCGTCCGGGTCCAGGCGGCAAATGTGGACGTTGTGGCCCACCGTGTGGCGGCCAGGGCCCCAGATCAACGGGATGCGCCGTGCGCCCAGGGTGTCGCAGGCTTCCTCCACCGCTCCCCAGTCACGCAGCTCGAAGGCGATATGGTGCAGGCGGCCCTCCGCCAGCATCCCGGCCGCGACCTGCGGGTTCATCAGAAGCAGGTTGTCGGCGCTGATGTCCACCTCTCCCGAAAGCAGGGCCGTCAGCAGCGGCGCGCTGCCGCGATAGGGCGCGTGCACCATGCGCACGCCCGTCATGGCATCCAGCATCTTGAAGGTGAGATGCGCGATCTGCCCGTTGCCCTGCGAGCCGTAGGTGATGCCGTCCGGCCGGGCGCGCGCGGCGTCCAGCAGATCCGGCACGCCGGAGAAGGGCAGGTCCTGGCGGCCGACGATCACGTTGGGATAGGTGGCGAGCACGCTCATGGGCTCGAAGCCCCGCGGGTCGTCGTTGATGTCGGAATAGAGCAGGTCCGCGTTGAAGCTCATCTGCGGTGCGCAGAGCAGCGTATGGCCATCGGGCTGCGCGCGCGCCACCTGGCTCGCGCCCACATTGCCCGCGGGGCGCCCGCGCGGTTGTCCACCAGCACGGGCTGGCCGAGCGCGGAGCGAAGCTTCTCCGCGAGCGTGCGCGCCAGGGTGTCGAGCGTGCCGCCCGGCGGGAAGGGCACCACGATGCTGACGGGGCGGCTGGGCTAGGCGGTTTGCGCACCGGCCAGGCGCGGAAGCAGAAGCCCAGCCGCGGCGCCGAGCAACGAACGGCGCCCCTCACCGCACCGGAGGTGGGCGGGACGGCAGGCCGGCATGGGGTCAGTGGCGCCGTGCTGCATCGTTTCCTCCGCTCTGCGCAACGTCAGGGGGAAGCCCGACGCTACACGGCTCTCGCCGACCGCTGTATCAATGCCAGCGCGGGCGCAGGGCGGCGCGCTGGGCGAGGAGACGCAACGATGATCCTGCAACGCCAGGAGGACGTGACCCCGGCCGTCCTCGCGGTCATGGAGCGCACCCATGACCCACGCATGCGTGAGATCATGCTCTCCCTCGTGCGGCACCTGCACAGCTTCGTGCGCGACGTGCGGCTGAGCGAGGCCGAGTTCCGCCAGGCCAACGCGATCCTGAACGAGATCGGGCAGCTGACCACGGACACGCACAACGAGATGGTGCTGATGTCGGGCTCGCTCGGCGTGTCGTCGCTGGTCTGCCTGCTGAACAACGGCGACCGCGGAAACACCGAAACCTCGCAGTCGCTGCTCGGGCCCTTCTGGCGGCTCAACTCGCCGCGGATGGAGAACGGCGGATCGCTTCTGCGCTCGCCCACGCCCGGGGAGGCGCTGTTCATGACGGGGCGCGTGCAGGATGCGAAGGGCGCGCCCATTCCCGGGGCGGAGGTGGACGTGTGGCACTCCTCCCCTGTCGGACTCTATGAGAACCAGGATCCGGAGCAGGCGGACATGAACCTGCGGGGCAAGTTCACCACGGATGCGTCAGGGCGGTTCTGGTTCCGCTCAATCAAGCCGGCCGGCTATCCCATCCCGACGAACGGCGTGGTCGGGCGGCTGCTGGAGGCGCAGGACCGCCATCCCTTCCGTCCCGCGCATGTGCACGCGCTGGTGTTCAAGGAAGGGTTCAAGACGCTCACCTCGCAGGTCTATGTCGGCGACGATCCCTACCTGGAAACGGACGTGCAGTTCGGCGTCACGCGCGCGCTGATCGGCGACTACCGCCGCCACGAAGAGCCGCATCCCACCAGGCCCGACGTGACGGCACCGTGGTTCTCGCTCGACCACACCTTCACCATGGAGCCCGGCGAGGCGGTGCTGCCGAAGCCGCCGATCAAGTAGCGACGCCTAGCGCGACTGGTCCGGCGTCGGGCGCTGTGCCGTGCCGGGGTCGCGGCCCGGCGCGCGTTCCCCACCCGCTGAGGGCGCGGAGGCGGCGGGGGTGGAAACCGGGCTGCGCGTCGTCGGTGCGGCGCCGGTGCCCATGCTGCGGGTCTCGCGCCCTGGGGTGAGGATGGTGGTTGGCGGCCCGCCCTCCCCCAGCCGCGCGGCGGTCTGCGCGCCCGCGCCCACCGCCGGCAGGAGGACGGCCAGGAGGACGAGGGCGGCGCGCATCGCGTGCATCCTGGCCCTAAGCACCGGCCATGGCGGCCTTCACCCGCTCCGGCGTGAAGGGACCGCGGCGCAGGCGCACCCCGGTCGCATCGAACACGGCGTTGGCGATGGCGGCGCCGGCGGTGCGGACGGCGGGCTCCCCCGCGCCGGTCGGGCGGATGTCCGGGCGGTTGATCAGCACGACCTCCACCATCTCCGGCGCCTCGGTGATGTCGAGAATGGGATAGGTGGCCCAGTCCACGCTGGTGACGTTGTTGCGGTCAAAGGTCACTTCCTCCCGCAGGGCGCGGCTGGTGCCGTAGACCAGGGCGTTCTCCACGCAGCGGCGCAGCCCGTCGGGGTTGATGATCAGGCCGCAGTCCTGGCCCACAACCATGCGCTTGACGCGGATGTTGCCGGAGCGGCGGTCCACCTCCACCTCGGCCACCAGTCCGACCACCGTGCCGTCGCGCCGGGCCAGGGAAACGCCGCGCCCGCTGGCCACGTCGCCGGGCATGCCGCGCGGGCCGGCGGGGCGGGGCTGCCAGCCGGCCTTTTCCGTGATCGCGCGCAGCACCGCGATGTCGCGCTCCTCCCGCAGGTGGCGCAGGCGGAAGTCGACAGGATCGGCGCCGGTCGCGGAGGCCAGTTCGTCCACGAAGCTTTCGGCCGCGAAGATCAGCTCCGGCCCCAGCGGGTCGCGCAGGTGGGAGGTGCGGAGCGGCGAGGCACGGTCCAGCAGCGGCGGGATGGTTTCCCAGGCCATCAGGCGGGCGGGGAAGGCATAGGGTTCCGTCGGCACGAAGTCGCCGGGAAACAGGTAGGTGTCCTGCGGGTTCAGCCCGCCACCCATGAGCTGGCTGGCCAGGCTGTCGCGCGGGTCGGCCTCGCTGGTCGCGATGTTGGTGCGGGAGAAGGACTTGGATTCGAACTGGATGCCGACGACGCGCCCCCCGGCGTCCAGCCCGGCGCGGACGCGCTGCACGGAGGCAGGGCTTTTCGTGTCCCAGCCATGCCCTTCGTTGCGCATGTACTGCACGCGCACGGGCGCCCCGAGTTCGCGCGACAGGAAGGCGGCGTCGAAGGGCGTGTCGCCGGCGTCGTTGCGGCCATAGGAGCCGGGGCCGGTGACCCAGACCGTGTGCACCGCTTCGGGCCGGAGGCCCAGGAACTTCGCCACGCCGTCGCGCACGGCATGGGGCTTCTGCGATCCCGTCCAGATGCGCGCGCCGTTCGCGCGCACGTCGGCGACCGCGCAGCCCGGGCCCATGCTGCTGTGGGAATGAAAGGGCCACTCGTATTCGGCCGCGATCACGCGCGCGGCGCCGGCGATGGCGGCGGGTGCGTCGCCCTGTTGCATCGCCACCGCGCGCTTGGTCACGGGCGCGGCGCGGATGTGGTCGTACAGCCCGGCCTGGTCCGGGAAGGGCGCCGGGGCGGCGGACCACTCCACCTTCAGCGCCTGCGCGGCGCGGATGGCATCCCATTCGCGCGGCGCCGCGACGGCCAGAAAGCCGCCCTTCCGGACCACGCGCGCCCCCGGAATGTCGCGCACCGAGGCTTCGTCCACGGAGACGGGCTGGGCGCCGGCCACCGGCGCGCGCAGCATGCGGGCGTGCAGCATGCCCGGCACCTTGATGTCGGTGACGTAATCGTGGCGGGCGAAGACCTTGTCGGCGATGTCACGCCGGGGGACGGCGGTGCCGACCACCTTGTAGTCCGCGATGGCCTTCGGGCGCGCGCGGCCCTCCACGTTCAGGTCGTTGCCGTACCGGCCGTTCCACTTCACCTCGGCGTTGAAGGTGCGGCCACCGACGAGCTCGGCGAAGGGGAGGCGCCGCGCGGGTTCGGCCGCGACGAACACCGCGCCATCGCCCACGGACAGCGCCGCGACCGGCACCCCCAGGCGCCCGGCGGCCATCTCCACCAGAAGCAGCCGCGCCTCCGCCGCCGCGTTGCGGAGCGGGATGGAACCCTGTGACACGCCCGAGGCGTTGCTGGCCCCGCCCTGGTTCACCGTCCGCGCCGTGTCGCCCATGACGACCTGCACGCGCTCCGCCGGCAGGTCGAGTTCCTCGGCCACGATCTGCGCGATCGCGACGTCCAGGCCCTGCCCGCCGTCGATCTTGCCGAAGAACGCGGTGACGCCGCCATCGGCGTGCACGGCGATGTAGGAATCGAGCTGGCCCGGCAGCGGGGGCACGGGCACGCCCTGCGCCGCGGCCTCGCGCACCGCGAGCACGGCGTCGAGCGAGACGGGCAGCCCGGCCGAGACGATAAGGACGCCAGCGGAGCGGAGCGCCCCGCGGCGGGAAAGCTGGATGCCCATGGCCCGCCCCCTCACCCGATCGCCGCCGCGCGCTTCACGGCGCGGAGGATGGCCATGTGCGTGCCGCAGCGGCATTTCAGCCCGGTCAGGGCCTCGCGGATCTGGTCCTCGCTGGGGTTCCTGTTGTCCCGCAGAAAGGCGGCTGCCGTCATGATCCAGCCATTGATGCAGTAGCCGCATTGCGGCACCTGCTCGTCGATATAGGCCTGCTGCACCGGATGCGGGTGCTCGGGCGTGCCCAGCCCCGCGAGGGTGGTCACCTGACGTCCCTCGGCGGCCGAGGTGGGGGTGACGCAGGAGCGGATCGGCGCGCCGTCGAGGTGCACGGTGCAGGCCCCGCACTGCGCCAGGCCGCAGCCGAAATGCGGGTTGCTCATGCCGAGGTCGTCGCGGAGGGCGTAGAGCAGCGGCATGTCCGGATCGACCGTGACGGTCTGGTCCTGCCCATCCACGCGGAACGTGATCCGGGTGCTCATGGTCCTCTCCTCCGTCCCGGCGCGTTGGGCACGCCTGTTCGGCAAAGCCTGGACCGGCCCTCGCCCGCGCACAAGCCGCTTCGGCCGGGAGGCCACCGGGGCGCGACGTGGTATGGGCGGGCATGAAGCCATCAAGAACGACCACGACCGCTGCGCCGCGCTTTGTCACGGGCTCCACCCTGCGGCACGTGCTGGTGATGGCCTCCACCGGCGCGGTGGGGCTGGTGGCGGTCTTCGCCGTGGACCTGCTCGGCCTCTTCTACATCTCCAGGCTGGGCGAGCAGCCTGTGGCGGCGGCGGTGGGCTTCGCGGGGGCGGTGGGCTTCTTTCAGATCGCGGTGGCGATCGGCATGTCGATCGGGCTCGGCGCCGTGGTGTCGCGCGCCATCGGGGCCGGGGACCGTGCGGCGGCGCGGCGGCTCGGCGCCAGCGGCCTCGCGCTGATGGTGCTGGTGATGGTGCTGATCGCCATGGCAACCGTGGCGGCCCTGCATCCGCTGCTGAACTGGCTGGGCGCCACCGGGGAGACGCACCGCCTGGCCGCGCGCTACCTCGTGATCGTCGTGCCCTCGGTGCCGCTGCTGGCTGCGGGAATGGGACTCTCGGCGCTGCTGCGTTCGGTGGGCGACGCACGGCGGGCGATGAACGTGACGCTGTTCGCCGCCGTCACCACGGCGGCGCTGGACCCGCTGCTGATCTTCGCGATGGGCCTCGGTCTGGATGGTGCCGCGATCGGGGCGCTGGCCTCGCGCGTCGTGCTGGTGGGGCTGGCCTGGCACGGGGCGGCGCGGCGGCACAGGCTGGTGGGCCGGATCGAGCCCGGCGCGCTGCTGGCCGATGCCCGGCAGGTGATGGCGGTGGCGGCGCCGGCGGTGCTGACCAACCTCGCCACCCCCGTGGGATCGGCCTGGGTGACGCAGGCCATCGCCGCCTTCGGCCCGGCCGCCATCGCCGGCCAGGCGACCATCGAACGCCTTTCTCCGGTGGCCTTCGGCATCGTCTATGCCCTGAGCGGTGCGGTGGGGCCGATCATGGCGCAGAACATGGGCGCGGGGCGTCCGGACCGCGTGCGGGCGGTTTTGCGTGACAGCATGGCGGTGGTGGTCGGCGCCGTGCTGCTGGCCTGGGCGGCGCTCTGGGCCTGCCAGGACCTCGTGGTGACGGCCTTCTCGGCGGCGGGGGAGACGGCGGCGCTGATCCGGCTGTTCTGCACCTGGCTGGCCGGAGGCTTTCTGTTCACCGGCGCGCTGTTCGTGGCGAATGCGGCCTTCAACAACCTCGGCCGGCCGCTGCTTTCCACCCTGTTCAACTGGGGAAGGGCCACGCTGGGGACGATACCCTTTGTTATGCTGGGCTCGGCCCACGGGCCCGGCGGCGTGCTGGTGGCCCAGGTTGCGGCCGCCGCGCTGTTCGGCAGCGCCGCGGCCCTGGTCGCCTTCCGCGTGGTCGGGCGGTTGGGCAGCCGGCCTGGAGCGGCAGGCACGGAAGGCATCGAGCTTTCCCCGGCCGGGTCCGGCACCCCCGCCGTGGCGGCGCTGAGCGCGCAGCCCGGCGGGAAGCTGGAAGAGGCCCCGGATGCCGCGATGGCACCCGGCCGGCTCGGCACCTGACGCCGACGCGGCGTCGGCGCAACCGACGCCGCGAAAGCGGCCCCGGAAGCCTCCGCCCCTATCGCCGCACCGGCTGGCGGGCTGCCCGGACCAGCACCGCCGTGGAAAGCAGGATCGTCGAGACGAGAATTCCGATGCTCACCAGTCCGGCCGGGGTGGCGCTTGCCCTCGCGCGGATGGCCAGCGCTCCCGCCCGGAGATGCACGCTGGCCCGCATCTCCTCCGGGTGGCGCTGCCGGGCCGGCAGGTCACGATCGTTCATCGCCTCTCCCCCACGTTCACGATGCTTCCCCGCAACGCCCGAGGCAACGCTGGTTTCCACCGATGGGCCTCGTCAGCCCGCCACGTCGCGCCGGGGAACCAGGCCGGGGGATGTCCGCACCTCCTGCACGGTGCGGCGCCATGCCGCCAGCCGCTCCGCCTCGCTGGGATGGCGATCCAGCACGCCGGACGCCGTTTGCGCGCGGCCGCGCGGCGCAAGCCTGATCCAGACCTCCCCAGCCTGTGCCGGATCGTAGGCGGCCCGGGCCAGGAGGAAGACGGCCAGGTAATCCGCCTCGCGCTCTTCCTCGCGGGAATAGGCCAGCTGGGCTGCGCCCGCACCCAGTTCCGCCGCCCCTTGCCCGATGGCCCAGGCGGCCAGCCCACCGAAGGGGATCAGGGCTCCGGCCAGCGCGCCCACCGCGACACCTGCCGCCGTGCCAGGTAGCGTCCGCGGAGGTGGTGGAAAATCCGGCACGGTCCGGTGTGTAGGGCTTGGGTGGCCA
>NZ_JBHLVZ010000112.1:0-1394 GCF_042433125.1 Muricoccus vinaceus | reverse complement strand
GGACTGCCGACGAGGGCAACCAGACCAACCATGGCAAGAAGGAGTGATAATCTTAATTGCACGGCTGCACCCTGAACAGATGGGCTCATCTATGCAACCTCTCATCGCGTGTGGTGAGCACAAAGCAGACCACCCGCTGAGGCACACCCGTACGTCTGGCGTATGTCCTTGACGCACGCTCCTTTCGCTTTCTCTCATACCGGCCCGCGCCGGAACTGACTCGCACGTGATTTGGTGCGACGCGGAGGGAGCTGATTTGGTCGTGGTCTGACCTGGGCAGGGGCGGGCACGATAAACGGCAAGCGGCTTGCGATAGGTGGTGACCTGTCGGCGGCGGAGTTGCGCGGCGTGAACCGGACCGTGCTGCTGCGGCGCGCATGCAGGCGATCGCAGGTGCGCTGGAGGGTTTGACGCGGGCGGAGGCGGCACGTCTGGCGGACATGGAGCGGCAAGCGTTGCGCGATGCGGTGCTGCGCTACAACACCGAAGGCTTGGCAGGCCTGCACGACCGACCTCGACCCGGCTCCAAGCGGCGGCTGAACGAGGCGCGCCGGTCGGCCTTGCCCCAGATGATCCTGGACGGGCCGGAGGTGGAGACCACGGGTCTGTCCGCTTGGACCCTGGGAGAACCCTGCCGGGAGGCGGAGGCCCGCTGGGGAGTGCGTTATCACGAGGGCCACATGTCCAAGCTCGTGCGCGCGCTGGGCTTGTCACGGCAGAAGGCCCGACCCTCGCACCCCAAAGCTGATCCGGTCGCCCGGGAGGACTTCGCAAAAAAGGGGTTTCAGGGCGAACTGGACCGCATCAGGGCCAAGCACCCAGGCAAGCGCCTGACGCTCTGGTTCCAGGATGAGATGAGGTTTGGCCAGAAGGTCCGTGTGTGCCATCGCTGGTTCACCGTATGCGCCCGGCGAAAGCCGCGGCATCGGCGGTGGACAACGAGGCTGCGCCTGATCAGGCGGCGTTTCGCTGATCGAGGCGGAGCGGCAGGCCCTGGACGTTCCAGGGCAGGTGTCCGCCGTCAGGGCTCATGAGACAGGCGGAGGTGGTTGAGGAAAGGAGGGTTTCCGGCTCATCGTAACCGCCAGGGAACGTGACCTTCCCCCGCTGCAGTGGACGCGGGTTAAGGCCTACGCGGCCGCGGCGAGTTGTTCCATCTCCTTCGGGGCTTTGTAGCCGATCGCTGAATGGAGGCGCTGTCGATTATAGAAGCCTTCGATGAAGGCGAAGAGGGTGGATCGTGCGGCCTGTCGGGTGGGGAACGGCCCGTCCTCCTCGAATTCGGTTTCGAGGCTGCCGAGGAAGCTTTCCATGGGGGCGTTGTTCCAGCAATCACCCTTTCGGCTCATCGGGCAGAGCATGCCGTGTTTGGCCAGCAGGCGGCGGTCGTCGTG
>NZ_JBHLVZ010000111.1:0-4393 GCF_042433125.1 Muricoccus vinaceus | reverse complement strand
GCCTGCCACGAGCCAAGACGCGCGTGACCCGATTTGCGGCTCTGGCAGCAGCCGCATGAATTAACCGACAGTATCAACACCTCATCGAGGTGCCAGATGTCGCCCGGCTTTGGCCGGCGGCGCCGCAGCTTGCGGGCGAACTCCGAACCGATCTTGCGGCACCAGTTCCGGATGCTCTCGCGCGTGACGATGATGCCCCGCTCCGCCAGGATCAGCTCCACGTCCCGCAGGCTCAGGCTGAACACGTGATACAGCCAGACCGCATGGCTGATGATCTCCGCCGAGAAGCGGTATCCAGGGTAGGTGGCCGGATCTGACGTCATCCCGGCATACTGCCCCGGCCCGGTCATTCCGACCAACGCCCCTCAACTTGCCAATGCCCCGACAGGTCATATCAGGTGGCCAGCAACAAGCCACGAAAGAGAGCCAGTGGCGGCCAGCCACGTTCGCTCTTTGCCGCAGTCGAGATATCGGCTAGGTGACGATCTATCTCAGCCCGATCCAGCAATGCGGCGAGTTCCAACAGCGGCAGTGCCGCTCGCGGCTCCGCCCGTGTGATGAGATCTTCCTGATTGATCCGCCGCCGCGCCATGTCGACCTCCCTCGTCTACACAGGCAGCGAATCAGCCTACGTCGAGCCGGGTCCACACACATCCGCGCACAGGTCTCATAAGCGAGCCTGTTCCATCCAAAATACCTCGAATGAATACGACATTCTTGATCAGGCCGGCGAAAGAAGCCGCTCCTCCGTCGGGGAGACTTGTCGCCTGCTATCGGTAAACCTTGTTTCCAAAGCGGCTCCATCTACCTCAGCGGTGACGGTTCCGACCAGGATCATGACGGGACCGCCCTGGTGCCATTCGGGTGCGGAGGTCACGATGCCCTCCAGCGTACCGCGCAGCGTGCGCTGCTCCGTGGTGCCGCCCGCCTCCACCAGGGCCGCCGGGGTGGCGGGTTCCATTCCCGCCGCCACCAGTCCGTCGCGCAGCGCAGGCAGGGTTGAGACGCCCATGTAGATGGCCAGGGTCTGGCCGGGCCGGGCCAGGGCAGCGAAGTCGAGGTCCAGCCGCCCCTCGCGCGTGTGGCCGGTGGCAAAGGTCACGGCGCGCGCGTGGTCGCGATGCGTCAGCGGAATGCCCGCCGCTGCCCCGCAGGCCAGCGCGGCCGTGACGCCCGGCACCACCTCGCAGGCGACGCCGGCGACGCGGCAGGCCTGCATTTCCTCGCCGCCGCGCCCGAACACGAAGGGGTCGCCCCCCTTGAGGCGCACCACCCGCTTGCCCTGCCGCGCCAGGCGCACGAGCAACGCGTTGATCCCCTCCTGTGGCAGGCAGTGGTTCGCCCGGCTCTTGCCGACATAGATCCGCTCGGCATCGCGCCGCGCGAGGTCCAGCACGCCCTCGCCCACCAGGCGGTCATGCACAATCACGTCCGCCTCACCCAGCAGCCGCAGCGCTCGCAGGGTCAGCAGGTCGGCCGCCCCGGGCCCGGCGCCGACCAGGTGCACCACCCCCGCCGGCTTCGCCTCCGCCCCCCGCAGCGCTGCCGCGAAGGCGTCCTCCGCCTCCGCCTCGTGCCCGGCGAGCGCGAGGTCGGCCACCGGTCCGCTCAGCGCCGCGTCCAGGAAGCGACGGCGCGCCGCGAGGTCGGGCAGCGCCGCGCGGACCGCGCCTTTGAAGCGCTCCGCCAGCGCGGCCAGGCGCCCCAGCGCCGGCGGCAGCACGGCCTCGATCCGCGCGCGCACGAGGCGGGCCAGCACCGGCGCCGCGCCCCCCGTGGAGATGCCAATGGTCAGCGGCGCCCGGTTCACTATCGCCGGCATGACAAAGGAACAGAGCACGGTGCGGTCTACGATGTTCACGGGAACGCCGTGCGCCCGGCATGCCGCCGAGAGCGCCCGCAGGTCCTCTTCCGGCGCGCCGGCACCGATCGCGATGGCGCAGCCCTCCGGCAGGTCACCGCCAAAGCGCGGCGCCCGGTGCAACACCGCACCCGCGCGGGTCAGCAACGCAGCCTTGGTGTCGGCCGCCTCGCCCTCGCCCAGCACCAACGCCGCGCAACCGTGAAGATCAAGAAAGGCAGGGAAGTGTTGCATGAGAATCGAGCTCTTCTAGCGAATGCAATGGATCAAAGGGAGGAGAGAAAAATGATCAAAGATTGCCCGCAATAAGGAATTCCATTCCCTTGCTGGCCTCACGTTTCCGCGCATTCTTCCGGAAGGAAAAGAGGTGCGACATGATAGGCCAGCCGAGTGGGGCGGAAGGAATTAAAGTGGCCAGCGTCGGGCTGCGCGGGACGATCGCTGAGGAGTTGGCTGCCGCCGATGCGCCCGGCGGGCTGAGCGAGGCGTCGTACGCGCTGCTCAAGTTCCATGGCACCTACGAGCAGTTCGACCGCGACACCGCGACAGCGCGCAAGCAAGCCGGGCTTGATAAGGACTGGCAGTTCATGGTGCGCGTTCGCGCACCCGCCGGCCGGTTGACGGCGGCGCAATGGCTGGCGCTGGACGCGTTGGCGGATAGCAACGCGGACGGCACCATGCGCCTGACCACGCGCCAGGGCATGCAGTTCCACACTGTCAGGCGGGGCGATCTGACGCATTGCATTGCCTCCATCGAGGAAGCACTGCTGACGACCATGGCCGCCTGCGGTGACGTTGCGCGCAACATTACCACCTCTCCCGCACCGAGGCGCGATGCATTGCACGCACGGCTGGAGCGAGAAGCCTTCGCCCTTTCCGCCTCGTTGCTGCCGCGCACCCGGGCGCATCACGAGATCTTCCTTGGCGGCGAGAAGGTCGGCCACGAGGAGGATCCCCTCTACGGCCCGGCCTACCTGCCGCGGAAGTTCAAGGCCTCGCTTGCCCATCCGGCGGACAACACGCCCGACATCCTCTCCAACGATCTCGGCTTCATCGCGCAGACGGATCTGTCCGGCGAGGTCAAGGGCTGGATCGTGACCATCGGCGGCGGCATGGGCATGACCCACAACAAGCCCGCAACATTTCCACGTCTCGCGGATCCGATCACCGTTATCGGCCCCGACGAGGTGGAGGAGATGGCGCGCGCGGTGGTACGCCTGTTCCGCGATCATGGCGACCGCTCCGACCGGCGGCACGCGCGGTTGAAGTATGTCGTGGCGGAGCGCGGCGTTGACTGGGTTCGCGAGCGCCTGTCGGAGGATCTCGGGCGACGCTTGCCACCCGCGCCGCCCTTGCCGAGGCTCGAGGTGCCGGAACTTCTGGGCTGGCACGAGCAGGGGGATGGCCGGCTCTGGCTTGGTTTGCCCATTCCTTCCGGCCGCATCGCGGATCGGCCGGGCGTCGCGCTGCGCACCGCATTGCGCGAAGCCGTCGCGCGCTTCGGCCTCGACCCGATCGCCACGCCGCAGCAGGATCTGATCCTCTCCAACGTGCGGCCCTCGGACCAGGCAGCCCTGGAAGCCTTGCTGCGCGCCGCCGGCGTCGTTTTCGCGGAGGAGCTTTCACCGCTCGTCCGCTGGTCGCTTTCCTGCACTGCCCTCCCGACCTGCGGACAGGCGCTGACGGAGGGCGAGCGCGTCCACGGGCCCATCGTCGCCCAGGTGCAGGAGGTGCTGGCTCGCTACGGGCTGCTCGAAGAGCGCATCTCCTTGCGGCTGACGGGATGCCCGAACGGCTGCGCGCGCCCCTATGCCGGCGACATCGGCGTTGTCGGGCGTGCACCCGGCATCTACTCCCTCTTCGTCGGCGGCGACTTCGAGGGAACACGGCTCTCCTTTCCACTCGCGGACAAGGTGGCAACCGACCGGGTGG
The DNA here is from genome assembly GCF_042433125.1 of Muricoccus vinaceus. Classification (NCBI taxonomy): domain Bacteria; kingdom Pseudomonadati; phylum Pseudomonadota; class Alphaproteobacteria; order Acetobacterales; family Roseomonadaceae; genus Muricoccus; species Muricoccus vinaceus. The sequence goes on along the minus strand of NZ_JBHLVZ010000111.1, from coordinate 600 downwards.
GCGAGGCGCTGGAGCCGCTGATCGCTGCCTTTGCGATGCGCCGACGGCCGGGCGAGGGTTTCGGTGACTTCTGCTTTCGTCAGGGTAGCCAGGTGATCCGCGCCCTGCCCGAGCCGGTCGCGGCCGAATAGGGCGATGGCGATGGCGCTGCCGCACCATGGTGATGCCGCCCACCATTCGGCAATCAGGCTGATGCCCTTAACGCAGCGCGATTCCAGCCACTCGCCGGAACTGCCCCGCGACTTCCCCATGGTCGAGCCTCACGGACTGGCGGATGGTTTGGACGACCCTGGGGAGGGTTGGCTCAGGAGCAGGATGAGCCCTCGGATGCAGCGGATTCTTGATGCGATCGATGGTCCAAGCCGCCTCCTCGTGCTGCTCGCCATCGTTCTCGCCTATGTTTGGATGTTGCTGAACTGATCTCGACCGCGGGCCGATTTGGCAGCGAAGGCGCAAGCGGGTCGCTTACCGGCCAGGACTTCGGGGAAGCTGTGCCGCGCCTCAAGGAGAGAAGATTTGGCCACCGTTCTGCAGCAGCGCCCCGCCCTGACCGCCTTCCTGTCCGAAAGGGTGCTCGACGTCCGCCACTGGACCGACCGC